>JAKFXK010000031.1 GCA_021731445.1 Nevskiaceae bacterium | reverse complement strand
ATCTGCCAGGGCGTGAGCTTGGCGAAAATCTGCTCGGTCAGTGATTTGATCTTGCCTTCCAGGCTCTCGATCTCGGCAGTGAGGTTGACACCGCTGCCCTGGGTCGAAAACCGCAGTTCGTCGATCTTGGCCTGCAAATCGGCCACGGGTTGCTCGAAGTCGAGATAGTTGAGGTTCATGGGCAAGTCTCTAAAAACGGTTAGCACCAACGTCGTCATACCGGCGAAAGCCGGTATCCAGTCCCTCAAACATCGTCACTCTCGGCAAGACTGGATTCCGGCTTTCGCCGGAATGACGCCCGGTGATGGGTGCTTACTCATCATCGCCACCACCACCTGAAAATCCACCGGAACTGCGCTCGAAGCGCCGCTCCTGCACCGGCGGCGTGTAGCGCCGGTATTGCACTTTAACGCAGTCGGGTGTCAAGAATTGTTGCAGTGCCGCCATGCCGGATTCGGTCAGTTTCAGCTTCCAGTCCGCAGGCCAGTCGAGCAGTGCACGGGCTTGCGCATTCACCACTTCCACCATCACCGGCATCCCCTCCGCATGGCGGAACGGTGTGAGCAGCGAGCGCAGGGTTTGCACATCGGCCGCAGGGCGATCCCACACCAGCCAGACGCGCTGCGCGTAATCAGCGGCGATGGCCGCACGGCTGAAGAACTCGGCGTTGTAGAGACGTGGCTCACTCGCCCTGCCCTCGCGCGGTGCACTCATCGACAGTTCACCTTGCACGAACACCACGTCGTCGAGCTTCACGGTGTTCTTCGCCACGCTCCATTTGTCCGCGTCGATGAAGGTGGTGAGCGTGGCACCGCCCTCGGTGAACGTCACCTTGTAGCTGTCCTTGGCTGCCTTGCCCATCGCACCATCGCGGGCCTTGAAATAGCGGATGTCCGTCACCCAGGCCGCGAAGAGGTTCTTGCTGCGCGGCACCCAGGGCGTCTTGCCCTTGGCATCAGGCTTGGGCGCAGGTGCCAGCTTGGCGAGAATCTCGGACAGGCGTCCGCTGCACGTCTGGTCGATCAGCGCCTTGTGTGTTTCGATAGGGTGCCCGGAGAGATAGAAGCCCAGCGTCTCCATCTCGTGTTGCAATTTCTCCTCCAGCGCCCATTCGGCAACGCGCTCCGGCTCGTGCTTCACCTGCGCTTCCGGCAGCTTGCTGCCACCGCCACTGCCGAACAAATCATTCTGTCCACTGCTGGCATTGCTGCTGGCGCGTTCCGCGTGTTGCAGTGCCTTGGGCAGTGTCTTCAACAGCGAGGCACGGTTTAAACCCCACTCGTCGAAGCTGCCACTGAAGATCATCGCCTCCAGCAATTTCTTGTTGGCTTTCTTGAGGTCAATGCGGCGGCAGAAATCAAACAGATCTGTGAAGGGGCCGTGCTGATCGCGCTCATGGATGATGCCTTCCACCGCGCCCTCGCCCACGCCCTTCACCGCGCCAAGGCCATAGCGCACCTGCCCATTGGCGGGCACGGTGAAGCGATAGCGTGATTGGTTCACCGAAGGCGGCAACACCTTCAGGCCCATGCGTACCGCCTCGTCGCGCATCACCACCACCGACTCCGGGTGCGCCATTTCGCAGGAGAGCACGGCGGCCATAAACTCCGCCGGGTAGTGCGTCTTGAGCCAGGCCGTGTGATAGCTCACTAGCGCATAGGCCGCCGCGTGAGACTTGTTGAAGCCGTAGTTCGCGAACTTCTCCATCAGGTCGAACACCTTGCCCGCCACTTCCTCGCTGACGCCACGCTCGATCGCGCCCTTGTTGAAGATGGCGCGCTGCTCGGCCATCTCGTCGGCTTTCTTCTTGCCCATCGCACGGCGCAGGAGATCGGCACCGCCCAGCGTGTAGCCGGCCAGACGCTGGCTCATCTGCATCACCTGCTCCTGGTAGACGAAGATGCCGTAGGTCGCTTTCAAGACCGGCTCCATCTCCGGATGCAGGTACGACACCTTCTTGGGATCGCGCTTGTTCTCGCAAAACACTGGGATGTTGTCCATCGGGCCCGGTCGATACAGCGAGACGAGCGCGATGATGTCCTCGAAGCAGTCCGGCTTTAAGTCGCGCGCGGCTTTCTGCATCCCTGGCGATTCCATCTGGAACACCGCGCTGCTCTCTCCGCTCTGAAAGATTTTTTGATAGGTGAGCGCGTCGTCGAGCGGCAGCGCCAACATGTCCAGCGCCTTGCTGGTGCGCCTGGCAATCGTCTGCACCGCCTCCTCGATGACAGTCAGCGTCTTCAAGCCGAGGAAGTCGAACTTCACCAGGCCCAGCACCTCCAAATCCTTCATGTCGAACTGTGTGCGCACGCCACTGCCGTCAGGGTCGCAATACAGTGGCGTGTAGCTCATCAAGGGCTGTGGTGCGATCACCACGCCACCGGCATGGACACCGACGCCACGGGTGATGCCTTCGAGTTCGAGTGCCAGATCGAGCGCGGCTTTGGTGTCCTCCTCCTCGGCATAGGCCTTCTTCAGTTCCGGCACCTGCTCCACCGCATCGGCCAGCGTTGCCCCTGGCGTGGGCGGGATCAGCTTGGCAATGCGATCCCCAAAGCCATAGCCGTGGCCCATGATGCGGGTCACATCGCGCACCACGCCCTTCGCCGCCATGGTGTTGTAGGTGACGATCTGGCTGACGAACTGGCGACCATATTTTTCCGTCACGTAACGGATCACGTTGTCGCGGTTGTCCATGCAGAAATCGACGTCGAAGTCGGGCATCGACACGCGATCCGGGTTCAAGAATCGCTCAAACAGCAGGTCGTACGGCAGCGGGTCCAGATCGGTGATGCGCAGCGCGTAGGCCACAAGTGAGCCTGCGCCAGAGCCACGCCCCGGTCCCACCGGGCAGCCATTTGCCTTGGCCCAGCGGATGAAATCGGCAACGGTGAGGAAGTAGCCGGGAAAGCCCATCTTCTGGATGACAGCGATCTCGAACTCCAGCCGCTCCCAGTACTCCTGTTCAGGACGCGCCAGCTGGATTTCGGTGAAGCGACGCTTCAAGCCTTCGCGGGATTCCTGCTCCAGAAAGCTGTCCGGCGTATGGCTCTCCGGCACCGGGAATTTGGGCAGGTGGTAGCTGCCGAAATGCAGCTTGAGCGTGCAGCGTCGCGCAAGGTGGAGGGTGTTTTCGATCGCCTCCGGCATGTCTTTAAACAGCTCACGCATCTCCTCCGCCGACTTCAGGTACTGCTGCTCGCTGGTGAGTCTGGGCCGCTTGTCATCGGCCAGCACGCGGCCGGTGGCAATGCAGACGCGTGCCTCGTGGGCCGCGAACTCGCTGGGTTTCAAAAAGCGTACGTCGTTGGTCGCCACCAGCGGCAGTTGCGCATGGCGGCCGAAGGCTGCTGCAAGCTGCACCCAGTCCTCATCGTCGGCGCGTTCGCAGCGGCAGACTTCGAGATAGAGACGATCCGGAAACAGGGCGCGCCATTCGGCGGCGATGTCTTGAGCAACCTCGAGTTGGTCGGCGAACAGGGCGCGGGCGAGCGTACCGTCCTTGCCGGTCATGGCGATGAGGCCACTCCCGGCCTCTGACAACCATTCGCGCTTCACCAGCGCACCATGGCGGGTCTGGTTTTCGAGCTGCGCGCGGCTCAGCAGCGCCGAGAGATTCTCGAAACCGGCCTCATGCTGCACGAATACGGTCAGCCGCTCGGGGCCTTCGTCCTTGTTGCGTTCTTCCAGCCAGACATCGCAACCGGCGATGGGCTTGATGCCCGCAGCTTCGGCAGACTTGTAGAACTTGACCATTGCAAACAGATTGTTGGCGTCGGTGATGGCCAGTGCGGGGAGCTTCAACTCACTCGCCCGCGAGGTGAGCGTGGCCCCCTGCCCGCCGCCTTTGCGCTTGGGCGGCTCGATGCGGACGATGCCGTCGGTGAGCGAATACTCGGTGTGCAGGCGCAGGTGGACGAAGCTCATGCCGCTTGCTCCAGAAGCAGCACAGCCTGCGCGCAGGGCGCAAAGCTCATGCGATGCGCCGCACTTGGTCCCAGCGTGCGCAGTGCCGTGAGGTGCTGCACCGTGCCATAGCCCTTGTGCTGGGCAAGGCCGTAGCCGGGATGCTCCGCGTCAAGCCGCTGCATCTGGGCATCACGCGCAACCTTGGCGAGGATGCTCGCGGCCATAATCTCGGCGTGCAGCGCATCGCCGCCCACCACGCAGCGCGTCGCCACGCCAAGCCTCGGGTCGATGTTGCCATCCACGAGACAAAGCGAAGGTCGCAGGCCCAAAGCCGCCACCGCCCGCCGCATGGCGAGCAGATTGGCTTGCAGGATGTTGAGACGGTCGATTTCTTCGACGCTCGCGCTGGCAATCGCAAAAGCCAGCGCGCGCTGCTGGATCAGCGGAAACAAAGACTCACGCTGGACAGCACTCAGTTGCTTGGAATCATTCAAGCCGACGATGCCGTGATCAGAGGGCAGGATGACCGCCGCTGCAAACACCGGCCCGGCTAGACAGCCGCGCCCTGCCTCGTCAATGCCTGCGATCCAGTTCTGCATGGCCATAGCCTGCACGGTTTCTTCCGACATGGGCAGTCCTGACGGCAGGGCCCGCTATTGGCCCAGCAAGTTCGCGATAGCGGCCGCCGCCAACGCGCCCGCATCACGCCTCAGCTCCCGGCGCACGGCGGTGAACGATTCCGTCTGTGCGCGGGCCTCTGCTGTGCCAAACAGCGGTAGTGCCGCAGCACTCAGCAGTTCGCCCGTGCAGCGTTCCTGCAAGCACTCTGGCACCACGGCGCTGCCGCACAACAGGTTGGGCAGGCTGACGTTGACGACTTTCACCATGCCCAGCGTGCGCAGAAAGAACACCGTCAAGGGCGAGGCGGCATAACCCACCACCATCGGGCGGCCCAGCAGCAAGCCCTCCAAGGTGGCGGTGCCGCTCGCCAGCAGCACCACATCCGCAGCTTGCATGGCCTGGCGGGATTGGCCGTCGAGCAGAGTCCACGCAACCTCTGGCGCGTGTGCAGCCCGGGCCGCTTCGATACCGGGGCGCAAACTGGGTTTGGCGACGGGTGTGACCACCTGCAAGCCGGGGATTTGCCTGGCCAACCGTGCGACGGCCTGGGCAAACGGCACCGCCAAGCGTGCCACCTCGCCACCACGCGATCCCGGCAGCACGGCCAGTGTCGGCGCCTCGCTCAAAGCCAATGCCTGACGACCTCGCAGCGGCGTGACCGCATCATCCAGCTGATCGGCCAGCGGATGGCCGATGTAGGCCGCAGGCACGCCATGCCGGGCATAAAAAGCAGTCTCGAAAGGAAACAGGCAGAGCATCAAATCCACCGATTTCTTGATGCCATGCACGCGCCCCTCGCGCCAGGCCCAGACACTGGGGCTGACCACATGCACGGTTTTCAGGCCGCGTGCGCGCAGGCGTTTTTCAAGCCCCAGATTGAAGTCTGGCGCATCGATGCCGATCAGCACGTCCGGCTTTTCAGCCACATAACGCTGGATCAGCGCGGCCCTGAGCTTGAACAGGCGTGGAATGGCGGGCAGCACCTCGGCGATGCCCATCACCGAGAGCGCGTCGATGCTTTCAACCTTCTCGCAGCCCTCGGCCACCATGCCTGGGCCTGCCACGCCGGTGAAGCGGGCGCCGGGGTAGCGTGCTCGCAGAGCGCGGATGAGGGCGGCGCCGAGAATATCGCCGGAGAGTTCGCCAGCGATGAGGGCGAAATGGAGTGGCTTATTGGTCATGGTGTGATTTGGCCGCCCCTGGCGAGACGGTAGCTATTTTCCAACTCCCGGGGTCGAGTGCCATTCAAGGCACTCGACCTTGGCCCGGTTCAGCCGCGCGCCAAAGGCCGTTTGCCGTTGCTGATGAACTCGCTCATCAGCTTCACATGCACCGAGCTTTCGCCCATCACCGCCAGTTCGGCCTTCACCTCCGCCATCACCTTGCCACTGCGGTAGATGAGCTTGAAGGCCTCTTCGATCGGCTCGATTTCCTCGGGCTTGAAGCCACGGCGTTTCAGGCCCTCCTTGTTGACCGCACGCGCATCGGCGGGGCTGCCCTGCACCATCACGAATGGAGGCACGTCACCGGAGAGTCCGGCGGCATAGGCCGTGAAGCCATGCGCGCCGACACGGCAGAACTGGTAGATCAGCGTGTAGCCGCCCAGCACCACATGGTCGCCAATCTCGACATGGCCGGCGAGCGAGGTGTTGTTGGCAAAGATGGTGTCGCTGCCCACCACGCAGTCGTGCGCGATGTGGCAGTAGTTCATGATGAGGTTGCGATCACCGATGCGGGTCTCGCCCCGCTTGCTGTCGTATTCCTTCATCGTGCCACGCTGGATCGACACGTACTCGCGGATGATGTTGTCGTCGCCGATCACCGTGCTGGTGGGCTGTGCCTCGGTCGCGGTCTTGTCCTGCGACAGCGCACCGACACTGGCGAAGGGATAGACCTTGTTGCGCTTGCCCAAGCTCAGCGGGCCGCTCAACACCACATGCGGGCCAATCCAGCAATCTTCGCCAATCGCCACGCCGGGGCCGATGATGGAATAAGGCCCCACCTGCACCGACTCGTGCAGCTCGGCCTGAGCATCGATGATCGCGGTCGGGTGAATACGCAGCATCAGCTGGCGACCTCGGCAGCGGATCTGGCCTCGTCCGGATGCTTGAGCACACAGGTCATCAGGGCCTCGCAGGCGATGTCCTTGCCGACCCGCGCGAAAGTCTTGAACTTCCAGACATTGCGCTTCTGCCGGTCGAGCACGACATGCAGTGTCAGTTGATCGCCGGGGATGACCACACGCTTGAAACGGGCCTCATCGATGCCGGCGAAGTAGAGGATGTGGCCACTCTCCGGCCGCACGCCGGAATCGAGTACGGCGAGTAGGCCGCAAGCCTGTGCGAGCGCTTCCAGCATCAGCACACCCGGCATGGTCGGCACCAGCGGGAAATGGCCGACGAAGAATGGCTCGTTGAGGGTGACGTTCTTCAGCGCAGTCAACGATTTTCCCTTGTCGTATTCGGTGACACGATCCACCAGCAGAAAGGGATAGCGGTGCGTCAGCAACCGCATGATGTCGCGGATGTCGAAACTGGTTTTCTGGTTCAGGGTGCAGCCTGCCTTTTCGGCAGTGCTGGCAGGGCTGGATCCGCTCATGCGTCTCTCTCGCTGTCGTCGGCTGGTGGTTCGGTGGGCGGCAGCCGGGCTGCCGCTTCAAGGCGCTTGATACGGGCTTCGAGTTTGTCCAGACGCCGCACGCGAGCGACGGTCTTGCGCCACTCACGCGCGGGTGCAAATGGCAGGCCGGAGCCATACACGCCCGGCTCGCTGATGTGACCCGTCACCATCGCGCGGCCAAGCAGCACCACATCGTCGCAGATGCTGAGATGCCCCCCGATGTTGGCGGCACCGCCAATCATGCAGCGCTTGCCGATGGTGGTGGAACCCGCGACCCCGGAGCTGCCCGCCATGGCAGTGTGCGCGCCGATGATGCAGTTGTGGGCGATCTGGATCTGGTTGTCGAGCTTCACGCCGTCTCCGATCACCGTGTCGGTCAGTGCACCCCGGTCGATGGTGGTGCTGGCGCCAATCTCGACGTCATCACCGATCACGACACTGCCGAGTTGCGGCACTTCCTCCCAGCTGCCATCGGGCAGGCGGACATTGCCGAAGCCGCGCGAGCCGATCACTGCGCCGGGCTGGATCAGCACGCGCGCGCCGATGGTGACCCGCTCGCAGACGGTGACGTTGGCCTCCAGCCGCGCACCCTCGCCGATCACCGTGCCGCTGCGGATGATGCAGCCCGGCCCGATGCGGCTGCCGCCGCCGATCACGACAGCATCCTCGATCACCACGCGGGCGCCGATGCAGCAGCCCACGCCAATACGGGCGCCAGGGTCGATGAGGGCCTCTGCACTGATACCGGGCGCGAAGTTTTTCGAAGGGTCGTAAAGTCTGGCGACGCGAGCGAAAGCAAGGCCGGGATCAGCCGCAATCAGGCCCGGCGTCTGCAAGGCGGCAGCATCGCGCGCGCCGACGATCACTGCAGCTGCCTGCGTACCCGGCAAGGCGCCGCGCTGCTGGGGATTGGCGAGATAGGTCAGCTTGCCGGACTGACCGGGCTTGAGTGCGCAGAGGCCGGTGATGCGCGTCGCACCCTCTCCGACGAGCGTCAGTTCGAAACGGACGGCGAGTTCGTGCAGAGTGAAAGTATTCATGGCTGCAAAATAACAAAGGCCCGGCTGCCATGCAGCCGGGCCTTGCCGCTACGGCTTACTTGCCGCCTGCATTCAGGCGCTTGAGCACTTCGGCAGTGATGTCCACGCTGTCGTCGGCATAGACCGGATCCTGCACAACCAGGGTGATGCCTTTTTCCTTTGAGATGGCGACGATCACGTTCTTGATCTTGCCCATCATGTCCTGGGTCAGCTCGCGATCACGGTTTTGCAGATCTTCCTGGAACTTGCGCTGGGCGAACTGGATGTCGACCTGGCGGGCGTTGAGGTCTTTCTCTTTCTTGGCGCGCTGGTCGGGGGAGAGCGTGTCGGCATCACGCTTGTAGTTTTCGACATCGGTGCCAAAGGCCTTGGCCTGCGCTTCGAGGTCGTTCTTGCGCTTCTCGAACTCGGCTTTCATCTTGGTTTCGGCCGACTTGAACTGCGCGGAATCGCGCACCACATCAGCCGAACGCACGACGGCGATCTTGGGCGCGGACAGCGCTTGGGCGTGGACGGTGGCGCTGGCAGTGAGGGCAAGGGCGGCAAGGGCAGTACGGATACGCATTTCAACTCTCTCTTACGGGTGTGTAGTGACGGGATTGTAGGCTGCTGGTACTCAAAAACCGGAGCCGAAGCTGATCTGGAACTGGTCCACCTCGTCACCCGGCTTGTCGGTGATGGGGATGGAATATGACAGCTGCAGCAGGCCGAGGAAGGGGGTGAAATACTGCACCGACAGGCCTGCGGAACTGCGCAACTCGGACACCTTGAAATCTTCGGGTCGTGCGAACACGTTGCCGACATCGTAGAACAGCGAGGCACGGAAGGACTTGCTGTCGGATTCCAGCGGCGTCGGGATGACCAGGTCGAACTGCGCCGTGGTACGCAACTGGCCGCCGAACGGGTTGTTGAAAGGTGTGTCACGCGGTCCCAGCGTGCCGTCCTGGAACCCGCGCACGGTGCGCGGGCCACCCGCGAAATAGTTTTCGTACGGCGGCACGATCTTGGCCTTGCCATAGGTATCGACGTAACCGAGCGTGCTGTTGGCGTCGATGAAGAGCTTGCGATAAACCGGGATGTACTGCTGATGCTGTGCGAACAGGTTGTAGAACTCGATCCCGCTGCCCGGCACCGTCACATCGAGATTGAAGCGCGTCAAGGCGCCGCGCGAGGCAAAGAAGGTGCGGTTGCGGGTGTCGCGGGTGATGCCGGTGCGCAGTGACACGTCGGTGAACTCGGTGCCGCTTTGCAGCACGAAGTCGAGCACCTGGTCAGCTGAGGCGGTGGGGAAGGTCTCGATGGCGGTGCGCGACACGCCACCACCGGCCCTGAGCGTGGTGAACTCCGACAAGGGGATGCCGTAAGTCAGATCGGCGCCGACGACGTTGGAGTTGAACCCGGAGCTGAACCGGATGACCTGCTCGGACTTCCGGAAATAGGTCGACAACGTCTGGCTGATGCCATCCGCCGTGAAATACGGATCCGTCCAGGAAAGATTGAGCTGGGTGTAGATGGTCGAGCGGTCGGCGGTGATCTCGACCCGGTTGCCGGTGCCGAGAAAATTGGTGTGGGTCAGGCTGGCATTGATGAGAAAGCCCTGGGCCCCGGAGTAACCGATGCCGAACTGCACTGAGCCGGGCGCGCGTTCCTTCACTTTGAAATTGATATCGACCAGGTCATCCGACCCCGGCACCGGCTTGGTATCGACCTCGGCCTCTTCAATGAACGGCAGGCGCGCCAGGCGCACACGGGAACGCTCGACCGCTGACTTGGAAAACGGTGCGGCTTCAAGCTGGCGCATCTCGCGCCGCAGGGTTTCATCGTTGGTGCCGCTATGCCCGGAAAAGCCGATGCGACGCACATAGGCACGCTTGCCCGGCTCAATGGCGTAATTGATGCTGACCTGCTTTGTGTCCTCGTAAACCTCGGGCACCGGCGTGACCTTGGCAAAGGCGTAGCCAACATCGGAGAGTGCCGCCTCGATGCGGTCCGAGGACTCGGTGGCTTCCTTGCGCGAGAAGGTATCGCCGGCCTCGGTCGAGACCAGGCGCTTCATGAACTCCTCGTTGAGGACGGTCTCACCGCTGAAGCGGCGGTCTTTCACCGAATACTTCTCGCCTTCCTCGACGTTGACGGTGATGAAGATGTCCTCCTTGTTTTCGGAAAGCGCCACCTGCACCGAGGCGACATTGAACTTGAGATAGCCACGATCCTGATAGTAGGACTGGAGCTTTTCGAGATCGCCACCCAGCGTCTGCTTGGAGTAGCGGTCTGTCTTCTGGAACGGTATCCAGTTGCTGGCTTTCAGCTCCAGCTGTTCCTTCAGCTCCTTCTGGCTGAACACCTTGGTGCCGAGGATGTTGATGTCCTTGATCTTGGTGACTTTGCCCTCGGTCACTTTCACCTTGATGCTGACGCGGTTGTTGGGCAACTCCGTCACCGTGGTATCGATGCCGACATCGTAGTAGCCGTTGGAATAGTACTGACGGCGCAGCTCCTGCTGCACTTGGTCGAGCAGCGCGCGCTTGTAGGTTTCGCCTGCGGTCAACCCGACATCGGTCAGTGATTTCTTCAGCTCATCGCCGCCGATTTTCTCGTTGCCCTCGATCTCGAAGTCGGCGATCTGCGGGCGTTCCACCACCCGGATGATGAGGGTGTCGCCATCGCGCAGCAGCTGCACGTCCTGAAACAGACCAGAAGCATAAAGGGCCTTGATCGCCTGGCGCTCGGTGAGGTCGTTCAGCTCGTCGCCGGTGGTGAGCGGCAGGTAGGTCAGCACCGTGCCTTCGTCGAGGCGCTGCAAGCCCTCGGACTGGATGCTGCCGACAGTGAAGGGCTGCATCGCGCCAAAGGCGGATGGCAGGAACAATAGCGATGCGTACGCGACCAGCGCGCGGGGTTGAAGGAAGAAACTCACAATGGCCCTTGTCGTAAATCTTTTGATGGATCGCGGTGGTGTCGAGTGCTTGAGCCCGGCATCAGCCGATCAGGCGGGAAAGATCATTATAGAAGGCCAAGCCCATCAGCAGCATCAGAAAGGTCAGGCCCACCTTTTGGCCTGCTGCCATCACCGGTTCGGAAAGTGGCGAGCCCTTGATGATCTCGATGATGTAGTAGATCAGATGACCTCCATCGAGCAGTGGAACCGGCAACAGATTGAGCACGCCGAGACTGACACTGACCAGAGCCAGAAAGCTCAGGAAGGCCGCTGCGCCAATGCTGGCGGTAAAGCCCGCCGCTTCGGCGATCTGCAAGGGTCCGCTGACATTCTTCACGGAGACATCGCCGGTGAACATGCGGCCGAACATCTTCAGGGTGAGCGCAGACATGCGCCAGGTCTGTTTGATGGCCGCCGGCACGGCAGCGAGCGGATTGAGGCGGTCTTCCGCCAGCAGATCCTGGTTGGCCTCGCGTGGCAGTTCGATACGGGCACCGAAGCGGCCCATTTTCACACCACCGTCTTCGACGGTGGCGAGCAGCGGTTTGGCCGTCATCACCTGTCCATCGCGCTCGAAAGTCACCACCGGAATCGCACCGGCGTTGGCGCGCACCCACAGCGCCCACTCCTGCCAGTCCTCGATTGTCACGCCATCGCGCGTCAGCAGCTTGTCGCCTGACCTGAAGCCGGATTGTTCGGCCGCTCCTCCCGGCTCCACTGCACTGATGATCGGTATGACCTTGGGCTGAAACGGCGAGAGGCCGAGATCGTCGAACAGAAACTCAGGGTCCATGCGTACGCGATCGAGCGGCACGGAGAGATTGCGAGTGGTGGTATCCGAAGTGCTGCGCTGCAATTCGAGCGAGAGCGCGGTGCGATCCACCACGTGTTCGAGCATCGCGGTGCGCAGCATGTTCCAGGTTGCGACCGGCTCGCCGTTGATGCGGGTGATGACCTCGCCCGCCTGCACGCCAGCCTTTGCGGCTGCCGAAGCGCTGGGGGGGGCCGCCACAACCGGCTTCAGGCCGGGCTGGCCAATGACGTAGACCATCCAGAAGAACAGGATGGCAAGCAGGAAATTGGCGATGGGGCCAGCAGCCACGATGGCAAAACGCCTGTATGGCGACTGCCGGTTGAAAGCCAGGTGCACCTCGCCCGCAGGCACCTCACCCTCGCGCTCGTCAAGCATCTTCACATAGCCGCCGAGTGGCACGGCGGCTACGACGTACTCGCAGCCGTCCTTTCCCTTGCGGATCCAGAGGGGTTTGCCGAAACCGATGGAAAAGCGCAGCACTTTCACACCCAGCTTGCGCGCGACCCAGAAGTGGCCGAATTCGTGGAAGGCGACGAGGATGCCGATGGCCACCACGAAAGCGCCAGCGTTGCGAATGAAGTCCAGCATGTATGTATCTCCTAAGCCAGCGACTTTAACGCTGTGGCAGCGGCACGTCGCGCCCAGCCATCGACCGCGAGAATGGCCTCAAGTTCGTCAGCGTCGGCAAGCCTGGATGAGCCAGCCTCAAGCAGCGCGGTTTCGACCACGCTGGCGATGCGGTTGAAGGCGAGCTTGCCATCGAGAAAAGCCGCCACTGCCACCTCGTTGGCGGCGTTGAACACGTTGGGGGCAATGCCACCCGCCTTGAGCACATTGCGGGCGATGGCGACGGCAGGGAATCGCTCTAGGTCGAGTGGCTCGAAGCGAAAGCTGCGCGGTGAAGTCCAGTCCAGCCCTTTCACACCGGAGGCCCATCGCTCGGGCCAGGCCAGGGCATGGGCAATCGGCACCCGCATGTCGGGGTTGCCGAGCTGGGCGAGGGTCGAGCCATCGTCGTATTCGACCATCGAGTGGATGATGCTTTCGGGATGGATGACCACTTCGATCTGCTGCTCGCGCAAGCCATAGAGCACAGCAGCTTCAATCAATTCGAGACCCTTGTTCATCATGGTCGCGGAGTCCACCGAGATCTTTCGGCCCATGCTCCAGTTGGGGTGGCGCACCGCCTGTTCCGGCATGACGCGCGCCAACTCGGCCAGGGGCGTCTCGCGGAATGGCCCGCCGCTGGCGGTGAGGATGATCCTGTGAATGCCCTTCGCCAGCCCTGCGCCGCAGCGCGTGCTGTGCGGCAGACATTGGAAGATGGCGTTGTGCTCGCTATCGATCGGTAGCACCGTTGCGCCACTGCTGGCAGCGGCAGCCATCATCAGACGGCCCGCCATCACCAGCGGCTCCTTGTTGGCGATCAGCACCCGCTTGCCCGCCTTGAGAGCAGCCAGCGTTGAGGACAGGCCCGCCGCACCGGCAATTGAAGCCATAATCTGCGTGGCTTCGGGGGCGGCGGCGAGGGCATCGAGCGCGGCGACACCGGCATGCAACTCGGTGGCCAGACCAGCGTCGTGCAAGCGCACGCGCAGTGCATCGAACCGGCTTGCATCGGCAATGACGGCATGGGCCGGTTTGTGAATTTCGCAAAGCCGCGCCAGGCCCTCGACATCGCGGTGCGCACTCAGGCCCCAGACTTCGAGCCTGTCCGCATGTCGCGCCGCGACATCCAGGGTGCTGCGCCCCACCGAGCCGGTGGCACCGAGCACCACTAGTTTTTGCGGCCCGCTCATAGACCCAGCAGGGTCACGCCCAGATAGAACACCGGTGCGGCGGCGAGGATGCTGTCGATACGGTCGAGAAAACCGCCGTGGCCGGGCAGCAAGGTGCCGCTGTCCTTCAAGCCCCGCAGACGCTTGAACAGGCTCTCGGTGAGATCGCCGATGATCGACACCGCCGCAGTGAACACCGAAACCGCGATGAGCAAAGCCAGCTGCGCGAGCGAGTCGATCTGGAATACGTAGGAACCTGCCGCTGCCGCCCAGAAGGCCACCAGCACCAGCCCGCCTATCGCGCCTTCGATGCTTTTGCCCGGCGACACCGCCGGGGCCAGCTTGCGCCGGCCGTAGTTGCGCCCGACGAGGTAAGCACCGACATCCGCTGCAAAGACGATGAACAGCATGAACATCAGACGCCAGGGCCCAGTGGCCTGCGCATGCAGCGCCGCAACGGTGATGAGCGTGGCGGCAATCAGCAGAAGGCCGAGCGGTGCCATGCGTGTCACGCTCCACGGCCCATTCGGGAAGCTGGCTGGGAAGCGCAGTACCAGGGCAAATGCTGCGCACCACCAGAGCAGCGATGCCAAGGCCGGCAACCGTGCATCCGCTGCGCCAGTGGTGAGCCACCAGAGTCCGGCAAGGGTCAGGGCCATGGCAGCGACGTAGCCACCACGGGCAGCCGTTGCGGTCAGCCCCATGAAGCCGCACCACTCCCAGGCCGCGACCATGCCAACCAGCGAGAACGCCAGGTAAAGCTGCGCGGTGGAAAGTCCGAAGATTGCGCCCAGCAGCAGCGGCAGCAGGATCAGCGCAGTAATGACACGGGGCAGTAGCACGGCGCTTACGCTGCTTCTGGCACGCGGCCGAACCGGCGCTGCCGGCCCGCGAACCAGCTCAGTGCCTCATGCAGGTTCCTGCTCTCGAACTCGGGCCAGAGCGTGTCGCAGAAATACAGTTCGGCATAGGCCGCTTGCCAGAGCAGGAAATTGCTGATGCGCAGTTCGCCACCCGTACGGATCATCAAGTCCACAGCCGGATAACCTGCCGTCACCAGCCTGGATTCGATGGCCTCTGCGGTGATCGCCTCGCCCTGCCTGGCAAGGCTTGCAGCGGCCTGTGCGATATCCCACTGGCCACCGTAACCGACGGCGATCAAGAGGGTCATGCCCTTGTTGCGGCGGGTGCGCCTTTCGGTCTCCGCCATCAGCTGCCTGAGCTCGGGCGCGAACGCATCGTGATCGCCGATGAAGCGCCAGACCAGGCCGTACTCGTCCAGCTTGGCGATCTCGCGTTTGAGCGTGGAGATAAACAGGCGCATCAAGAGGTTCACCTCTTCGAGTGGCCGATGCCAGTTCTCCTGCGAGAAGGCGAACATGGTCAGCACTTCCACACCCGCTTTCGACGCGGCCCGCACCACCTTGCGGGCCGAGCGCACTCCGGCGCGGTGGCCAAAGGCACGCGGCTGCCCGCAGAGCTTCGCCCAGCGGCCATTGCCATCCATGATGATGGCAACGTGCTTGGGCAGCTGATCGGTTGGAATGGTGGGGACGGCAGCGGTCACATCAGTCTCACATCGTCAGCAGTTCTTTCTCTTTCGCCGCCGCCGCAGCTTCTGCCAGCGCAATGTGCTGATCGGTGAGCTTTTGCACGTCGGTTTCGGCGCGCTTCTCGTCGTTCTCGCTGATCTGCTTGCTCTTGAGCAGGTCCTTGATCGCCTGCATGGCATCGCGGCGGGCATTGCGGATGGAGATGCGCGCGTCCTCGGTCTCGCCTTTCACGACCTTGACCAGGTCCTTGCGGCGGTCTTCGGTCAGTGGCGGCAGGTTGATGCGGATGGTCTGGCCTGCGGCGTTGGGCGTGAGGCCGAGGTTGGACTTGAGAATGGCCTTTTCGATGGCGACCACCATCGGCTTTTCCCAAGGCGTGATCGAGAGCGTGCGGGCGTCCTCCACCACCACACTGGCCACCTGTGAGAGCGGCACATCAGAGCCGTAGTAGTCCACGACCACACCATCCAGCAGGCCCGCATGAGCGCGGCCCGTGCGCAGCTTGAGGAAAGCGTTCTTCAAGGCGTCGATGGCCTTGAGCATTTTCTGGGTGGCGTCTTTCTTGATCGGATCAATCATGGTGTTCTCCTTCGGTAACTATGCAGTGACGAGGGTGCCGACATTTTCGCCGCGCACGATACGCAGCAGCGCGCCGGGGCGTTCCATGTCGTAGACCCTGAGTTTCATCCGGTGATCCCGGCCCATCACCATCGCGGTCTGATCCATCACGCCGAGACGACGGTCCAGCGCGACGTCATAGGTCAGGGTGTCGTAGCGGGTTGCACTCGCATCTTTCTTGGGGTCTGCGGTGTAGATGCCATCGACCTTGGTGGCCTTCAGCAGCAGATCGGCGCCGATCTCGACCGCACGCAGGGCGGCGGCTGAATCGGTCGTGAAGAAGGGATTGCCGGTGCCGGCGGCGAACACCACCACGCGGCCGTTCTCGAGATGGCTGACGGCGCGGCGGCGGATGAAGTCCTCGCAGACTTCGTTGATGCGGATGGCGGATTGCACGCGCACTTCGAGGCCGAGACGCTCGACGGCATCCTGGATGGCGAGCGCATTGATGACCGTCGCCAACATCCCCATCTGGTCACCGGTGACGCGATCCATGCCGCCGCGCGCCAGGCCTTCGCCCCTGAAGATATTGCCGCCGCCCACCACCACTGCCACCTGCACCCCGGCATCCACCACCTGCTTGATCTCACCGGCGACGAAGTTCATCACGTCGGGCGAGATGCCGAAGTCAAGCTTGCCCATCAAGGCTTCGCCGGAAAGCTTGAGCAGGATGCGTTTGTAGACAGGGGCTGGTTGGGCGTCGTTGGGCATCGGCAGTCCGTCGGATTCAGTTAAAGCAAGGCCCCGTTACCGGGGCCTTGCAAGGTGCAACATTCTACCCGTGAAGACTACATCCGGGCCGCTTCAGCCACCTCGGCTGCGTAGTCCGTCACCTTCTTCTCGATGCCCTCGCCCACTGCCAGGCGCACAAAGCGGGCGACCTTGGCGTTCCTGGCTTTCAGCGTCTTTTCCACCGCGTCGTCACCCTTGTTGCCGTAGGCGTCGTTCTTGACGAACGGCTGGCCGAGCAGGGAGATTTCGGAAGTGAACTTGTTGATCTTGCCGTCGATCATCTTGACGATGATGTCGGCAGGCTTGGCCTTGTAGACCTTGCCATCAGCTTCGGCATTGGCCTGGGCCTCGGCGGCTTCGGTGGCAACCAGGCCTTCGATCACCTTGCGCTCCGCGGCGATGACATCGGCAGGCACATCGGCAGCGGAGAGCACCTTGGGTGACATGGCAGCGGCGTGCAGTGCCAGATCCTTGGCCAAGGTCTCATCGCCGGCTTCCATCGCCACGACGACACCGATCTTGCTGCCGTGCAGATAGTTGACGATGGGGCCTTGTGCTTTGGTGACGATTTCGAAGCGGCGAATGGTGATGTTCTCACCCAGCTTGATGACCATCGCGCGGCGCTGTTCGTCGAGGGTCGAGTCGCCATTTTTCATGGCGGCCAGCTCTTCGACAGTGGCGGGCTTGGCTGCGAGGGCGATCTTGGCGGCGGCATCGGCTAGTGCAATGAAGTCGTCGGCTTTCGCCACGAAATCGGTTTCGCAGTTGACTTCGACCAAGGCCATTGCCTCGGCGTTGCTGGCGACCGCGATGCGGCCCTCAGCAGCCACACGGGTGGCTTTCTTGTCAGCCTTGGTCATGCCGTCCATGCGCATCTTCTCGATGGCCGCATCCATGTCACCGTTGGTGGCGACCAGGGCTTTCTTGCAGTCCATCATGCCGGCACCGGTGCGCTCGCGCAGTTCGGCCACCATCTTGGCGTTGATATCAGCCATGTCGATTAACCCTCGGTCTTTTCGGCAGCGACGTCGGCAGACGGGGCTGCTTCGGCAGCGGCAGGCTTGGCAGCACGCGGCGCAGCACCACGGGTTTCGACGCGCGGCGCCGGGCGGCGGGCGCCACCACGGTCGTTGCGGTCATCACGACGGCCAGCAGGCTTCGCACGGCTCTTTTCCTGCTCGCCGCCTTCCACTGCCTCGGGGCGCGGTGCGGTGGTGATAGTGCCCTTGCCTTCGATGATGGCTTCCGCAATCGCCTGGGTGTAGACCTTGATGGCGCGGGTGGCGTCGTCGTTGCCGGGGATCACGCAATCAATGCCTTCGGGGCTGTTGTTGGAGTCCACCACGGCGATCACGGGGATGCCGAGCTTCTTGGCTTCGGCGACGGCAATCTTTTCGAAGCCGGTGTCGATGATGAAGAGGCAGTCCGGCAGCGAGGGCATCTCCTTGATACCGCCGAGGGACTTGCGCAGCTTCTCGATCTCGCGGGTGAAGGTGAGCTGTTCCTTCTTGTTGAGGCGCACGATCGAACCATCCTCGACCTGCTTCTCCATGTCCTTCAGGCGCTTGATCGACACCTTGACGGTCTTGAAATTGGTGAGCGTGCCGCCCAGCCAGCGCTGGCTGATGTAGGGCATGCCGCTGCGCTGGGCTTCGGCTTCAATCGTCTCGCGGGCAGCGCGCTTGGTGCCAACGAAGAGGATCTTGCCGCCGTTGGCAGCGAGCTTGCCGGCGAAGTTGCAGGCATCCTTCAACAGCGGCAGGGTCTGCTCGAGGTTGATGATGTGGATGCGGTTGCGGCTGCCGAAGATGAAGGCTTCCATCTTGGGCGACCAGTAACGCGTGCGGTGGCCGAAATGGGCGCCGGCTTCGAGCAGCTGGCGCATGGTGAGGTTTTGGGCAACAGTGGACGACATGGTGAAAGCTCCTGAGGGTTTGGGCTAACCGCGCGGTGCATGTCCTCATATCGAAGACACACCCTTAGGTCGCGCGGATGGTTTCCTTGTAAATGGCTGGATTGCCATAAAAGGGCGCGCTTTATACCATGCGGCCCCTTCGCAAACAATGAGTTGCCGTTATCACGGCGGAAATGGGCATCACCATAAAAACCCCCGCCGAGCAGGACGCCATGCGCGCCGCCGGTCGCGCCGCTGCCAGCGTGCTCGAACATTTGCAGTCCTTTGTGAAACCCGGCGTCACCACGGGCGCCATCAACGACCACGCCCACCAGTACGTGAGCGAGGTGCTGGGCTGCATCCCTGCCCCGCTCGGCTATGGCGGCACGGCAGATCGCCCGCCCTTCCCGAAATCGCTCTGTACCTCGGTCAACCATGTGGTCTGCCATGGCATCCCCAGTGACAAGCCTTTGAAGAAAGGCGACATCGTCAATGTCGATGTCACCGTCATCAAGGATGGCTTCCATGGCGACACCAGCTTCATGTTCATGGTCGGCGAACCGGGCGTGCTGGCCAAGCGCCTCGTCAACACGGCCCGCGAGGCCATGTGGGCGGGCATCCGCGTGGTCAGGCCTGGTGCACGGCTGGGCGACATCGGCCATGCGGTGCAGCAGGTGATCGAGCGCGCAGGCTACTCGGTGGTGCGCGATTACTGCGGCCACGGCATTGGCCGCGTGTTCCACGAAGACCCGCAGATCCTGCATTACGGCAAACCCGGCACGGGAATGGAATTGCAGGAAGGCATGACCTTCACGATTGAACCCATGGTCAACGCAGGCCGCTTTGAAACCCGCCTGCTGCCAGATGGCTGGACAGTAGTTACCAAGGATCATTCGCTCAGCGCCCAATGGGAACACACTGTGCTGGTCACCAAAGATGGTGTCGAAGTGCTAACCCTGCGCTCGGATGAAACCCCCTAATGACCGCTGACCTGGATCTCAGTGAATCCTTGACGGTCGAAGTATTTTCGACCCGCAAGATTCGCGGTCGCCTGCAGGTGGCCGGCAAGCCCGCCATCGCCACTTTCAAGGAGACATTGGCCTGGGGCCGCGAGCGGCTGTTTGGCCTGTTCAACGACGGCGCGCCCGCCGACGTGCTGGTGCGCGCCCGCGCGCAGCTGATCGATGAGGTACTGCGCGAAGTCTGGGAACGGCATGTGGGCGCTGCCAGTGGCATTGCTCTGGTGGCGGTCGGTGGCTATGGCCGGGGTGAGCTGCTGCCGTACTCCGACATTGATCTGCTCGTGCTGCACACGCCCGAAGCTCTGGCCGAGCACCGCACCCGGCTCGAACCCTTCTTCACCTTCCTGTGGGACATCGGCCTCGAAGTCGGCAGCAGCGTGCGCACGGTGGAGGAATGCGCGCGCATCGCCGCGGAAGACCTCACTGTCATCACCAATCTGCTCGAATCGCGCCTGCTCATCGGCGACGCGACGCTACATGCGCAGTTGCTGCACGACACCTCGCCGGACAAGCTCTGGCCAGTGGCCGCCTTCTTCAAGGCCAAGCTCGAAGAGCAGCGCCGCCGCCATGCCAAGTACGACGACAGCGGCTACAAGCTGGAGCCGAACGTCAAGGAATCGCCCGGCGGTCTGCGCGACATCCACACCATTGCCTGGGTCGCCAAGCGCCAATTCGGTGCGGCCTCTCTCCAAGAGTTGCGTGACTTCGGTTTTCTGAGCAAGCAGGAGACTGACGAGCTGTTCGCCGGCCAGGATTTTCTCTGGCGCGTGCGCTTTGCCCTGCACATGATCACGGGCAGGCACGAAGACCGCCTCCTGTTCGATCATCAAGTGCGCGTCGCCAGCCTGTTCGGCTACATCGACGCCCCCAGCGATGGGGCCAAGCCCGACAACCGCGCGGTCGAGCAGTTCATGCAGCTCTACTACCGCACCATCAAGTCGCTCTCCTGCCTCAACGACATGCTCTTGCAGCTGTTTGAAGAAGCGATCCTGGGGGCTGGCAAAGATGGTGAGGTCAACATCCTCAACGCCCGCTTCCAGATTCGCGGCTCGGTGATCGAAGCCCGTGACGAGGCCATCTTCACCACTCAGCCCTGGGCGCTGATCGAAATTTTCACGCTGATGCAGGCGCATCCGGAGATCACCGGCATCCGCGCACAGACGCTGCGGCTGATCCGCCGCGACCTGCGCCTGCTCGACGGCGCCGTGCGTGCAGATCTACGCACCAAGAGCCTTTTCATTGAGCTGTTCCGCAACGGCAACGGGCTCACCCACGGCCTGCGTCGCATGAACCGCTATGGCGTGCTGGGCCGCTATCTGCCCGCGTTTGGCCGCATTGTCGGCCACATGCAATACGACCTGTTCCACACCCTGACGGTGGACGAGCACATCCTCTACGTCGTGCGCAACGCGCGACGCATCGCGATGCCGCAGTTCGCCGACGAGCTGCCCTTCCCTTCGGAGATTTTCAAGCGCCTGCCCAAGCCGGAGCTGCTCTACCTCGCCGCGTTTTTCCACGACCTCGCCAAGGGTCGTGGTGGCGATCACTCCGAGTTGGGCGGCGCCGATGCGATTGGCTTCTGCCTCGACCACGGTCTTTCTCACGCCGACGCCGAACTCGTCGCCTGGCTGGTGCGCCATCACCTGACAATGTCGCTCACCGCCCAGAAGCAGGACGTGCAAGATCCGCAAGTGGTCGCCGTCTTCACCAGGACCTGTGACACCCGCGAGCGGCTGGATTACCTGTACTTGCTGACCGTGTCCGACATTCGCGGCACCAACCCAAAGCTCTGGAACAGCTGGCGCGACTCGCTGCTGAAGGAGCTGTACAAGGCTACTGCGCGCGCGCTCGAACAAGGCCTGGACAGTCTCTTCACGCTCGATCAACGTGCCGATGCCAACCGCCAGCGCGCGCTGGACAAAGTCGTCGCACAGGGTATCGACGCGAAGGCCGCCGCACAGGTGTTCTCGCGCATCGAGACGGAATACTTCCTGCGCCACACGTCCGATGAGCTGGCCTGGCACCTGCCGGAAATACTCATCCATCCCGATGCACCGCAGCCTTTGGTGCTCGTGAAGAACTTCGAGGATCGCGGCACCAGCGTCTTCATCTACTGCCGCGACCGCGACCATCTGTTCGGGCTGACCACCGGCGTGCTGGCGAGCCTGGGCTTGAACATTCTCGATGCGCGCCTGCACACCACCGCCGATGGCTACGTGCTTGACAGCTATGTCGTGCTCGAAGCCGACGGCAGTGCCATCACTAGTGAGCACCGCACGGAAGAGATCATCCAGCGTCTCGCCCGTGTCATCGCCGATCCCGCCATCACGGTGGTCGACGTCAACCGTCGCATGTCCACCCGCCTGCGTCACTTCAACACGCCCACCACCGTGCATATCCGTCAGGAAGCCGCCCGTGGCCGTACCGTGCTGGAGCTGGTGGCGGCGGACCAGCCGGGTTTGCTCAGCATGATCGGTCGTATCTTCCACAAGCGCGGCATCCTGCTCGACGCCGCCAAGATCGCCACCATCGGCGAGCGCGCCGAAGACGTTTTTTATCTCACCGACCGCGCGCACCAGCCGCTGCTTGATGAAGGCCTGCTGGATGAGCTGCGTGAAGTCTTGATCCGCACCCTAGATCGCTCCGACTCCTGACATGACCCAACTCAAATCCACCATCGAATCCGCCTGGGAGCAGCGCAGCACACTGAACCCCCAAGACGCTGAAATCCGCCTCGCCGTGCTTGAAGCCATCGAGCTGCTCGACAGCGGCAAGGCCCGCGTCGCTGAGCCCACCGCAACGGGTTGGCAGGTGAACGACTGGCTGAAGAAAGCCGTTCTGCTGTTCTTCCGCCTGCACGACAACGCCCCCATCGAGATGGGCCAGCTGATGGGCTACGACAAGGTGCCACTCAAGTTTGCGGGCTGGGGCGACGCGCAATACAAGGCGCAAGGCGCACGCATCGTGCCGCCGGCGGCGGTGCGCAAGGGCGCATACCTGGCGCCCGGCTGCATTCTCATGCCGAGTTTCGTCAACATCGGCGCGCATGTCGGCAGTGGCACGATGGTGGATACCTGGGCCAGCGTCGGCTCCTGCGCGCAGGTGGGGGCCAACTGCCACATCTCGGCGGGCACGGGCATTGGCGGCGTGCTGGAACCGCTGCAAGCCTCGCCGACCATCATCGAAGACGACTGCTTTATCGGTGCCCGCAGCGAAGTGGTGGAGGGCGTGATCGTCGGCCGGGGGAGCGTGTTGTCGATGGGCGTGTTCATCACCCAGTCCACTCCCATCCTCGACCGCAGCACGGGTGAAATCAGCTACGGCCACGTGCCACCGTACAGCGTCGTGGTACCTGGCACCCTGCCCAAGGACGGCGGCCGCTACAGCCTCACGGCGGCCATCATCGTCAAGCGCGTCGATGCGCAGACGCGCGCGAAGACCGGCATCAACGCGCTTCTGCGCGACGACTGACCCCCGATGCTGCCCTGCTGGCAAGACGAGCTCATCCGCATTGAGCCACTGACGCTTGCAGACGTCGATCTCGTGTATCAGCTGCGCAACGACCCCGAAGCTGGCCGTTACATCGACCGCGAACCATTTGCCTCGCGCGACGAGGCCGTAGGCAAGGTGCAGAGCATTGTCGAGGCGAATGCCAATGGCAGCGGCTGCAGCTGGCGAATCGTCGAGAAATCCAGCGCTACCACATTGGGAACTGGCGGCATCTGGCGCATCGACCGCGAGCACGACCATGCCGAGATCGGCTACGCCATCCTGCCGGCCTTCTGGGGCAAGGGTTATGCACGGCGGGCACTGGCACCCATGTTTGACCACGGCTTTGCCAGCCTGACGCTGCATCGCATCGAGGCCCATGTGCATCCAGACAATGCGCGTTCGTCCGGCCTCTTGCTGCGGCTGGGTTTCAAGCTTGAAGGTCATCTGCGCGAGAACTACAAGTTCCGCGGCAAATACAGCGGCAGCCTGATCTACGGCCTGCTCAACAACGACTGGCAGAAAGGCTGAACGCTGGGCATAGTCGCGTCGATATCAAACCATCCGCAATACGCCATGACTGACACTCTGCACGATGACGCCGACGACCTGTTGCACTGGCTCAATGCCCACAGCGTCAGCATTTCGGATGGCATTCCGTTTTCGCTGATGCAGCAGAAGTGGATCGCCACCAAGCGCTCCTATGCGCAGTTGCGCAACAGCCTTGAGTGGCTGTTCGGGCAGGGCCTGTTGGTGATGACTCCCGGCCTGGAGCAGCCGCATGTGCGGCTTTCCACCAAGGGCTTCGAGCAGTTGTTGGGCGCGATGGACAAGGCCCGCTTGCCTACACCTGTGCCAGCGCCGATGTCCGCTGCTGCTGCACCCGCCTTCAAGCCCGCACCGCTGCCGCAGGCAGTGGTGTCCGCACCAGCGCCCCCACGGCCCGTGGTACCAACAGAGGTCGAGCCCGCCGCTGCGCCCACACGTTTTGTCGATCCGACCAAGCAGCCAACAGAAATTGGCTTGCGCAACCAAATCCTCACTATCTTCCGTGACCTGAAGCTGGGTGCCGGACAGCAGCTGATCGCCATGACGCTCACCCGTTACTGGCAAGAAACCGGCCAGCGCGGCGAGCACCTGCGTGCGGGTCTGGACGTGATCCTGCGCGATGGCTATGTCAAGCCTGCCTTTCTGCGCTACGAGAATTACTGGGCGCTCACCGCCGACGGCGAGGCCTATCTCAGGGCTGCTGTCAGTCATCCCGCACTGCTGGCACTCTCACAGCCTTTGCGGCAGATCGAAGAGAGCTACCCTGATGCAGACCTGCGCCGCAAGGGGATGGGCCTGTTCAAGCAGTCATCGTCGCTGCCCTTCACCACGCTCGAATCGAGCTGGAAGCACAGCCGTGACTCGCTGATCCATACGCTCGACCTTCTGCTGAAATCCGGCGACCTGCAAATGTCGGCCACCGAGCCGCTGCTGTTCAACGTCTCGCCGACCGCCCGGCGGCGCTGAGAAACGGCTTACCTGCACAACCCATGCTGAGAATCACCCATGGCCGATGACATTGCCGGCTCAGCCGTTCTGGCGCTCACGGCCGCGCTGATCGCCCGCCGCTCTCTGACTCCGGACGACGCCGGTTGTTGCGCGCTGATCGCGGCGCGTCTCGAAGTGTTCGGGTTCACCAGCGAGTGGATCGACGAGGGCGGCGTGACCAACCTTTGGGCCACCCGTGGCAGTGGTGCACCGCTGACCATCCTCGCCGGCCACACCGATGTGGTGCCCACCGGCCCGCTCGACCAGTGGCACAGCGACCCTTTCGCACCGGAAATCCGCGACGGCGTGCTGTATGGCCGGGGCGCGGCGGACATGAAATCCGGCCTGGCGGCGATGGTTTGCGCCGTCGAGCGCCTGCTGGCGGCCGGCCCAATCCAGGGCACCCTCGCCTTTCTCATCACCAGCGACGAGGAAGGCGCGGCCCAGCACGGTACCCGTCACGTGGTGAAAGTGTTGCAGGCGCGCGGCATCCAGCCTGACTACGCCATCGTCGGCGAGGCATCCAGCAGCCATGTGCTGGGCGACCGCATCATGGTGGGCCGCCGTGGCTCGCTCAACGGCATACTCAAGGTACTCGGCAAACAGGGCCACATCGCCTACCCCGCCAAAGTGGAGAACCCCATCCACCGGCTTGCCCCGGCGCTTGCGGCACTGGTGGCCGAACACTGGGACGAGGGCAATGCCTTCTTTCCGCCCACCTCGTTCCAGGTCTCCAATCTCCATGCCGGCACGGGTGCCAACAACGTGGTGCCGGGCGAGTGCGAGTTGGTGTTCAACTTCCGCTACTGCACCGAATCCACAGACGCCTCGTTGCGCGCGCGGGTGCAAGCCATCCTGGACGCGCAGGAGTTTCGTCATGAACTGAAATGGCAACTCTCGGGCGAGCCTTTCCTGACCCGGCAGGGCGCGCTGATTGCGGCAGCGCAGGCCGCCATCGCTGAGGAGACGGGCCTCGCACCCGAGCTGTTCACCGGTGGCGGCACCTCCGATGCGCGCTTCATCAGCCCCTGGGGCGCGCAGACCGTGGAGATCGGGCCGGTCAACGACTCGATACACAAGATCAACGAGCATGTGTGGGTGGCGGACTTGGAGCGGCTCTCGCGCATCTACCAGAGCACCCTGAGGCACCTCCACACGGTCTGAGGCGAGGGGTCGGGGACTTGACTTGGACCAAGCGAAGATCAACACTGTTTTCGTGTAGACGACTGTCTACCCGCGAGGAGAGTCCGATGTCAGACCCTGCACCATCGCCCACTGTCCCTGCTCCCATGCCGGTGCGCAGAGACCTGCATTTCCCGTTTCCGCCTGCGCGCATCACCGACTGGCACGGCGCCGGTGGTCATGTGACCCAGTTCTTCAACACCCTCTCGCTGTATTTTCCCGAAGGGGAAAAGTTCTTCATCCAGAGCGTGCGGCATTACAAAAGCCAGATCACGGACCCAACGTTGCAACAAGCCGTCGCCGGCTTCATCGGGCAGGAGGCAATGCACGGCCGCGAGCATCGCGCCTTCAATGCGCTGATGGATGAGGCAGGTCTGCCCGCCGACCGTATCGAGCAGTTCACCATCAATCGCCTGAAGATGGCGCACAAGGTCTTCTCGCCCTCGATGCAGCTGTCGATGACCATCGCGCTAGAACATCTCACTGCCATCATGGCCGCAGACATGCTGCGCAAACCTGAGGTGCTGGCGGGCTCGCATCCCGACTACGCGCGGCTCTGGCGCTGGCACGCGCTGGAAGAAACCGAGCACAAGGCCGTGGCCTTCGATGTCTGGAAAACCGTGATGCCGCCGACCTTGGGCAGCTACCTGAAACGCTGCTGGGGCCTGTTGCAGACCAGCTGGTTCTTCTGGCTGTTCACCGCCATCTTTCATGTGCGCATGGTGCATGCGGCCAAACCGCAGCAGGGGCATTTGGTGGGCTACCTGCGGCTGGCAAAGTTCCTGTTCGTGAAGCCGGCGGCCTGGCTGTCGCTGGCGCCCGCCTGGTTTGCCTACTTCAAGCCGGGTTTCCACCCCTGGCAGCACGACAACCGGGCCGCGCTGGTGGAACTCGAGCAGCTGACAGCCGACCTCGCCAACCCCGCCCTGCATTGAGAAGTAACGCCTCCATGTTCGATGCCGCACCCGTCATGCCGGAACCCTCTTTTGCACCGGCAGCTGGCCTTCGTTCAGCCTTCATGCAATCCATATTGGCCAGCAAACGGCCCGCGCGCTGGCTGTGGCGGCGGCGAGGTATCGACTTGGACACTTGTTCCAGACTGGTCGAACTGGACACTGCGGACGAACGCGGCGGCCAAGTCCGCCTGACTGGATGGCATACCGCACAGGCGACCGCCAAAAGCCTGGTGGTGCTGATCCACGGCTGGGAGGGTTCGCATGATTCGAGCTACCTCTACGGACTGGCCTGTGCGCTGTACCAGTCTGGCCATTCCATCTTCCGCCTCAACCTGCGCGACCACGGCAGCACCCACCACGGACTCAACGAGGGCATGTTCCATTCGGCGCGTCTGGCCGAAGTGCTGGGTGCCGTGCGGCAGATCCAGGCGCTTGAGCAGCACACCCTGCCCCTGCAGGTGGTGGGTTTCTCGCTGGGCGGCAATTTTTCCTTGCGGGTCGGCCTGCACGGGCCTGCTGTGGGCATCACCCCCAAGCTGTGTATCGGTATCTCGCCGGCTCTCAATCCCGGCTCCACGCTGCGGGCCATCGACGAGGGGCCGAAGCTCATCAACCGCTACTTTCTCGACAAGTGGCGCAAGACCATGGATGCCAAGGCCAAGGCCTTCCCTGGCCGCTACGATTTCTCGCCACAGAAGCGGCTCCGCAATTTCACCGAGATCACCCGCGCCTTCGTCGCGACCCACACCGAATATCCCGACCTCGAAGCCTATCTCGGCCAGTACACGCTCAGGCCCGCAGAGCTGCTGTGCTCTCCGACGCCTCTGGCCATCCTCACCGCGCAGGATGATTCGGTGTGCCCGCCTGCGGACTTCGAGGGCTTACAGACCAAAGGCAATCTCAAGCATTACCTGGCGACGCCGCGCGGCGGCCATTGCGGCTTCATCCACAACTGGAAGCTCGACAGCTGGTCCGATGCGCTGATTGCCCGCTGGCTCGCACAGAGTCTGTAAGTCGCCTTTCGTCGAATCAGGACCGCATCCTGTCGCGCAGGCCGGCAGCGTTGACCGCAGCCCTTGCCATGATCAGTCACACCTCCTGCTGGCAGCCCGCACATGCACATCGCCGCCCCCTATCACCCGCATGAAGCGGCGCGCCAGGCGACGCTGGAACAGCTGCACCTCACCGGCAAGGATTTCGAACCCTCTTTTGATCGCCTGACGAGGCTTGTCCGTCATGTGCTGGGTGTGCGGGCCGCCACCTTCACGGTGGTGGATGGCGAACGGCAGTTTTTCAAATCCGTGCAGGGGCTGGACCTGCGCGAAACCTCCCGAGATGCCTCTTTCTGCGCGCATACGATTCTGGGCCACGAGATGCTGGTGGTGCCGGATGCCCTAAAGGATGTGCGCTTCGGCAGCAATCCGCTGGTCATGGGCGAGCCACACATCCGCTTTTATGCTGGCATCCCCATCCGCGCGCACAACCGCCTGCCCATCGGCACACTGTGCGCCATTGACGACTCGCCGCGCGAGCTGATGCCAGAGCAGCGCACCCTGATGGAAGACCTGCGCGACATCCTCGAGGAAACCCTGCTGCTGCGGGCACTGTCGGTGAAAGACCGGCTGACCGGCCTCTACAACCGCCGCTATTTCGACGAGTTCTTCGAGCGTGAATGGCGTCGCGGCCACCGCAGCGCGCTGCCCCTGTCCGTGCTGCTGGTGGATATCGACCACTTCCGGCTCTACAACGAAAGCAACGGCCACGAAGCCGGGGATCGCACACTCAAGCTGGTCGCCCATCACCTGGCAGCGCAACTGCGTCGTGGTGGCGATATCGCCGCCCGCTACGTTGGCGCGCAATGCGTGATCGTACTGCCAGAAACCTCAGCATCGGATGCCGCCGGTGTGGCAGTGCACCTACGCGAATCCGTGCAGAAACTCGCCATCCCGCATCCCGCAAGCCCGGCGCAGCTGATCACGGTTTCGGTTGGCGGCAGCAGCATCCATAAAACCGACAACCCGCTCTTGGGCCACAGCACCCTGCTGGCCCGCGCCGATGCTGCGCTCAACGAAGCCAAGCAGGCTGGCCGCAACCGTGCCTTGATGCGCTGATTGCTCGTGCTGAGATGTCTTGAGAAACAAAAAAGCCCCCAGTGACGGGGGCTTCGAGGGTTTTTAGATTGGTCGGCGCGAGAGGATTTTAACCTCCGACCACTACCACCCCAAGAAGCGCAAGCCAAACGCTGAAACCCTTTAACTACGTGGCTTTCAGAGGTTTTCAGCAACCTCGTGCCGAGCATTTAGAGACAAATAGAAACAATTAGATACATCAGGGTTTTGTCCCGACGGTTCGGCGCCGATTACATGATCGTAAGCCCCATGCAGCATCTTCCGAAAATATGAGGACACAAATTGCTTCTTTATCTAAGTCGTTTAGCCAGCATTGTGTTGTCCGCGATCGCGGCCCACTACAACCACCCTACCTTCGACGTCTTGCCTAGCGTTGTTTTCGGCTCATTCGGCCCACGCACCACCGCCATGCTCGATAACCGCCACCCCGGCTCCTTAAAAAACTTAAAGCCAATTTGCATTCAATGAAGTGCCGCGATCTCTGGCTTTTATAAGTATTTGCCCGTGACCTATAGCATCGACACGAATAGCACCGGAGCGGCCTCTTGCGGGGCCGCATCGTCGCCCGGGCCAGCCAGCACATCCATGCCGCCGGCCTTTGGTGCGAAAGCCGCCGCCGTCAACACACCCAGCGTTTCCACACCACCTCGCTGGTATACACAGGTGCGGTTCATCAGCGTTCCGAGCTTCTTCGATGGTTTGCCTACAAAGACCGTTGCGTGATGCAGCAACGAACCGGGCAGGCTCACCAGGTACGCCGCTTCAGGGCGGATACCCGCCGGGGCCTCGATCCAGCCGATGTGCTTAAGCGTCACCCGGCCTTCGGCACCAATCTCGCCTACCACAGGCACCTGCGGCAGCGGCACCATCTCGTAGCCCATCTCTCGCAACAAAACATCCGGCGCAACGCCGATGATCGTGCAAAAGGCCACGAACTTGACGGTGGGCATCTCGCGCGTGCCATTGATGAAGCGCGAAAGGGTGGACTTCAGCCCGTCCTCGCTGGCGTCCGGGAAAATCTTGCTCATGCGTCGCGCCACATCCTGCTGCGAGAGACCCACGTCGCGCAGGCGGCTGTGAATCCAGGCGCTGCCGGCACGGCGCTTATCTAGGTCTAGCATGTTCATCTCCTTCGGCATTCTTCAGCTTTCACATCGTCTTTTTATGCATGTGGTTAGCAGGTTCGTCTTCGCAAATTGTCTGTTTGAAGATCGAATCCATTTGGGACAAAACTATTTTGTCCCGAACGGTCAATCATATTGAGAGAAATTTGTTGTGGATAAAAACGAAAAAAGCCACTGATTTCAGTGGCTTATCCGGGTTTTAAATTGGTCGGCGCGAGAGGATTTGAACCTCCGACCACTACCACCCCAAGGTAGTGCGCTACCAGGCTGCGCTACGCGCCGATGCAAGTTGGATAGTCTAAGCCATCTGCGTGCGTTGCAGTAGATGACAGCTCAAGAAACTTAACTTGGCAGACGCTTGAGCAGTTCTTCCAGCTCACGGCGCAAATCCTTGATCTGGTCTTTGCGTGATACCGGCATGGGGGCGGCCATCGGCACTGCGGCGGCAGCGATGCTTGCCACCTGCTCCTGACGTGCTTCGCGCAGCCGCTGGCGTGCACCGCCGATGGTGAAACCCTGTTCGTAGAGCAGGCTGCGAATGCGGCGCACCATCTCGACATCGTCGAACTGGTAATAGCGGCGGTTGCCACGGCGCTTGATGGGCTTGAGTTGCGGAAACTCCTGTTCCCAATAACGCAGCACATGCGGTTTGATGCCGCACAGCTCGCTGACCTCGCCAATTGCGTAGTACCGCTTGCGCGGAAACTCTGCCGTGGGCATCGGCAGGGTCAGCACTTCCGCAGCATTAGCTTTCATCAACAGTCACCCTCAACCGCAGTTTCTGGCCAGGCCGGAACGTCACCACACGACGTGCCGAAATGGGGATTTCCTGTCCGGTTTTGGGGTTTCGTCCCGGACGTTGATTCTTGCTGCGCAACTCAAAGTTACCAAATCCTGACAGCTTCACCTCTTCGCCCGCTTCCAGCCGCGTGCGCATTTCCTCGAAAAACAGATCGACAAACTCCTTGGCCTCGCGCTTGTTCAGCCCAAGTTCTTCAAACAGCGCGTCGGCCAGTTCTGCCTTGGTCAAGGTCAAGCGATGTGTCTCCCATTACTTCATCCCCGCAGGCTGGCTCCCAGCTTTTGCGCGAGAGCGGCGACGATGCCTGTCACCTGCGTGTCGATTTCTTCGACCGTGAGCGTGCGGGAATAATCCTGAAAAATCAATCCCATTGCCACACTCTTTGATCCATCACGTAAACCTAGCCCGCGATAGATGTCGAACACGAAGGCTTGCGCAAGATTGGGGCCGGCCGCTGCTTCGGCGGTGTCAATCAGGCTCTGGGCCGGGATGGCTTCGTCAACGACCAGGGCAATATCGCGACGGGCGGTGGGGAACTCAGGCACGGCTTGGGCAACGGGGATGTGGGCGGCAGAGAGCAGCGACCAGTCCAGTTCAAACAGTAGCGGCGCACCGGGTAGATCCAGGCTTCGCACCAGTTCAGGGTGCAGCTCGCCCAGCACACCGACGTGCTGGCCGTTGCGGATGAGGGCGGCAGTGCGTCCGGGGTGCAGCGCAGCATGCTGCCCGGCCTCGAAGCGGAAGGCGCTGGCATCACCGCCAAAAGCGGCACAGATCGCCTCTACATCAGCCTTCACGTCGTAGAAATCAACGGGGCGGGCTTTGTCACTCCATTGCTCGGCAGTGGCCGAGCCGAAGGCGAGCCCGGCCAAGCGCGGCGTCTCGCTGATCTTGCCTTCGGTTTCTGCAAAGGTACTGGCCAGCTCGAAAAAGCGAACGCGCCGCATCTGTCGTTGATGGTTGTGCAGCCAAGCCCCGATGAGACCCGTCCACAGCGTGGTGCGCATCACGGCCATGGTCTCGGCGATGGGGTTGTCGAGCGGAATGCCCGCAAACGCCGGGCTAAGGCGGGCCTGGATTTTCGGATCGACGAAGCTGTAGGTGACGGCCTCCTGCCAGCCACGCGCAACCAGCGCATCGCGGATGCGCGCAGCAGGGCGACGGGATTCGCTCTGCTGAGGAGGGATGAGCGCAGCGCTATAGGGTTTGGCGGCGATGTTCTCGTAACCAAACAGGCGGGCAACTTCCTCGATCAGATCCTGCTCAATGGCGATATCGAAGCGCCAAGTGGGCGGCGTGCAGGTCCAGGCACCCTCACCTGCCTTGCTCACCGTCACGCCGAGGGACTGCAGGCGCACCTCGACTTCGCTGGCGGTGATCTCCACACCCAGCAGGTCGATGAGTTTCTGGTGGCGCAGCATGATCGCTGCGCGCTTCACATCGCCGCCTGCGCCCGTGACCGGCCCCGCCTGCCCGCCGCAGATGGCGAGTGCGAGTGTGGTCGCGCGCTCCAGGGCTTGAGCTTGCAGCACGGTATCCACACCACGTTCGTAGCGATAGGCCGCATCGGATGAGAGCTTGTGACGACGCGCGTTGCCTGCGATTGCTGCGGGTGCGAACGCAGCAGACTCGAAGAAGATGCTGGTGGTAGCTGTCGTCACGCCCGAATCAGCACCGCCCATTACGCCCGCCATTGCAGCGGCTTGCCCCCCTGCAGTGATCAGCAGTTCCCGGCCAAGATGTACAGTGTCTTCGGTTAGCAATTTCAACGTCTCGCCGGCCTGCGCACGACGCACGTGGATCGGCCCGGCAAGCTTGCCGAGGTCGAAGGCATGCATGGGCTGACCGAGCTCGAGCATCACCAGGTTGGTGATGTCCACCACCGGATGGATGCTGCGGATGCCGCTGCGGCGCAGCCGCTCGCGCAACCAGTCCGGAGTGCGCGCCTGCGGGTTGATTCCTTCGATGACGCGGCCCAGATAGCGGCTGCAATCCGCGATATTTTCGATGGTGACCGCCAGGGTTTTGCTGCTGGTAATGGCAGCTTTTTCGATGGCGGGCTTGCAGGGCAGCAAGCCGTAGAGCGCACCGACCTCGCGGGCAAGACCGTTGATGCTTAAGGCATCGCCCCGATTAGGCGTCAGCTCCAGGGTCAGTAGCGTGTCGTCGAGCCTCAGATAGCTGCTGATGGGCGTGCCGGGTGTGGCCTCGTCATCGAGTTCCAGCAGGCCTTCGGACTTGTCGGACAGCATCAGCTCCTTGGCCGAGCACAGCATGCCGGCGGAATCGACCCCGCGAAGCTGGGCGGCCTTGATATGCAGGTCGCCCGGCAGGGTGCTGCCGACGGTGGCGACCGGCGCACACAGGCCGACACGTGCATTGGGCGCGCCACAGACGATCTGCTGCGGCGTGCCGCTTCCGATATCGACCGTGCAGACGCGCAGGCGATCCGCCTGCGGATGCTTTTCGGCGCTGAGGATTCGGCCAACGACCACGCCTTGCAGCGGATGTTCGGCGAGCGGCCTGCCTTCAGCCTCCAGCCCCGCCATGTTGAGTTTGTGGGCTAGTTCGCTCGCGGTCGCCGCGGGATTGGTCCACTCGCGAAGCCAGTTCAATGAGAGTTGCATGGCGGGTTCGCCTTATTGGAACTGCGCGAGAAAGCGCAGATCGTTGGTGAAGAAGTCGCGTAGGTCGCTGACGCCATAGCGCAGCATCGCCATGCGTTCCACGCCCATGCCAAAGGCATAGCCGCTGAACTGCTCGGGATCGATGCCGACCGCCTTCAATACGTTGGGATGCACCATGCCGCAACCCATCACCTCCAGCCAGCGCGTGCCTTTCTCAGGGTCCTCCCATTTGATGTGTACGTCCGCGCCGGGTTCTACAAAAGGGAAATACGAGGGGCGGAACAGCGCCTCCACATCACGCTCGAAGAAACGCGAGAGGAAAGTGGTGATGTCGTATTTCAGGTCAGCGAGGCTCACCTTTTCGGCGATGTACAGCCCTTCGATCTGGTGAAACATGGGACTGTGCGTGCGGTCGTAGTCGACGCGATACACGCGGCCCGGACAGATGATGCGGATGGGAGCCTTGCGGGCCAGCATGGTGCGGATCTGCACCGGGCTGGTGTGGGTACGCAATAGGCGCGCGCCGTCCTTGAGATAGAAAGTGTCCTGCATCGCCCGCGCCGGATGGCTCTCCGGGATGTTGAGCGCTTGGAAATTATGGAAGTCGTCCTCGATCTCCGGGCCTTCGACGGTCTCGAAACCCAGCTCGTTGAAGAGCCCGCTGATGCGCTGGATGGTGCGGGTGATGGGATGCAGGCCGCCGACGCCGATGCCGCGACCGGGCAAGGTGACGTCGATGGTTTCCGAGGCGAGCCTGGCTTGTAGTGCTACACCCGCCAGCGTGTTGCCGCGTGCATCGAGTGCGGCATTCAGCGCATCGCGTACACGGTTGACCTGCTCGCCAAAAACCTTGCGCTCATCCGGCACCATGCCGCCGAGGCTTTTCAGCATCTCGGTGACACGGCCCTTTTTGCCGAGCAGATCGACGCGCAGGGCATCGAGTGCGCGGGCATCGGCTGCGGCTGCAATATCGGCCTGTGCCGCGCTCAACAACTCATCGAGATTCGGACTCATCCGTTCTCATCCCCAAGTGTTCACAAATGAAAAAGGGGCAGCTTGCGCCACCCCTTTGCTTGAACCATCTGCCGAAAACTTAAACCGCTTTCGGTGCCAGCGCGCCGGTGGTGGGCAGCTTGGCCTTGACCGCATCGACGATCTTCGCAAACGCAGCCTTGTCGCTGATGGCCAGCTCGGACAGCACCTTGCGGTCGATGGCGATGCCAGCGAGCGTGAGGCCGTGGATGAACTTGGAGTAGCTCAGACCGTACTCGCGCACGGCAGCATTGATGCGCTGCGTCCAGATGGCGCGGAACTCGCGCTTTTTGACGCGACGATCACGGAAGGCGTACTGACCGGCCTTGATGACCGCCTGCTTCGCCACTCGGAACACGCGTGAGCGTGCACCGTAGTAGCCCTTGGCGGCATTCAGGATTTTCTTGTGCTTTGCTTTTGCGGTGGTGCCGCGTTTTACACGTGCCATATTGGGTTCTCCTGATGATTAAGCGTAGGGCAGCAGCTGACGCACTTCCTTGAGGTCAGACCCGTGAATCTGGGTCTCACCGCGCAGTTGGCGAATCGTCTTGCCCGACTTCTTGGTCAGGATGTGGCGCTTGTAGGCGTGACCACGCTTGAAGCCGCCTTTTCCGGTCGCGGAAAAGCGCTTCGAGGCGCTCTTGTTGGTTTTCAGCTTTGGCATTGTGAATGCTCCAAAACAACAACAGATGTCTTTAAGATTTAGCCGGCTTCACAAGCCCTGACATCGTAAAAGGGCCGCTAACCGGGCTTGCCAAGATGTTGCCAGGGCAAGACTTTTGGGTGCTGCTAAAAACACGCTGCTGCTGCAAAGACCAGAAAGCTATTTGGTCTTCTTCGGCCCCAGAACCATCACAGCCTGGCGGCCTTCCAACCGAGGGTGCTGCTCTACCACTGCAATCTCCACCAAGTCGGCTTTGATTTTGTCGATCATCTGCATGCCGATTTCCTGGTGGGCCATTTCGCGGCCCTTGTAGCGCAGGTTGATCTTGACCTTGTCGCCTTCTTCCAGAAACTCCTTGATCTGACGCATCTTGGTGTTGTAGTCACCGTCCTCGGTGCCGGGACGGAACTTCATTTCCTTGATCTGGATCTGCTTCTGCTTCTTGCGCGCGGCCTGCTGCTGCTTGTCCTTTTGATAAAGGAACTTGCCGTAGTCCATGATCTTGCAGACGGGCGGTTCGGCATTGGGGGAGATTTCCACCAGTTCGAGACCATCTGCAGCCGCTTTCGCAATCGCGTCACGGGTCATCATGATGCCAATCTGTTCGCCGTCCGCACCGATCACGCGCACTTTCTGTGCGGTGATCTCTTCGTTGCGTCGATCCTGCTTTTCTGTCGAGATACTTAAATCCTCCGTCTGCCCACAACGGGCGACCCTATGCAAAGGCCCGCGATAATATGCGAGCGCCCCACACTAAACAAGCACTTGCAGCGATTTTTGTTAGGTCTTCAGCTTCTTGATGGCCTCTGCCAATGGCACGGGGCGGCCATAGAAATATCCCTGCACATAATCAATGCCCAGACTCGCCGCCTGATCAGCTTCCTCAAGGCGTTCAACGCCCTCGACCACCACTTTGAGGCCCAGATCGTGTGCGATGCGGGTTACGCCCCGCACCACTTTTTCGCTGGCATCGCTTACGGCCATGCCACGCACAAAGGAGCGATCCAACTTCATCGTATGCACCTCGAAGAGGTGCAGGTACGAAAGAGAGCAATAGCCGGTGCCAAAGTCATCCAGCACCACGTGCACATCCAGTTCACGGCAGCGGGCGATAAAAGCCTGCACTTCGACCACATTGCCGATCATCAGCGACTCGGTGATTTCCAGCTTGATGCGGCAATCGCGCCCTTCGAGTCTCCGCACTTGCCGGGTCAGCGCCGGCAGCAGCTCGGAGCCGGTGAGCTGGCGGGCAGAAAGATTGACCGTGAGGAACAAGGGCTCGCGCTTGTCGCTGACCACTGCATCCATCTCCACGAGGCTATCGAACGCGGTTTCGAGTATCCACAGCCCGATGCGATTGATCAGTGGAGAGGCTTCCGCGACCGGAATGAACTCGCCGGGCGGCACCATGCCATGCCCAGGCTTGAACCAGCGGATCAAAGCCTCGAAGCCCGCCACCTTACGATCTGACAGACGCACGATGGGCTGAAAGTAAAGCTGAAACTCCCGACGCTCCAAGGCAACCTCGAGCTCTTGCTCGGTACGAAGCCGCCGGAAAGCCAGATCCCTATCCGCATCATCCACATCACCAGCCGCCGTGCGTACAGCAGTACGCTGCGGCATGGCTTGCGTTGCTGCGTTCGTGCGCATCCAAGCCAGCATTTCCCGGCAGCGCAGAACCACCGTACGCAACAGATGCCGCGTCATGGGGTCTGCGCCGAGCAGACGCTCGTTGAGATGTTCATGCGTCACGACCAGAAGCTGGGTCGGCTCGACCGCACAGGCCGAAGCCGTGCGAATCGCGTCGCCCAACAAGGCCATCTCACCAAAAATATCATTGCTGCCGAGACGGGCAATCACCTGTCGGGTCTCATCCCGCTCAGAGAAAATCTCGATCACCCCCGACTCGATCACAAACGCAGCATTGCCCTGCTGCCCTTGCTCGAACAGCAACTCGCCAGCAGCAAGCGTGCGGCGCAAACGGTCTTCCGACACTTAAACCCGCACTCGCTGATTCAAGCGGTGCTCCCTTTAATGGTGCTTGCCGCATCATCGCATTCGGTCAATGTGCAAGCAAAAAAAGGCCCAAGACATAGGCTTGGGTCCTTGATCGCGCACTTGGTGGGTCGCCCCGGACTCGAACCGGGAACCTACTGATTAAGAGCATTTTTAATCAGTAAATCACCGTGTTTCATACTAATTCACAGAAATCCTCTGAAACCCAATTATTTACTGGCTTCAGTAGCGGATTCTGACTCTCGGAGCTACACTGACTTTCACCGAAATTCCCGTCAGATGTAGCTCCCGTGTAGCACGGTAGAACCTACTGATCAAAAAATGATCCCCGATACGGTCATGGCCGAACCCATCCAGTTCAACAAGAAAATCATCGACGCACTACCGTCTCCGGCAATCGGCACGCGACACTATTACGAAGACCCGCGACTACCCGCTTTGCGATTGAGTGTCACCGACCAGGGCGCGAAGAGCTGGGTAGTACAACGACGCATCAATGGCCAGGTGAAGCGCATCACCTTGGGCCGCTATCCAGCACTCACCCCCGAAAATGCGCGCAAGCGTTGCGAGCAAGTCTGCGGTGACATCGCCCAAGGCATCGACCCGCAATCAGAAAAACTGAAAGAGCGCACCCAGCAAGTGAAGCTCGAAGAAGCCTTCGAGGAAATGCTGCGTGTCAGAACACTTCGTCCCAAGACCCAATGGGTTTATCGGCAAATCATGAATGCAGCGCTGAAAGATTGGCAGGCCAAGCCAATCAGCAGCATCACCGGCCAGATGGTGGCGGATCGCCATGCCAAGCTCGCAAAAAATAGCGGCGGCGCGTATGCCGACTCGGCCATGCGCACCTTCCGATCCATCTGGAACTTCGCTCAAGGCCGATATGACGCAGAAGGCGAAGACGCAGTCCTAACTTTCAACCCGGTAAAGCGTCTCTCCAAAACAAAAGCCTGGGCGCGCCCGAAACGTCGTGAAACCTACATCCGCGAGCATGAGCTTCCCGCTTGGCTTGCGGCTGTTGAAAAGCTTCGGTCGGACGAATGGGACACGATGGGCAAGCGCGTCGGCGATTACCTTTTGCTAACGCTTCTAACGGGACTGCGCCGCTCTGAATCCGCTGGTCTACTCTGGACGCACGTCGACCTGCAAGGTCAAACCCTCACCGTTCCCGATACCAAAAACTACAGCGATCACGTCCTGCCCTTGTCGAGCCAGCTCACCCAGCTGCTGGTCGCGCGAGAAGCAAACAACACCGGCTCTCCCTACGTTTTTCCCGGCGAAGACGACGCAAAACCTCTGCACGAGCCGCGCTATCAGATGCGTCGTGTGATCGATCAATCCGGCACGTCTTTCACCATGCACGATCTGCGACGCACCTTCGCAACCATTGCAGAAAGCCTCGATCTATCTCATTACGCGCTCAAGCGGCTGCTCAACCATCGAATCACCGGCGATGTCACTGCAGGCTATATCGGCAGGAACATCGAACGTCTGCGTGACCCGATGCAACGCATCTCTGACTTTGTCTACGAGCGATTGCCATCCAGCAAGCCCGCGTTGAATAGCGATCATGTCAAAGCGTAAAGAATGCTTTTAGTATTCGACGCAACCTCAAACGAGGTTCGGCGCTATCAAATCCACAGAAGGAGACCTGCCATGACTGCTGACTTCCGACGCAACCTTTCGATCTCGTGCGTATCGCTCTGCTTGATGAGCGCTGCGTCCAATACTTATGCCGTCACCGACTGCAAGGGCGCAGTAGAAGTTTTGAAACACAGCCTGCGCCTCATCCCCTACGACAACGCCAAACTGTCCATCGACGCCAAGTACACGATTGTCGATGCCAAGCCTGATCGCACTGTTGTCGTCACTGCAGACGGCATCGTGCATCACTCCCAGAATGGCGAGAAAAGAACAACGAACTTCCAGTTTTTCTATCAATTCGCAGTGGCCTCAGCGCGCACAGCGGAAGAAACCAAACGAGTCGATGTGCGGTGGTGCAGCGACAAGAATCCCTGTCAGATTGACCAAATCGAAGTGAGCAAAGTCAGTTGCTCGGAATACGGAAAGTAGAATCCGTCAACCCGCGAGCGACGCAAAAAGTGAAGCTAGTGATTACGGCAATTTAAATCCCACATCTGCGCATTGATCTTACGTAGCTCTTCGCGGAAGTACTCCGCCTCCCATGAGGTATGGCTTTGCCGCGTGCGCGCATTGATAGCTTCCTTCTGCCGCTCAAGTCCTTCGCACAGGGCAGAAGGAGACCGATGGGAGTTGCTCTGGGCTAACTGACGTGGCGCGGGCTGCTGTACTTGCTGCTGAATCCTCACATCAGGCAGCTGCCCCGCATCAATCCCTACTGACGCCGCAAAGCGCGCGTAATCATTGCAAGCCGCCTGCTGCAATGCCGGGTATTCGCCATCCGCATTCATTCGCGCCATGCGATAGCAAGACTCCTGCATCGAGTTATAGCGGCTGATATCGGATGTGCTTGGACCTACAGGCGCGGCTGGCTGCTGATAAACAATCTGCCGCTCCAGGGCTGGTGCCGTCTGCTCTTGAGCACCCGGTAGACCAGCAGCTGGAAACTCTTGCTGCTGCTGTAGCGCATTCGACACGCTCAACTTGGCATTGCTCGTTCGGTGCGAGTAGAACGCGAATACCGCAATCACTCCGACGAGCAGAATGATGATGGCCATCAGCATTTGCTTGGAGTCGTCTTCTCGAGGACGGACATGCAAGGGCCGTACTGGTGGTCTTAATTCCATGATTTCCCCCTGATGGCTTTGTTGCGTCCGCTGCATTCAGTGTTAGCCGCTGCAACGTTTCCCAACAACAGCATACAAGGCAGGGCTAGCAAGATAAGTAACAAATACGTTACCATTTCGACATGAGCATTCGAGTCCTCGAATACATCCGCGAAAACGGCACATCGCCCTATAGCGAATGGTTCAACGACCTTGATGCTCAGGCGGCTGCGAAAGCAACCGTCGCTAAGGCACGCATGGCGACCGGCAACACCTCAAGCATCAAGTGGTTTGACGGCATCGGCGAATACCGAATCGACTGGGGACCGGGGTATCGAATCTATCTCGCCAAAGATGGCGATGCCCTGATCATCCTTTTTGGTGGTGGCATCAAGAAGACTCAGCCGAAAGACATCGCCACCGCCAAAGCACTGCACACCGAATACAAGGCACGGAAAAAGGCTGAGAAGCCAGCCAAACCCAGCCCTAAAAAATCGAGGTAATCCAAATGGCACTCACCCGCGACTTCAAAGACACCGTCACTGACCGCGTACAGCGCGAGCCGGCGTTCGCAAAAGCCCTGCTCGATGAAGCAGCCACGCTCATGCTGAGCGGCGAACCTGAGCCTGCCCGCCTGATCCTGCGCGATCTCGTCAACGCCACCATCGGTTTTGAGGCACTGGCCACCAAGACCCACAAGCCTGCCAAGAGCCTGCACCGCATGCTTTCCGCGCGAGGCAATCCCGGCATGGACAGCCTCTCCGCCATCTTCTCTGCTGTGCAGAAGAAGATCGGCACCAAGGCAGAAGTTCACTTCGCTTGAGGCGTACATGCCTGATCAGAACGCCCAACAAAACGTCACTGTGAGGCCGCCAAATCGCTGGCTTTCTAAGCCTAGGAGTTACGCGCTAAAAGCTTCCGAAGCCCGCCTTGTCATCTGGCTGCGTCATGACATTTGGACTCTCCGCGAAGCCTGTGACGCGACCTTCGGCTTAATTCCAATTCCCTTCTTTCGCACGTGTTGGCCACCGTACTGGCCATATGTGCCAGATGCCGAAAACTTCTACGACTATGCAATGCGTGCCGTACTCGCTGGCAATCTTCAAATCCAGAAGCGCAAAAAGTGGGGCGTCTTCAGTGAAGAATTGATTGATCCCACACATTTTGGTCGTTGGGCAGCCAGTCGCCCCGATCTTGTTGGAAATGAGCGCGCCACGATACTCACCAAAATCTTTCCAGCGCCCAGCAAACCGCAAGCTGCGGACAGCGCGCGTGGACGCGTGCTGCAAAGCCAGTTCACGACACCAGCTCTAGAAGCTGCCTGCGCCGCTATCGATCACTTCTGGCTCTCGTCAGCCAAGCCTGAAGCAGAGCCAACCAACAAGGTTATTTCTGAATGGATCACAACGCACTTTATCGGCATCAGCTCTACCGCTGCAGACCGAATCGCGCGCGTTATCCGACCAGGCGAACAGTGATACCCAAGCAGTCAAAAATAATTTTTCGATCACCTCGCATCGCCCTGTTTTCACTCGCCTTTTAGATACGCCCAATGGGCCTGATACCCCTACCCATCACAGGGGTGTCAGCGTTTTCCTGCGCTTTCGCATGCCATTGAATCCGTGACGGTCCGCCTTTGGACTGCACCGAGATTCGCCATGACCGTCGCCGTTCTTACCCAGCTCCTCACACCGCAAACCGTTAGCAAACTGTTAGGGGTCACCCAGCACACCCTCGCTGTCTGGCGCTGCTCCAAGCGCTACCCACTGCCTTACGTGAAGGTTGGTGGACTCGTCCGCTACCGCGCTTCAGACGTGGAAGCTTTCATTGCCAGCAACCTGAAGGACGCGGCCTAAGCGCGCCGGGATCGCGCCCCTGGCGCGACCCGGACGCGAAGGTCGCGGCCGAAAGGAGGCCGCGCATGAAGTCGCCCCTTGCAGGGCCGCGTACGGCTGCACCCGATCAAACGGGTGCAACGGCTGGTGCGGTTCTTCCTTGTCTATTTAGTAACAACTCAAACGAACCACACCCCAACGACGCCACAGGCATGGACGCTTGGGCAGTACTGGAACGCCGATACGGACCTGCACTGCAACGCTCAGCAGAGAAAGCAGCACTCAACCTAAACACGCTTTCTCCGCAGCAGCGAAAATCAGCCGCTGCTCTCGCTTGGAATGTCGAAGCGCTCTGCGAGAGGCATGGGATTGAGCGTATCGGTTTCCTCACTCTTACTTTCGCAGAACACATCACCAGTGCAAAAGAAGCACAACGACGATTCAACTCGTTGCGCAGCGGAGTACTAGCGGATCGCTACCCGGCAATCATCCGCGTAATCGAGCGGCAGAAGTCGGGACGCATTCACTATCATTTACTGGTCGTACTGCCTGTCGATATCCGCACCGGATTTGATTTCAACGCAGCGAAGCAAAGCGACTACAGCAGTGCGTGCCCAGAGCTAAAACAAGAGTGGGCGTTCTGGCGCAAAACAGCCAAAGGCTACGGGTTCGGTCGAGTCGAGCTGCTACCGATCAAATCATCAAGAGACGCGATTGCGCGCTACGTGGGCAAATACATTTCCAAGCACATCGAGCAACGCCTACTTGCGGACCGCGGGCTGCGTTTGGTCGAATATTCAGGAAAAGGGCGAATTGCCAACACACGATTTTCGTGGATGACCACGGGTGCGAAAGAGTGGCGGCGCAAAATGCGACTGTTCGCCGTGATCGTGGGAGAGAGTTATGGCTTCCTAGGAGCAATGCCCTATTCACAGATGAAGATGCTGCTTGGTGCAACCTGGGCCTTCAAACACCGGGAATTCATCATGGGCTTGCCGTAGCAAAGCCGTAACCCTTTGGACCTGTGTCAATAACTGTATCTACGTCTTGAATCAGCCCGAAGCGGAAGTTGAGATCGCCAAAGACGCACCCTGAAAGCGGACACCTAACAGCACGTCAACGATGACCGAGATTTTGCGATAACAGACATTGGGCTGGGCAGTAACCAACGCCACGGTCGATTAGTCTATGTAGAGAATGTCGCATTTGACTTGGAGCTTCTTTCTCTCGCCAGCGGCCGGTACAAAGGCGGCCTCAATCTCCGCAGGCACCGGGACAAAAATTCGATTTTTTAAAATTATGGTGCAAGTCGGAAATGCCTTTCCACCTGATCCTGAGGCGATAATTTCTTGACTCTGAATATCATAGTACAGCCCAAATTCACCAGAATGATGTTCAAAAATAAATAACGCACGTTGCCCTCCCCAGACTACTGATGTTTTATGTGGCTGCAGAAAGAAGTCTCCCCTATCTTCACGGATACGATCACTTATCGCCAAAAAGCATCGATACCCTTGAAGAGGAGGCTCCGATGCTGGAATGGTCAGAAGTTTTCGATCAGTCGGCTTTTCAAGTCGCATGATCGGCGGCGCGGCGGCAAACTCTGTTGCGTTTATGTCGGCAGCAACATTGATTGTTGCCGCATTATCTACGACGTCTGGAACCACGTCGCGCACATGCGCACTTACCGTTGAATCGATTACTTGAACTGACTTTGCAGCAGCGTCAATCGATTTTTGCACCGCTTCGGGCATAGATATTTCACCCGAAGTGTAATCTGCCCATATTGATTGCAACGAATCAGAATCAGAGAGCTCATACTCGAATACCTCTCTCGACCGTTGGATAGACTTAAGGAATGCCTCGGCGCCTTGGCGAGTGCTACTAGGCACCAAATCTGCAATCTTTTGAAATACGACGCTTCTCACAAAGTCTTTGACCATTGAGTCAAAAGCCGCGTACTGGCTGTCATATACCGAGATGAGAAGTTGAACCGATTGACCTTCTGGATCAAGAATAATTTCTATTGGATCATTTCGACGCGTTACAAGAATCGGCAGTTCGTGGGACATTTTTCCGAAGCCGATTTTTGCAACAACGAAATAGTCTGACGACAATACTCCCGATAACCTGAAAGAAAGAGCTTGCTCTGGCAAGGACCAGTCTTTCTCTTTTTTTATTGAGAGCACTTTTGGATCGTCAGTCATTTCCTCGATTTTGCAGAAAGACCTTAGGTAGTTATGCTCGCACTGCCGGCGTGGATTTGATCGAGATAGCACAACCATTGGCCTGTCCTCGGAGGCCAGCGATAAGGTGCTTTGATCAGCACCCCCGTAGACGAGCCAAGGTTTTGTTTCAGATTGGGCCTTAACTTCAAGCAATGTTCTCGATGAGCCGGGCTGAATGGAAATCTTCAGTAGGCCACACAGGTCGTATCTACCTCGTTGCGCCGCCCAAGTCATAAATTGGGTGTTTTGATCCGCCTCTGGACGGGACGAAAATCGGATTGAAACAAAGTCGTCTATCTTCGAAACCCACTGCTGAAGCAACTGCGTGCTAGCTGTAGTGAGCGCTTCGCGTCCTGCGGTCGGTTGAAGCACCAAAATGTCTGCGACACCACCGAATTGATATACCGAGTGAACTGCCGTAGTCGCAAGGCCAAATCCACTTCGAAATGTCCGAAGATTACTCATACCTTGCCGGAGATGAAGGACTCCGCTCAGAGGCTGTCCTCCCATAGATAAATTCGAGCATTGAACCAAAAGTTCGCCGCTTCCGGACCCGGCCAGGACCATTTCGCATTGAAAACCGCCGCCTAAGTCAGCACCAACAATGCTTTCAGACCACGTTTGAGCAATTGCAGGGATAATTGAGGAATAGCTTTTGCGACTCGCGATGATGCCATTGACGCGAACGACCATGGGCAAAAACATCACAAACTCAGATATGTATGCGACCGCTTGTGAGACGTTGATTGTCATACCGCTTTGCGTTACAGCGCGAACAATTGTTCCAGCTGAGCCTGTGGTCGCAAGTGGTTCAAATTCGATGCAATCGTCGGTCGCAGATAACGTAGAGCGTCTCGCCTTGCATCTGGTTCGTTCTCCTGTGGTCGCACTTTCGGTAATAACCTCCAATTCCTCGGCAATGCCGAAATTCGCCATTGCACCGATTCCAAAAGTACCCACTACGCCGGCAGCGCGAGCTTCTGGCGTATTTTTGCTGCTGGAACCGGCACGCCAATAGTGACTTTTCAAGTCAATTCCGGTCATCCCAATTCCATTGTCCGACACCTTAATTTCAGCGCTGGAAATTGTTATTTCAATCTGCGGCTCAAAAGAGTGGCCCAACTGCTTTCTAAGCAATAGTGCGTCATACGAGTTCTGCGTATTCTCACGAAGTAGAGCAAGCGGTGTTTGATAAATCTGGGTGGCTAAAACTTCAATTACTCGACTGATGTCCACCTGAAAAGGAATTTTTTCCATTGTTTTATCCGTGCTTTTCTTTCACATTCAACATCTGAATAAGATCACGCTTCGTCGAGTCTGGCATTTCAACAGCAAGGGCATATTCAGATAGAAGTACACGTGCGGCTGCAGTGTTCTTAATGCGACTATGAGCATTTACTGCCGCGACGAGATCACTGATCGTGCGAGGCGGCACCGCGTAGAGGATCACTGCCTTCCAGTTGCTCAGCCCTTCGCTGGCCTGTATCGCGAGCGTTCTCTCGTATGCGTCCATGCTTTGCGCATTTGGCGACAAAAGTGCAAACGCCTTGGAAAATTCTTTGCTTTTTACATGTGCTTCTATCTGCTTCACCCGAAAAGCGATCGCACTTTGCTGCCGCGCCTGAAGCTTGGCCTTAATTTCTGCGGGCTGATCCCACGCCAATTCCACGTAGCTTTTACCGCCCACCGAGCTCAGATGGGCCTTTGAAAATAATTGAGCCACTTCCATTTGGCGAACATGGACGCGAACATTTTCTAAGTCGTCGCCGAACTCTAATATGTTGTATTGCCGATACGATCCGGTGGGCAGCTCCTTAGCGCCCGCGCATAAAGATCCGGCGCCAACTACTGCCATGGTTTCCTTGTCGGGTAACTTTATGTCTCGGGGCTCGAGTTGATTCTTGTGCTGATGTCCATACATTCCGACACGGAATCCTCGGCCAATCATGTTGCGCACCAAATTTACGTCCATGTAGTCCGTTCGATAAGGAGGCCCTTCAATGTTGTGATGCCAAACGGCAATCCATAGCTCGAAGCAATGAGGCGCTTCCCCCATTAGAAGGTGGCTCTCCGAAATTGCGGTTCGCTTTATGGCTCCGTGAACAGCGAAGCAGTCATTGCCGTGGCAGGAGTTGAATGCGGCTACGCCTACCCTTCCACCAAAGAGACTAAACAAACCGTAGTCACTGTTGCGGTCCAGCTTTGGAATGCCAGATACGTTTTTATAAAATCGTTCTATAAAGTCCCAATAGGCATCTAGTTTTTTCGCGTAATGGAAGTGGTCGTGAATTTGGAAAAATTTTCTCGTTTTCCAGTCCCAACGGTAGTTGGAGTCTTCTTTGAACGCATCCTTCGGTTTCGGCTCGCTGCCTGCTGGAACTTCAGTCATAGCCGCTCGCGACGTATTCCAGTCGACGTCATGATTTCCCGGCACCACAACGATTTGTGATCTATCACCATCCAGAAATTCGTCAGCCAAGCGCGCGAGAAAATCTTCTGCGACGTCGTATTGACGACGAAGTTCAGCACTCACATCCGTGGTGCCAAGGTCGAGCCCTTGAATGATGTCGCCGCTCACGACGATAGCCTTCGGCACTGTGATTGCGGGGTCTTCTGCTTCGTAGCGATGCTTATCAGCGCGCAGGCTCGAAAGCAGTTCCTGATTACTCAGGTTGTCGTCCGGCGCTCGATGCAGATCGGACAAATGCAGTACTGAATACATTCCCCCCCCTTTTGGCCATGGTGCCATAACAACGTGGCATAAAGGGCCTTATTGGATTGGCCCACTCTGTCCGTAGTAGTCCTCAATGAGCCGTCATTCGGTCAAGCGGGGTCTGTTCCCCAGCAGCTAAATAGCTTGCGGCATAGGCTTGCGCGCCGTGTGACGGTTGGCGATGGTGCGATTGTCCGTGCGCGTAATCCGTGAAGAAACAATACTCATAAGCGCTGATGGCTCTAATGCGTTCATCTGTCGCATTGGAGCTGTGGCCGAGGCATGGGACTGAACTATCGGGATTCTGATAGTGGACCTTGGCGAACCGCCGCTTCTGGCACAAGGCGGACGCCAATTTCAAAAATGCGTGGGAATGTAGCACCAGCGTAGCACCAACAAAAAAGCCCAGATGATTAATCTGGGCTAAGTTGTTGATTAGCTTGGTGGGTCGCCCCGGACTCGAACCGGGAACCTACTGATTAAGAGTCAGCTGCTCTACCAATTGAGCTAGCGACCCAAGCCACGAAAACTTTGGGGTGACCGACGGGGCTCGAACCCGCGACAACCAGAATCACAATCTGGGACTCTACCAACTGAGCTACGGCCACCAAAGGGCGCGCAGTATAACGAACCTCGTTTGAAAAGTGGTGCGCCCGGCTGGAATCGAACCAGCGACCCACGGCTTAGAAGGCCGTTGCTCTATCCAACTGAGCTACGGGCGCAGCGGAAATGAATGAATGGCGGAGAGGGAGGGATTCGAACCCCCGGAGCCTTGCGACTCAGCAGTTTTCAAGACTGCCGCAATAGACCACTCTGCCACCTCTCCGCGAGACACCAGTGATCTTTTAACCCAAAAACGGGGCGCAATGCGCCCCGCTGGATACAGTGAACTGGTGCGGGAACAGGAATCGAAAGTGGCTCGCAACGCCTTGAGATATATAGATTCACACCTACCTCAATTTGTTACATACCCCCAGTGATACCCCGACCAAAATTAGATCAAAAAATGATCGTTTTGGGAATCGAACCTGCGACCATCGGAGTGGAACTGGGCGAGTTCCTGAACCCGCGGGGGTGTAATTCTCTCACACTCAAATCGTTGCTGCGGTTCACATCTGAAAGCAAAGTTTGCGCCCTGTCAGTCCACATACTTTTGCTCAAAGCTGATCTGCTCCGACTAGGGCATGTCTAGCGGGCTGACCACGCCTCGACCACCTCTGTTGAGCACATGCGTGTAGATCATCGTTGTGGCTACATCTTTATGCCCCAACAAATCCTGTACGGTGCGGATGTCGTATCCCGACTCAAGCAAATGTGTCGCAAAGCAATGACGCAACGTATGCGGCGTCACCCGCTTGCTGAGCCGCGCGGCTGTTGCCGCTTGCTTCACCTGGCGCTGGATCAATCGCTCGTCGAGATGGTGGCGGCGTACGGCCCCTGATCGCGGATCGGTCACGTAATTCTTAGTCGCAAACACAAACTGCCAAGGCCACTCACTCGCTGCCTTGGGATACTTCATTTCAAGCGCCTCGGGCAGCCACACATCGGCGCGGCCATCAGCTAGATCATGATCGTGCACCGTGCGCCGCCACACTAGCTGTGCGCGCAATGGCTCGATCAGTGATTGCGGCAGTACCGTGATGCGGTCTTTGTTGCCTTTGCCCTCGCGAATGATGATCTCGCATCGGGCAAGGTCAATATCTTTCACGCGAAGCCGTAACCCTTCGAGCACTCGCATGCCGGTGCCGTAGAGCAGACGAATCACAAGAGGCACATCACCATTCGGCGGCAGCTGGGCAAACAGCGATTGCAACTCCTGCTTTGTAAGCACGCTGGGAAGGCGTTTAGGCCGCTTGGCACGCGTCACATCCTTCAACCAGGGCAACTCGACGCCTAAAACTTCTTTGTAGAGAAACAGCAACGCTGCCAATGCTTGATTTTGCGTGCTAGCAGAAACGTTTCGCTCGACCGCCAAGCTGGTCAGAAATGTTTCCACTTCTGGCAAGCCCATCTCTTTGGGATGACGCTTGCCGTGGTGGATGATGAAGCGCTTTATCCAGTTGACGTAGGTGCTTTCTGTTCTCAAGCTATAGTGCAAGGTGCGGATGCGTTCACGCACTTGGTCTAGCAGACGGGGCTTCGGAGGCGTTGACGCTTTTGCCGGCACGTTCATTTCGCACCTCACAAGAATAAGTAAGGGGAATCATAGACATGCGTAAGATTTTTAGCTTGCTGCGTCAATCTACTGCCGTGATAGGCGGTGGTTTTGACGCCTAAAGGGCGTTGGGCCTAAAAGAAGGAGTTACCTATGTATTTAAAGAGAGCGGCTACTGTTGTAACTGCTGCCTTATTTATGTCGGCTTGCGGTGGCGGTGGCGGTGGCGGCAGTAACGGCGGCGGCAATTTATTGCAGGGTTGCAGGCCTATATCTGGTGGTAGCACTGCCACATCAATGTCTGTTTCTTCCGGTTGTGTCGGCTGCAACGTCTCAAACGCGGCACAAGCCATAGATGGCAACGGCAGCACCTTTGCCACTCTCAATATGCCAGCTAGCTCAGCAGGCTCGGTCACTCTCCGAGCCACCGCACAGAGCGGCATTGTGTTCCCAGCGGGTAGCCTCGCCGGTATGGTTCATTCCATTTCCTATGGCACTTCGGCAGGCTTGGTCATCTCACTCGTCACCTACGCAGGTGGTGTCCAGCGAGAGCAATTCAATTTCAACTCTGGCGGAGGCAGTAGCACTCAAGACCCGGCAAGCCCAGGCAGAGTCTCATACACCACCACCCAACAATACGATGCTATCGAGCTCAATTTCACCCGCGCCAGCGGAGCCGGTATTGTCGAGGCGCGCGTTCATGAGTTTTGTAGCAATTAGGCCCAACAAGGCGTTGCACCGGAAAAACCAGCCTTCGTTTCGCTGCGCTGCACTACGGCTGTTTTTCCGGTGAACTTGAGCGTTAGGCCTCATGAAACCAGCAGTTGGGTACTCCGGCACTCCTTTGGCGAAGAAGCTCGGAATCACCGAGGGCTCACGAGTGGTCCTGGAGAATCCGCCGAAGAATTACTCTGAACTGCTGGCTCCTGTTCCCGAAGGGGTCAAGTTTGACGCGCGAGTATCAGAGAACACAGATGTCGTGCACGTCTTCGCAGAGTCCTACGATGCACTTGGTATCACCCTGAAGCGCTTGCGCACGAACATCCGTCCCAATGCCGCGATCTGGGTCTCGTGGCCCAAAAAGGCATCGAAGGTACAGACGGACATCACGGAAGACAGAATTCGTGAGGTAGCGCTCCCGATGGGCCTGGTCGACATCAAGGTTTGCGCAGTGAGCGAGGTTTGGTCTGGCCTGAAGCTGGTCGTCCGCAAGGAGCTGCGCCAATGAGGCCTAACCACTCGTTCAACCGGACCCGCTACGGCAGGCACCGTAAGGCCGGGCTGAGGCACATGGTGCATCATCTCAGCCCGGCCTTACGGTGCCTGCCTCCGCGGGCCGGTTAACTCGAACGTTAGGCCTCACGAATCGACCGCCCTGCACTCCCACAACCCGAATCGTGCAATCCCTCTCCTCGCTCCAGCCTCAATCGCCTCGCTCACTTCCAGGGTGACCTGTATGACCTCTATCCAAGTTGAGTTCCTCGGAGCGAAGTCTGCATCGACAGATGAGGCGTGCGTTGGATAGCGCTTACCTAACCTGGTTGTTGGTCTTACTGTGCGGCGCGGCCTTGGGCCTCTTTCTGAGCCCGCGCACTGTTGTCCTAGTTTCGATCTGGCTGTTTGTTGCAGCCGTCGCAGGCCTCATCGGCTCGGCCGCGCTCGGCTATGAGCGCGCGGCGTTCCTCCTGGGTATTGCCTCGATCGCGGTTCCTGTGCTTGGCGCCGTCACCGCCACGGGCGCTGCTGTCTCGGCGCGGCTTCGACGCCCAAGATCAAGGTGAGTTTCGCAGCACGGCTGGCGCACAGTGAGGCCTAACCACTCGCTCAACCGGACCCGCTACGGCAAGCGCCGTAAGCCCAGTCCGCGGCACATGGTGCATCATCGCGGACTGGGCTTACGGCGCTTGCCTCCGCGGGCCGGTTAGCTCGAACGTTGGGCGTAAAAGAAAACGGCCCCACATGCTCATCACATATGAGGCCGCCACCCGCAGTTATGCTTCTACTTCAGAGCATCAAGGCCAGCCCCGAAGTTGATATGAAACGGCAGCCCATCCAAAACGAGCGCGGGCACCGACTTCACTCCGGCGGCTTCAGCTTCCTTCACGCGAGCCTTTTGCTGCCCCAAATGCACGATCTCGACGTTGTAGCGTCCCGTGTCAAGAGCCTTCGCAACGTTCTGTTCAGCCTCCACGCACACCGAACAACCTGCGTGGTAAAAAACCGCTTTCTTTGCCATGCTTAAATCTCCATCAGTTGGTTGTGACCCAGCGCCACCTGCTCTATTCTTCATAAAAGTAACTGCTTGAAAAGAAGGCACAAAATGGTTCTCTACTTACAAAATGGTTCCTATGAAGCCTGACCCTGAGCCAGCATCAGGCCGCATCACAGCACTGCTTGAAGATGTCTTGGGCTGCAAATGGTCATGGAGCGTCCTGCGTGCCGTTCACACAGGCACTACCCGCCCAGGTCAGCTTGAGAGGGCCATTCCCGGCATCTCTACAAAGGTTCTCAATGAGCGCCTGCGCAAGCTTGTAGCGCATGGCGTCTTCACAAAAACAGAGTTCGCAGAGGTTCCACTTCATGTCGAGTATGGCTTTACCAGCCTCGGTAAAAAGTTCTTTGCGGTGCTTCAGCAGATTGAAGCACTAGAAAGTGAGCGCGCCCAACAAGGCGTTGCACCGGAAAAACCCGCCTCCGCTTCGCTACGGCGGTTTTTCCGGTGAACTTAGGCGTTGGGCCTCAAAAAATCTGCACTTCACAAGTTATGAAATTTCTTAAAGCTTTCATCTATTGGGTTTTTCTAATACCAAGTTTATGCCTTGCTGCTTTCGCATTGGTTGGCGCTGCTGCAATTTGGGAACTCAATTCCAAAGGCGAGGCACTGGCCTTTGCTGTTTTAACCATTCCAGCAATTGCTCTCTTGTTAATTGGGTTTAAAACGGCGCCCTCAAAACCCGCAGGCTATAATAAATCAAATGCCAAGTTGCCAATTCCAAACGGCAATCAAACCGGAGCGGCTAGCATGGCTTATTTACTTCCGCCAGCGGCAGTGCTGTTGTATTCTGTTTTTTCATATGCCTAACGCCTAAGTTCACCGGAAAAAACGCCGTAGCGAAGCGAAGGCG
>JAKFXK010000016.1 GCA_021731445.1 Nevskiaceae bacterium | reverse complement strand
TGGATGTGGGCGGCGTCGGCTACGAGATCGAAGCGCCCATGTCCACGTTTTATGGCCTGCCGGCAGTTGGGGACATGGTGACATTGTTCACCCACCTCACCGTGCGCGAGTTTCCCGGTCAGTCTTCCGATCATCCCCAATGTCCTTGTATGCCCTGACTAATGGTGCCACGCACGTGCGCATGACAGATGGCGATGGCGAGCGCATCAGCGGCATCCGCCGTCATTGTGCTTGCTGTCTCACCCTGCATTTTCAGCAACAGTCTCACCATGTGCTGAATCTGCGATTTATCCGCACGGCCATTGCCGACAATCGCGCGCTTGATCTGCGCCGGGGCGTACTCCGCAAACGGCAGACCCGCAATGGCACCGGCCAGCACCGCCACGCCGCGTGCCTGGCCGAGAATGAGCGCGGTACCGATGTTGACGCGCATGAAGACTTCCTCCACCGCGTATTCCCGCGGCTGGTGCTCAGCAATCACAACGGATAGCTCGCGGTGGATGCGTTCGAGGCGCGGCGGCAGCGCGCCTTCGCCGGTGACGATGCAGCCGTGCGCAATATGGGTGAGTTTGGCCCCTCGCGCCTCGATCACCCCCCAGCCGGTGAAGCGTGAGCCGGGATCAATGCCAAGGATGCGCACCGGCGCTGCGGCCAACATGCGCGCCGGCTGCGCTGCGGGTGCTGCTGCCGGGCGGCGGAGTTCGTCCAAAGACCGGATGCGGCGAGCCATCAGGCAAACGCCATTTCTTCGAGATGGTCGCGGATATGCAGGACATGCGCCTGCGCGAACTCGGCATGATCGAGCGCGCCGAAGGCGAAGTGCGGGGCGAGCGCGCCAGCATGCGCAGTGAAGCCGCGCAGTGCCGTGCACAGCCGTGTCAGGGCGATATCGACGCCGTCCGCCTCGACCAGCGCTGGCGCACCGGGAATCGGCTCGGTGAGCTTGTGACACATGGCGCCGGCGAGCGTGAAGGCTTCGAAAGCCGCACGCCCTGCGGTGCATTGGAACAGCGCAGGCTTGTTGATGGGATAGCCGGTCAGCGAGTACTCGACGCTCTGCGCCAGATGCGTGAACACCTGCGCCGGCGACCAGGCCGTTCGGCTTTCGGCTTTGCGGCTGCGCAGCGATTCAAGCTGCGCCAAGGTTGCAGCGATGGCCGGGATCTCGACCGTGCGCTGCCGGTAGCCAAGGGCCAGCGTCACCCCCGCAACCGTGGCACCCGAGGCCAGCAGGAAGCGGCGCCGGTTCATGGAAAGTCAGAGCGCCGCGTTGTGGTAGACATCCTGCGCGTCGTCAAGGTTTTCGAGCGCGTCGAGCATCTTCTGCAGCTGCTCGGCCACTTCGCCCAGCACCGCGACGCGGTTGGCCGGGCGCATGGTCACCTCAGCCTGCAGCGGCTTGAGGCCCGCAGCTTCCAGCGCCTTCTTCACGGCCTCGAACGTTGTGGGCGGCATGACCACGTCGCAATAGCCCTCGTCGGTGACGATGTCCTCTGCACCGGCTTCGAGGGCCACTTCCATGATCTTGTCCTCGGTCACCACGCCACCCAGCTCGAAGATCAGCTCGCCCACTTCCGAAAACTGGAAAGCCACTGAATTGCTGGTGCCGATGTGGCCGCCGTTCTTGACGAAGGCATGGCGCACTTCGGCGATGGTGCGCGTGGGGTTGTCGGTCATGCAGTCGACCATCACGGCGACGCCGCCAGGGCCGTAGCCCTCGTAGCGGATTTCCTGCGTCGCATCGGCGCCCTCGCCGCTCGCACGCTTCAGGGCACGGTCGATGGTGTCTTTGGGCATGGACACGGCATGCGCCTTGTCGATGGCGATGCGCAGACGCGCGTTGCCTTGAGGCTCGATGCCGCCCGTGCGGGCAGCGACGGTGATCTCGCGGATCAGCTTGGTGAATACCGCACCGCGCTTGGCGTCTTCAACGCCCTTGCGCCCGGCAATGCTGGGGCCACGTCCCATCTGTGATCCCCTAGAAAGTCAGCCTGAGGCCGAGGTGTGCGCCGTCATCGGCATTGCTCGGGCCGCTGGGCTCGGGCTTGACGTTGACGCGCCGGTAGCCGGCGTAGACGGCAGCGGCACGGACGACCTCGAACTCGACGTCCAGCGCGTATTCGCTGTAGCTCTTGAGGTCGCTGAAGGAGAGGATGCCCGGTGCGAAATAGCCATAGCCAGTGAGGCCCAGGCGCTCGAAGCCCGGCATGCGCACCTCGAACTGACCGCCGAGTGCCAAGGCACCACCCGTGGCATTGCCCCGGTCGGCAAACACCGCACGCACGCCTAGCCCCGCACCGGCTTCGGCGCCCTTGGCACCGACATCACCGGTGGCCAGAGCGCCAAAGTGACCCAAGGTCAGATCGGTGTCTTCTGGATCGGTGGAGCTGTTCTCACCCTTCTTGTAGATCAGCCCCGCATCGTATTGGCCGGTCACGGCCGAGAACACGCGTGAAAGCGGGCCTGAGAGCACGCCCCGCACAGTGTCGCTGCTGATATTGATATCGAACTCTTCGGCAGCGGTTGCCTGCGCGAAAGCAGACATGACGGCAGCGGCAATGAACTTCTTCATCAGGCAGTCTTCTTCTTGTTGATGGCGTGGATGGCTCGGCCATCGACGGCGAGGTAAGCCTCGTGCAGCGCCTCGGCCAGCGTCGGATGGCCGTGCATGGTCAGTTGCAGATCGGCGGTGGTCGCACCGAACTCCAGTGCGACCACCACCGATTGCAGGATTTCGGACACATACGGGCCGACCATATGCACTCCGAGAATGCGGTCGTTCTTGGCATCGCTGATGACCTTGATCTGGCCGACCGCAGCTTCCAGCGCCTTGGCGCGGCCATTGGCAGCGAAGGGGCTCAAGCCCACTTTCACCTCGTGGCCCTTCTCCTTGGCTTGTTCTTCGGAGAGACCCACCCAGGCCACTTCCGGCGTGGTGTAGATGACGCTGGGGATGGCGTCGTAGTTCACTTCGGTGTGCTCGCCATGCAACTGCTCGACCAGGGCCACACCCTCTTCGATGGCCTTGTGCGCCAGCATCGCGCCACCGATGACATCGCCGGTGCCATAGATGCCGGGGATGTTGGTCTTGTATTGCTTGTCGACTTTCAGGAAACCGCGCGCATCGAGTTCCAGCCCGATCTCCTTCGCGCCCAGGCCATCGGTGAACGGGCGACGACCGACGGCGACGATGAGCTTGTCGAAGGTTTCGGTCTTCTTCTCGCCTGCGGTCTCGAACTCCACGACCACTTCCTTGCCGGTGTTCTTGGCACCCAGCACCTTGGTGTTGAGGCGGATGTCGAGACCCTGCTTGCTGAACTGCCGCTGCGCATCCTTGGCGATGGTCTGATCGACCATCGGCAGGAAGGTGGGCAGGGCTTCGAGAATCGTCACCTTGCTGCCGAGACGTGCCCAGACACTGCCCAGCTCCACGCCGATCACACCGGCACCGATGATGCCGAGACGCGCGGGCGGCTCGGTGAAATCGAGTGCATCCCAGCTGTCGCAGATGCGCTCGCCATCGTGCGGGGTGATCTTGAGCCGCACCGGCTCGCTGCCGGTGGCGACGATGATGTGCTTGGCTGCGAGCGTTTTCTTATCGCCCGCATGGCTGGTGAACTCGACCTGCCCCTTGCCCAGGAGCTTGGCGAAGCCCTCCATGCCGATCACGCCATTGGCCTTGAACAGCGCGCCGATGCCTCCGGTGAGCGAGGCGGTGATCTTGGATTTGCGCAGCTGCATCGCGCCGATATCCATAGCCACACCGCTGACCTTGACGCCGTGTGCTGCCAACTCGTGATTGGCCTTGTGGAACATCTCGCTCGATTCGAGCAGAGCCTTGCTGGGGATGCAGCCGGCATTGAGACAGGTGCCGCCAAACGCGGGCTTGCCATCGCGGTTGAGCCAGGCATTGATGCAGGCCACCTTCATCCCCAGCTGGCCGGCGCGGATGGCCGCCGGATAGCCACCGGTGCCGCCGCCGATGACGATGACGTCGAATTGTTCGCTCATGTTCGTTCTCGTGATTAGATGTTGAGCAGCAGGCGCGCCGGATCTTCCAGCAGCTCCTTGATGGTGCGCAGAAACTGCACCGCGTCTTTGCCGTCGATGATGCGGTGATCGTAGGAAAGCGCGAGATACATCATCTTGCCTTTCTTGATGCGCTTCACGGTGCCGTCGGCATTGACCTCGACATCGAGCAGGCGCTCGTTGATGCCGTGCATCCCCAAGATCGCGCTCTGCGGCGGGTTGATGATGGGCGTGGAGATCAGCGACCCGAACACGCCGCCATTGGTGATGCTGAAGGTGCCGCCAGTGAGGTCGTCCATCGACAGCTTGTTGTCCTTGGCTTTCACGCCAAAGGCACCGATGGCTTTCTCGACCCCGGCCAGGCCCAGCAAATCAGCGTCCTTCAGGATCGGCACCACGAGGCCGCGTGGGCTGCTCACCGCGATGCCGATGTCGTAATAGTTGTGATAGACGACATCGGCGCCGTCGATGGAGGCATTGACCAGCGGGTATTTCTTGAGCGCCTCGACCGAGGCGCGCACGAAGAAGCTCATGTAGCCCAGCTTCACACCGTGGGCCTTCTCGAACTGCTCCTTGTATTTGCCCCGGATGGCGTCGACCGCAGACAAGTCCACCTCGTTGAAGGTGGTAAGCATGGCGGCCGTGTTCTGCGCCTCTTTCAGGCGCTCGGCAATGCGTGCGCGGATGCGCGTCATCGGGACACGTTGCTCTTCGCGCGGGCCTGCCGGCGCTGCGGCGGGTGCCGCAGCCGCAGGTTTCGCAGCCTCGGCCTTGGGCGCGGCCTTCTGCTTGTCGGCATGGGCTTTCACGTCCTCGACGGTCAGGCGACCACCGCGACCGCTGGCGGAGATGCCCTCGGCTGTGAGGCCCAGTTCCGCGAGTAGCTTGCGCACGGCAGGGCCTTGCACGTCATCCGCAGCCGCTGAGGTGGTCGCAGCCGGTGCGGCATTGGCCTTGGCAGGTGCATCGGCTTTTGGTGCATCGGTCTTGACGGCCGCCGCAGCGCCCTCGCCAATCACGCCCAGCACCTGCCCGGAAGTAACGCTGGCACCGACCTCGATGCTGATCGACTGCAATACACCGTCGGCCGTTGCCGGCACTTCGAGCACCACCTTGTCGGTTTCGATATCGACCAGGTTCTGCTCGCGCTTGACGCTGTCGCCCACTTTCACATGCCAGGTGGCGATGGTGCCGCTGGCAACCGATTCAGGCAGGTTGGGGACTTTGATTTCGATGGCCATGCAAGCTTCTCCGTGATTCCTTATTGGGTTTGTTATACGAGCTGCGCAATCAAACCGGCTTGCCGCCAGTGAGTGCAGCGTTGACGACTTCTTCCTGTTCTTTGTTGTGCACTTTCAGGTAGCCCGCTGCGGTCGTCGCCGCGCCCACGCGGGTGGCATAGAGCAGCTTGTGCTGTGCGTCGAGATACGCTGCCAGACGGTGCTTGACCTGATACCAGGCACCCTGGTTCTCCGGCTCCTCCTGCGCCCAGACGATTTCAGTCGCCTTGGGGAAGGCGGCGAGTGCCATCTGGTAGTCATCGCGCGGGAAGGGATAGAGCTGCTCGATGCGGACAATGGCGACGTTCTGCATCCCGGCCTTCTGCCTTGCCTGCACCAGATCGAAATAGACCTTGCCGGAGCAGAACACGATGCGCGTCACCTTCTTCGCGTCGAGCTTTTCCACCTCGCCGATCACTGGCTGGAAACGGCCCTTGGTGAGGTCTTCGAGTGTCGATACCGACAGCGGATGTCGCAGCAGCGACTTCGGTGTCATCACGATCAGCGGCAGACGCAAGGAACGCTTCATCTGCCGGCGCAGCATGTGGAACATCTGCGCCGGGGTGGACGGCACGCAGACCTGCATGTTGTTGCCGGCGCAGAGTTGCAGATAGCGTTCGAGGCGTGCCGAGGAATGCTCGGGACCCTGGCCTTCGTAGCCATGCGGCAGGAACATCACCAGGCCGCAGAGGCGACCCCATTTCTCCTGGCCGGAGGCGATGAACTGGTCGATCACCACCTGTGCGCCGTTGGCAAAGTCGCCGAACTGCGCCTCCCAGATCACCAGTGCATCCGGGTCGGTCGTGGAGTAGCCGTACTCGAAACCAAGCACGCCTTCTTCCGACAACAGGGTGTCGACGATGATGAACTTGTCCTTGTCCGTTGCGAGGTGGCGCAGCGGCGTGATGCTGTGGCCGGTCTTGGCATCGTGCAGCGTCGCATGGCGATGGAAGAAAGTGCCACGGCGCACGTCCTGCCCGGTCATGCGCACCGCGAAGCCCTCGTTGACCAGCGTCGCGTAGGCGGTGGTCTCGGCAAAGCCCCAGTCCATCGCCAGTTCGCCCGCAGCCATGTTGCGGCGGTCTTCCAGAATCTTGGTCACGCGCGCGTGCGGGGTGAAGCCACTCGGCAGCGTCAGCAGCTTGTCACTGAGCATCTTGATGGCATCGAGCGAGACGCTGGTGTCGGTGGCGTCGTGCCACTGGCCCTTGCCGAACAGGGACCAGTTGACGGTGAACTTGTTGCCGACCAGACCAAGCGTGGTGCGGGCAATGTTCTCGCCCTTGTCGAGACCATCACGATAGGCGCTGATGAGCCTGGCAGGCTCGTCGGCTTCGACGACTTTCTCGGTGACCAACTTCTGACCGTAGAGCGTGAGCGTGGTCGGCAGCTTCTTGATGGTGTCGTACATCACCGGGCTGGTGACCGAAGGCTCGTCGGCCTCGTTGTGGCCGAGGCGGCGGTAGCAGCAGATGTCGACGATCACGTCCTTGTGAAAGGCGTTGCGGAAATCCATCGCCAGGCGCGTGACAAATACCACGGCATCGGGATCGTCGCCGTTGACGTGGAATACCGGCGCTTCGACCATCTTCGCCAGGTCGGTGCAGTAGCGGCTGGTACGCGAGTCGTGGCCGGGGTCGGCCTCGATCGGGTTGGGCGTGGTGAAGCCGATCTGGTTGTTGATGATGAGATGCAGCGTGCCGCCGGTGCCGTAGCCCTTGCTCTTGCTGAGCTGCATGGTTTCCATCACCACACCCTGACCGGCAAAGGCAGCATCGCCGTGAATCAGGATGGGAATGATCTTCTGGCCGATGTCATCGTGGCGACGGGTCTGGCGCGCCTTGACGCTGCCCTCGACCACCGGGTTGGCAATTTCCAGGTGCGAGGGATTGAAGGCGAGCACCAGGTGCAGCCGCTTGCCCAGCACTTCCACATCCGTCGAAAAACCCTGGTGATACTTGACGTCACCCGCACGGCTCAGTGACTCGGCGGAATACTTGCCCTCGAACTCGGCGAACAGGTCTTTCGGCGACTTGCCGAGGATGTTGATGAGTACATTCAGGCGGCCACGGTGGGCCATGCCGATCACCAGCTCCTCGGCACCGGTTTCTGCCGCAGCGCGCAGCGCCTCATCCAAGGCCGGAATCGTCGCTTCGCCGCCTTCCAGCGAGAAGCGTTTCTGGCCGACATACTTGTTGTGCAGATAGCGTTCGAGACCTTCGGCCGCGGTCATCTGCAACAGTACTTCCTTGCGGCGCTCCGGAGTGAGCTTGGGCTTGAACGCCGCCATCTCCAGCCGTTTCTGCACCCAGCGCTTCTGCTCGGTGTCAGTGATGTACATGTATTCGACACCAATGGTGTCGGTATAGACGGCCTTGAGCAGCCTGATGATCTCGCGCAACGGCAGGCGATCCGCCGCGGCCAGGGTACCGGTATTGAAGACAGTATCCAGGTCCTGCGCGCCCAGGCCGTGGAAGGCTGGATCGAGATCCTGCAGCACGGGCATGGCAGCAAGGCCCAGCGGATCGAGCTTGGCGGCCTGATGGCCACGCACGCGGTGATAGTTGATCAGGCGCAGTACGCCGGCCTGCTTTTCAGCGGCAATGGCATCGAGAGCAGGTGCCGCCTGCACCACCAGCGTCTTCGGCTGTTGGGCGAGCCGCTCGAAGCGCGTCAGCACCGGGCCGTGCGGGACATCGGCGGCCCCGTTCAAGCCCTGAAAATATTGCCGCCAGCTGTCGTCTACTGAATTGGCATCTTCGAGAAACTGCTCGTACATCGCCTCCACATAGACAGCATTGCCGCCTGCTATCGAGGAGGTAGCGATCTGCGTGGTGTATTTGCTGCCGGTCATTTCGACTCTACTCCTGCCCCAAGCGAGAAACGCCGCTGGGTGTTGCGACGCTCTGTAGGAACGTATTGGTTATTTTTTGCCGCCGGGGCCAGCCGCATTCAAATGCTGCGACATGCCGGCGATGTACTCGCGGAACTCGGTGGCGAGTTCCGGGTGCTTCAGGCCGTACTCGACATTGGCTTTCAGATAACCCAGCTTGCTGCCACAGTCATAGCGCGTGCCCTCGAACTCGTAGGCCAGCACGGTCTGCTCCTGGATCATCGCGCTGATCGCGTCGGTCAGCTGGATCTCGCCATTGGCACCGCGCGGGGTACGCTCCAGGAGCTTGAAGATGCGCGGGGTGAGGATGTAGCGACCGACCACCGCGAGGTTGCTCGGCGCATCTTCCTTCTTTGGTTTTTCGACGATGCGGCGGATCTCGCCGAGGCCGGGGGCGACGGGCTGCGTCTCGACCACGCCGTAGCTCGAAATATCATCCATCGCCACGCGCTCGCAGGCGATCACGCTGGTGCCGTACTCCTGGTAGACGCGCTGCATCTGGGCGAGACAGGGCCTGAGCTTGCCGTCGATGAGATCGTCCGCGAGGATCACCGAGAAGTCCTCATCGCCCACCGCCGGCCAGGCGCACAGCACGGCATGGCCCAGGCCAAGCGCCTCAGCCTGGCGGATGAAGATGCAGGTGATGCCGGGCGGCAGGATTTCCTGCACCGTCTCCAACAGCTTGGTCTTGTTGCGGGCAGCGAGTTCGGCTTCCAGTTCGTAGGCCTTGTCGAAGTGATCCATGATCGAGTTCTTCGAGCGGCCGGTGACGAAGATCAGCTCCTCTGCACCCGCAGAGATCGCCTCTTGCACCGCGTACTGGATCAGCGGCTTGTCCACCACCGGCAGCATTTCCTTGGCACTGGCCTTGGTGGCCGGGAGAAATCGGGTGCCGAGGCCGGCAACGGGGAAAACCGCTTTACGCATGCGCATGGGGAAACTCCGTAGAGAAACGCTGCAAACCTGATGGGGCTTTTAGTTTAGGGTGTGTTGACATTCATTTCATCGTTGCGGCGGAAGGCTGTTTTGGGGCAGTGCAAGGAAACGAGACCGCACAATAGTCGAACTATTGAAGGTCTTGTTGACGCCGCAATGCCCCAAAACAGCCCCGCCCCGAAGGGTTGCCGGTCAAAATCGGCATGCTGCGTTGCTCACCTAGCGAAGGCAACAAGCCTTCGCGTCGGCTCGCGCCTTGCCTGACACGATTTTGACCGGCAACGCAGCGATGAAATGGATGCCAACACACCCTCGCCGAGCGGGCTGTCAAACAAGACCTTCGAGACGGCCGGAGAGATGGGTTTTTCCACCCTCGCGGGCCAACAGGTCAAAGTCCACGCCCTGACCGGCCCTGATGTGCTTGAGCGTGACCCGCCCCGGCAGCAGCAAAGGCTGCTTGAACTGGATGCTGAGCCTGGCCGGGACACCGTCATAGGCAGGCAGCAACAGCCCCAGAGACCGGGCCACGCTCCACATGCCGTGGGCGATGGCGCGATCGAAACCGAGGAGCTTCGCCGTCCACGGGTAGAGGTGGATCGGGTTGTAGTCCGAAGCCACCGGCGCATAGCGTCGGCCGATGTCCTCCGGCACGCTGAAGGGGATGTAGTGCGCCGTCACCGCTGCTGGCGCGGGCGCTGCCGCCTTGCCGCTGCGCTCCTTGGCCTTGATGCGATGCAGGACCGTCGTCACCGCAGTCCACAGCGACTCGCCATCGGCCAGGTAGTCTGTCAGCAGGTCCAGCTCGATGCCCAGCTTGGTGCGGCGTGATTCGCCGATCTGCACCCGCACATCGTACGGCACGCCGATGCTCAAGCTGGCTTTCTGGCTGATGACATTGCGCAGGTGGACGATACCGATCAGCGGCAGCGGGAAATTGGGCTGCGTCATCACATGCATATGCAGTGGCGCTGCGACGACCTGCGGATAGGTGATGGCCAGCGTGCCCTCCGGCAGCTCACAGACCTTGTTGTAGGCCTCGACGTGTTCACCCTGCAGGGCGAAGCTCTTCAACGTCACTGACAGCGGTGGGATGAGCGGCGACTCGCCGGGCTTGCGGCGCATGGTGCGCGCCGCTTTCCAGAACAGGCCACCGGTGGCGGGCGGGGTGACGAGGTCGGGCAATACGTGGGCGGACATGGTCTGGCAGGTGGCCTAAGCGTGGCGCGCATCATACGCCGTGGCTGCGGCGTCTTGAACCCGCCAGATGCGGCGCCAGATACCATTGCCGCCCTGCAAACGAGACCGTCCATGGCCAGCAAAATCCCCGTTACCGTGCTCACCGGCTTCCTGGGTGCGGGCAAGACCACGCTGCTGAATCGCATCCTCACCGAGCAACACGGCCAGCGCATTGCGGTGATCGAGAACGAGTTCGGCGAGATCGGCATCGACCAGGCCTTGGTCATCAATGCGGACGAAGAAATTTTCGAGATGAACAACGGCTGCATCTGCTGCACGGTGCGCGGCGATCTCATCCGCATCCTCGGTCAGTTGCTCAAGCGCCGGGACAAGTTCGACCGCATCCTGGTCGAGACCACCGGCATGGCCGATCCTGGCCCCGTCGCACAGACCTTTTTCATGGACGAGGACATGAAGGCGCAGTTCGCCCTGGATGGCCTTGTCACGGTAGTGGATGCCAAGCACCTGCTGCTGCATCTCGACGACAGCGAAGAGGCGCAGAAACAGGTCGCTTTCGCCGATGTGATCCTGCTCAACAAGTGCGATCTGGTGAGTGCCGAGGAGCTCAAAGCCGTCGAGCAGCGCGTGCGCCGCATCAATGCCGTTGCCAAGCTCATCCTCACCACCAATGCCGATGCCCCCATCAATGCAGTGCTCGATGTCGGCGGCTTCGATTTGAGCCGTGCAATCGAGGTGAACCCGGATTTTTTGCAGCCGGAATATCCCTTCGAGTGGGCCGGCCTCTACAAACTGGATGGTGCGGCTGAGCTGGTCGCGGGTGCCTGCGGCCATGACCATGGGCATGACCATCACCACCATCATGTCCACGATGAGCACCATTTAAAGCTCGCGTTGCTGCCAGTGCCAGCGTCAGGCGAGGACGCCTTGAAGAGCGCTGCCGACAAGGGCATCCGTGCCTTTGCCAACGCCGCCGAAGACCGTGCACCCGGCAGCGCCATCGAGCCTTCGATGACACCGTGGCGGCTTGAACTGCACGGTGCGCACGCACACTTCCCGCTGCGCGTCGCCGCACCCGGCCACTACGTGCTGTTGAGCGAGCACGCGCCGGAGGAGTTTCACCTCACGCTGAAATCCGCCGACGGCAAGACCCTGCGCCCCGTGCTTGCCAAGTACTTTGAGGAAGGCCACAGCCACGACGAGGCCGTGACCAGCGTCGGCATCCGCTGCGAGGGCCAAGTCGATTCCAGCCTGTTCAGTGGCTGGATCAGCGCAGTGCTGTCGACGCAGGGCAATGACATCTTCCGCAGCAAGGGCATTTTGAACGTTGCGGGCCGCGACCGGCGCTATGTGTTCCAAGGCGTGCACATGGTGATGGATGGCCGCGAAACCACCCCCTGGCTTGCGGGCGAAAGCCGCGACAACACGCTGGTGTTCATCGGCAAGAACCTCGACCGCGCCAAGCTCAACGAAGGCTTCAGGGCCTGTCTACGGACATGAGCCACCCGACGAGGGGCCCCGCAAAGCGGGGATCGTCGGCAATGCGAGTGGACGCTGCCGCCGACCCATTCGCGATGCCAGTGCACAGTGCCGCTTCGGAGGCGGTCGCAACCGCATGAAACCGCTCACCGCCGCGTGGCAGGCCACGCTCGATGACTACCCCACCGAGCTCGCGGTATCGCGCGACGGCGCAGTGGTCGCCGCCGGCACTGCCAGCGGCAAGCTGCAGGTGTTCGATGCCAGCGCTGGCGATCTGTTGCACACGCTGGACGCCCATGCGGGCGGCGTGCTGGCACTCGCCTTTGGCCGCAACGCACTCGCCAGCGCCGGGCAGGATGGTCACGCACGCCTCTGGGATGTGAAGAGCGGCACTGCCACCGCCGCGCTGCCCGGCGGCAGTGGCTGGGCCTCGCATCTGCAATGGACACCCGATGGCAAGCGCCTCGCCACCGCTGCAGGCAAGAACGTGAAGCTATGGAACGAGCAGGGCGCGGCGATCCAGCAATGGACGGCAAGCGCTGGCATCAACGGCCTCGCCTTCAATGCCGTCGGCGGCCTGCTGGCGGCGACTGCGGGCGCTGAAGTGCTGCTCTGGCGCTGCGCCGATGGCGGCCTCGACCGCAGACTCAAATGGGTGAGTACGCTCATCAACACGCACTGGTCTCCCGACGGCAAGGTGCTGGCGGCGGGCAGCATCGACAAGTCCGTGCATTTCTGGCGCGCCGGTGCCTGGCTCGACTCGAAGATGGGCGGCTACGCCAAAAAGCCGCAGGTGCTGGCCTGGAGTGCGGACTCGAAGTTTCTCGCCACCACCGGCGAGGACGCGATCATCGTCTGGAATTTCAGCGGCAAGGGGCCGGAAGGCAGCAAACCCATGCAGTTGCTGCATCACCTGCGCGCGCCCGACGTGCTCACCGCACATCCGAAGAAGCCGCTGCTGCTCTCCGGCTCACCCGACAAGACCATCGTGCTCTGGGACTTGAAAGCGGGCGAGGCACCACAGGGCCAAGCCACGCTCGCTGCCGCCGTCAGCGCCCTCGCCTTTCACCCATCGCTCGCCATGGCTTACGCCTGCGATGCCGAGGGCACCCTCTCCGCCTTCTGGATCGACCCATGAAACCCGCCATCCCTGATGTGCTGCTTGCTCCTTCGCGCTGGCTGCTCTTGACCGAGGCGATGGCCGGCCTCGATCTCGCGCGCGGCCTCTTGTCTTCCACCCGCAAGCTGCCGAAGGGACATGGCCCGGTGCTGGTGATCCCCGGTTTCCAGGCCAGCGATTTCGAGACGTTGCTGCTGCGTCGCAAGCTCGCCAGGCTCGGCTACACCGTCTACGGGTGGGGCTTGGGCCGCAACCACGGCAAGACCGGCAAGCTGGTGCCGAGGCTGATCGAACAGGTACGCGCCCTGCATGTCCGCCATGCGCTGCCGGTGAAGATCGTCGGCTGGAGTCTGGGCGGCGTGTTTGCCCGCGATGTTGCCCGCGAAGCGCCCGAAGCCGTCGAGCAGATCGTCACACTCGGCTCGCCCATCGTCGGCGGCCCGAAGTACACCGTCTTTGCCGGACTCTACAAAAAGCAGGGTTTCGATCTCGACAAGCTCGCCGCCAGTGCCGATGCGCGTGAAGCCTCGCGGCCCCTACCCTGCCCGGTCACGGCCATCTACGCACGGCGCGACGGCATCGTCGCCTGGCACAGCTGCATCGAGCGCAACCACGACTGCGTCTCGCATGTCGAAACCACCGCCACCCATTTCGGCATGGCCGCGCATCCGCAGACGCTGCGCCTGGTTGCGGAGGCTTTGACTACGGCACCACGCGGTTGATCTGGATCAGCACCGGCGTGGTGCTGCCGCGCGCCGCTTCGGCACTGCCTTCGAGATCACCCGACGCGGCGGGCGCGTTGCCGCTGGCGGAGTAGCGCGCCGTCACCACGTAGCGGTCGAACTGCGACAGCTTCATGGCCGGGGTCATGCCCATCGAGTCGTCGAGGGTGATGGTCAGCGGCAGCTTGGCACCCGGCAGCTTCTGCACCGCGAGTGGCATCGCCGGACCTTTGGCGGCCTTGGCAAATACGAACAGCGTGGCGTTGGGTGGCAGCTTGCTGACCAGCGCCGGAGCGAGCGTGATTTGCACGGCAAGCTTCGTGCCCTCGCTTGTCACCGCCGCTGGTTGTGCGGGTGCTGCAGCGGCGACTGCACCGCCGGATAGTTCGCGCAGCTCATCGAGTCTTGCCACCACCATCGTCTTCAAATCCTCCGGCAGTTCCTGGGCGAGCAACTGCTGCAATCGCTCGGCAGCGCGCGCGAAATTGCCGCCCTGCGCATCCGCCAGCGAGCCATACCAGATGGCCTTGCCATAGCCGGGTTCGAGTGCGAGTGCGGCCTCGAACAGCTGCGCGGGCCGGCCCAGCAGATCGCGGCTGCGCGCCAGGGCCAGCGCCTCGCCCTCGCTCACCAGCCAGTCGGCATTGCTGCCCTTGTTCAGCTCGTTGGCCTTGCCGTAGGCCTTGGCCGAGTCCTCGTAACGGTTCATCACGAAGTAGCTGCGGCCGAGCATCGAGAAGCCTTCGGCGTCGTCCGGTTTCGCTTCGAGCCGAGCGGCCAGCTTGGCAACCATGGCCTCGATTTCGACACTGCTGGGTGTGCCGCCATCAGCAGGAGCAGTGGCTATCTGCTCAGCAGTACGCCAGCTACCGGCCTGCCAGTACCACAGGCCTGCAAACACTGGCAGCGCCAGGGCCAGCAGCAGCGCCAGCGCGCTGAAGCGCCGACCTTCCGTGCTGGACGCCACCGTCTGCGCTGTCGCGCTGGCATCGGCCAGGAGGCGCGTATCCATCTCCTGCTGGATGGCGGCGGCTTCGTCGGCGGGCAATACACCGGCGGCAATGTCGGCATCCAGTTCACTGAGACGGCTGCTGTAGGCCGCGACATTGGCGGCGGTGCGCGCCATGCCGCGCTGCGAATGGCGCTGCCAGAGCGGACGCGTCAACCAGAGGGTGGCCACGAGGGTGATCGCCGCCATCAAGAGCCACAAGGTCATGGTTTCGGATCGTCCTGTGCGGCGAGTGCGGCGCGGGTCTCGTTCAGCAGTTTCTGCACGGCGGCTTCATCGACCGGGCGCGGGGCTGCGACCGGCTTGCGGCTGCTGCGCATGAACCACAGCGCCCAGATCAACGCGCCCAGCAGCAGCAGGAATGGCCCCGCCCAGAGCAGCAGCGTGCTGGCCTTGAACGGCGGCCGATACAGCACGAAGTCACCGTAGCGGTCGGTGAGATAGCGGGTGATCTCGGAGTTGCTCTTGCCCTCCGTGAGCTGCTTCTTCACCTGCTCGCGCAGGTCCACCGCCAGCGGCGCATTGCTCTCGGCGATGGTCTGGTTCTGGCAGACCAGGCAGCGCAGCTCGTTGATGAGCTGGTGGTAGCGTGTCTCTTGCGCGGCATCGAGGCCTGCGGTTTGGGCTTGTGCAAACGCCGCAAAAAGAAGTGCTGTCATTCCCGCGAAGGCGGGAATCCAGACTGCGCGCAGCGCAGTGCAGCCCCCTGATCTCAGCGCCCTGGATTCCCGCTTTCGCGGGAATGACAAGAACCGGAAAATGCGCTTCATGACTTGGCTCCAGCCATCAGCGGCGCCATTTTCTCGCGCCAGACCTGCTCGGTGACAGGCCCGATCTGCTTGAACAGGATGGTGCCGTCGGCAGCCAGCACATAGGTTTCCGGCACGCCATACACACCCCAGTCGAGGCCCGCCGCACCCTGCAAATCCGCGGCCACCACGCGGTAGGGATTGCCATGTCGCTGCAACCATTGCGCACCATCGGCGTCGGTGTCTTTGTAGTCGATGCCGATGATCTCGATCCCTTCTTTGGCGAGCTGCATCAGTACTGGATGCTCGACCCGGCAGCCTGCGCACCAGCTGGCGAAGAAGTTGACCAGCACCGGCCGCCCCTTGAGATCGGCATTGGCGAGCTGTGGTGGCGTGCCGCCGAGGCCGGGTAACGCGAAGGCCGGGGCAGGCTTGCCAATCAAGGGCGAAGGCACCTCGCGCGGGTCATGCGTGAGGCCAAAACCCAGCAGAGCCAGCACGCCCAGCATCAGCACAATCGGGATGGCGAAGCGCATCAGGCAAGCACCTCGGCATGGCCCGTGCTGCGCTGTGTCGCCGGCGCCCGGGCAAGGCGGTAGCGACGATCCATCATCGAGCACAGGCCACCGATGAACATCAGCACGCCGCCCAGCCAGACGAAGCGGATCATCGGCTTGTAGTAGAGCCTCAAGCTCCAGTCGCCGCCGATGTTGGCCTTGTCGATGGGCTCGCCGAGCGCGACGTAGAGATCGCGGAACGGGCCGACGTCTACGCCCGTTTCGGTCATCACGCTGCCCTGGCTGGGGTAGAGGCGCTTTTCCGGTTCCAGCGTGCTGATGGCACTTCCATTGCGTTCGACCACGACGGTGCCGAGATCGGAGACGAAGTTGGGGCCTTTCGATTCCTTCACGCCCTCGAAGCCGAACACGAAGCCGGATAGTTCCGCCTCCTGGCCTGCGCCCAGCCGCACATCGCGCTCGATGCCGTAACCGGTGACGCAGACCACGCCGAGCATCCACATGCCGAGGCCCGTGTGCGCCAGCGTCATACCCCAGGTGCTGCTGGGCACGCTGAGCAGGCCCGCCGCAAAAGTGGGCTTGGCGCGAATGCGCTTGATCAGTTCGATGGGCGCGGTGGCAAGCGTCCACAGCGCGAGCCACACGCCCGCTGCAATGACGAGCGAGCTCTTGCCTTGCAGGGCGAAGGGCATGGCGATGGCCGCGACCAGCGCGAACAGCGCCGGCACGCGCAGACGACGCAGGCCATCGCGCAGATTGCCGCGCTTCCAGGGCGTGAACACGCCGAGACCCAGCAGCACGAACAGCGGTGCCATCAGTGGGAAGAAGATGGCATTGAAATACGGCGGGCCGACTGAAATCTTGCCGAGACCGAAGGCGTCGATCACCAGCGGGTAGAGCGTGCCGAGCAGCACGCCGAAGCAGGCTGTGACGAGAAAGACGTTGTTGAGCAGCAGCAGACCTTCGCGCGAGAAGAGCTTGAGTTCGCCCTCGCTCGCCAGCTTGGGCGCGCGCCAGGCATAGAGCGTGAGCGCGCCGCCAACCACGAGGGCGAGAAAGCTGAGGATGAACACGCCGCGCGCGGGGTCGCTAGCGAAGGCATGCACGCTGACGATCACGCCGGAGCGGGTGAGAAAAGTGCCGAGCAACGACAATGCGAAGCAGAGGATGGCGAGCAGCACCGTCCAGCTCTTGAGCAGGCCGCGCTTCTCGGTGACGGCCAGCGAGTGGATGAGCGCGGTCGCGGCGAGCCAGGGCATGAAACTCGCGTTCTCGACCGGGTCCCAGAACCACCAGCCGCCCCAGCCGAGTTCGTTGTAGGCCCACCAGCTGCCGAGCGTGATGCCCATGGTGAGAAAGGCCCAGGCGGCGGTCGTCCACGGCCGCGTCCAGCGCACCCAGGCGCTATCCAGCTTGCCGGTGATGAGGGCGGCGACCGCGAAGGCGAACGCCACGCTCAAACCCACGTAGCCCATGTAGAGCGTGGGCGGGTGGATGATGAGACCGGGGTCTTGCAGCAGCGGGTTCAAGTCCTGGCCTTCAAGCGGCACGGGGAAGATGCGCTCGAAAGGGTTGGAGGTGATCAGCATGAACAGCAGGAAGCCCATGCTGATGAAGCCGAGCACTGCGAGCACGGTGGCGGCGAGGTCTTGCGGCAGGCGGCGGTTGAAGATGGACACGGCGAGTGTCCAGCCGGAGAGCATCAATCCCCACAGCAGGAACGAGCCCTCGTGCGCGCCCCATACCGCCGAGATCCGATACATCAGCGGCAAAGCGCTGTGGCTGTTGGCGGCGACATAGGCCACCGAAAAATCCTTGTCGATGAAGCAGTAGGTCAGGCAGAGGTACGCGGTGAGCATGAGGAAGAACTGCGCCTGCGCTGCAGAGCTCGCCACTCCGAGCGCGCGGCCATTGCGGGTGACGAGTCCGTACGCCGGCACCAGCACCTGCAACAGCGAGGCAGCCAGCGCGAGGATGAGCGCGAAGTGTCCGAGTTCGGCGAACATTTACTGCTCCGTCTGCTTGGCGCTCTGCATCGCCGATTTGAACGGTGCGCAAGAGTGGCCCGCATCGGTCTTGAGCGAGTCGGCGAGATCGGGCGGCATGTAGTTTTCGTCGTGCTTGGCAAGTACCTCGTCAGCGACGAACGCGCCGTCCTCGGCCAAGCGCCCAGTGGCGACGATGCCCTGCCCCTCGCGGAACAGATCCGGCAGGATGCCGTCGTAGCGCACATTCACCACATTGGTGCAGTCCGCCATGCGGAACTTGACCGTAAGGCCATCACCGCGCGTCACCGAACCCTTCTCCACCAAGCCGCCGAGTCGCACCTTGGCACCCGCCGAGGCCTTGCCGGCGATGAGGTCGGAGGGCGTCTGGAAATACATCATGTTCTTCTGGAAGGCCGTGAAGCCGAGTGCGGCGGCCGCACCAATGCCCAGCACCAGCGCGCCGACGGCCATCATTCTTTGCTGGCGCTTGGTCATGCGTCGTGGTCCGTGGATTCTTCTGCGCTCTCAGACAGGCGCTGCTTGAGTTGCTTGCGCTCGATCAGCGGCGCAAACACATTCCACAGCACCGCAATGGCGGCGATACCGAAGCAGGCCCAGATAAAGCTGGCGTAGCGCGGGTCCATTACGCAGCTCCCTTCAACCACTCAGCCACCCAGCGGGTGTTGCGCTCACGCCAGAGCAGCTGGTTCTGCATCCGCCGCAGCAGGGCTGCGCCGAACAAGAAATAGAAGCCGGCGATGCTCATCAGCAGCGGCCACAGCATCGGCCAGCTCATGCTGGGCTTGCCGAGTTTCATGATGGTGGCGGTCTGGTGCAGGGAGTTCCACCAGTCCACCGAGAACTTGACGATGGGCACGTTGACCACGCCCACCAGCGCCAGCCAGGCGCAGGCGCGGGCAGCGGCGCGGGCGTCCGAAAACGTACTGTTGAGGGTGATGACACCGAGATACAAGAACAGCAGCACCAGCTCGGAGGTGAGCCGCGCATCCCACACCCAGTAGGCCCCCCACATCGGCTTGCCCCAGAGCATGCCGGTGGCGAGGGCGACCACCGTGAACGAGGCCCCGATGGGGGCTGCGGCCACCACGGCGGCTTCGGCCAGCTTCATACGCCAGATCAAGGCCACGGCGCCAGCCACGGCCATCGCCGCGTAGATCGACAGCGAGATGGCGGCCGTCGGCACATGCACGTAGATCATGCGAAAGGCATCGCCCTGCTGGTAATCCTCAGGCGCTAGGAACAGCCCCACGCCGCAGCCGATCACGATCAGCAGCAGCGCCAGCACCATCAGCCAGGGCGCAACACGCTCGGCGAAGCGGAAGAAGGTGGGCGGCGAGCCGAGGCGGTGGAACCAGGTCCAGGACATGTGCTGATTACGATTCGAGGGCGTTGCGCAGGGCCGCTGCCGCAGCAAAAGGAACGAGCGTGGCGCTGAGCACCAACAAGGCAGCGAGGAAGTATAACGGCGCGTCCGCGTTCAGCCCCTCCGTCGCCATGCGCACCGCGCCTGCGCCAAAGATGACGACGGGCGTGAGCATGGGCAGCACGAGGATGGGCAGCAGCAGACCTGCACGCGGCAGGCCGACGGTGAGCGCGGCGGCGAACCCGCCCAACAGCACCAGTGTCGGCGTGCCCAGCAGCAGGCTCAGGCCCAGCACCTTGGCGGCTTCGGCATTGAGGCCCAGGCCCAGGCCCAGCGGCCAGGCCAACAGCGCCAACGGCAGGCCGCCCAGCAGCCAGTGGGCCGTGAGCTTGGCCGCCACCAGCAGGGGCAGTGGCGGATCGGCCAGCGCCATGAGTTCGAGCGTGCCGTCGTCAAAGTCGCTGCGGAACACGCGCTCCAGCGTCATCAGGCTGGCCAGCAGGGCGGCGATCCAGACGATGGCGGGCGCGTATTTCGACAGGCTCGGCTCGTTGGCGGCCACGCCGAGCGGAAAGATCGCCGCGACCAGCGCATAGAACAGCAGAGGTTGCAGGGCTTCGGCAGGCGCGCGCGCAGCGAGGCGCAGCTCGCGGATCAATGCCGCGCTGAGGGCCTTGAGCAGGCTCATGCGTACAACTCCACATCGCGGATCGCGCCGCATTGCGGCGGCAGTGCCTGGTGCGAGGTGAGCAGCAGCGCGCCGCCTCCGGCCCGATGCTCGGCAACCAGTTCGGCGAACAGTGCCGCACCCCGCACGTCCAGCCCCGCCAGCGGCTCGTCCAAGAGCCACCACAGGCGGTGAGACAGCAGCAAGCGCGCGAGTGCGGCACGGCGCCTCTGTCCGGTGGAGAGCGTGCGGCTGGGCCGATGCCGCGCGGCCTTGAGCTGCAAGCGATCGAGCGCAGGCGCAATCCCGGCCACATCTGCCCCGGTCAGCCCGCACCAGAATTGCAAATTCTCGACGGCCGACAGCGCCGGATGCAGGCCATTCTTGTGGCCGATCCAGTGCAGCTGCTCGGGCGGCGGCACGCTGAGCCGGCCGGCTTCCGGCTGGCGCAGACCCGCGATGGTTTCGAGCAGGCTGGTCTTGCCCACCCCATTGCGGCCCGTGAGATGCACCACCTCGCCAGCCGCCAGCACCAGCGAAAACCCCGCAAACAAGCTGCGATCCCCACGCACAATGGCGAGGTTTTCGACGACGAGGGCTGAGGTGAGCTGCATGGGGCGCGAAGTTTAGCGGCGGTCACCGCGCTTGAGGGTTGTGGCAACCCGGCTGCGGCATTTATACTTGTTCAATCAAAAGGACAAGTCCCATGCGCGTCGTCAACTTCAGCGAAGCCCGCAACAACCTCAAGGCCGTGATCGATGGCGTGGTGGAAGACGCCGACTACGCGGTGATCTCCCGCCGCGACGCGCCCGATGCCGTGGTGATGTCGCTCGACACTTTCAACAGCATGATGGAGACCATGTATCTGTTGAAGAGTCCGGCCAATGCCGCGCATCTCTCACGCTCCATCGAGCAGTTCCGCAAAGGAAAGGCCAAAGCGCACAAGCTCGTCGATGTCTAGGCGGCTGCTTTTTACACCAGCCGCCTGGGATGACTATCTCTATTGGCAGGGCCAGGACCGCAAAACGCTCAGACGCATCAATGCGCTCATCGAGGACACCCTGCGAAATCCATTCACCGGGCTTGGCAAACCAGAGCCTCTGAAGCAGAACTTGAGCGGCTTCTGGTCTCGCCGCATCGACGACACTCACCGTTTTGTCTACAGCGTCGAAGACAGTGATCTCGCCATCTTCGCCTGCCGTTATCACTACCAATGACTGCCCAACTCATCGACGGCAAAGCCGTCTCGCTGCAAGTTCTGACTCGTGTTGCCCAAGGCGTTGCCGTCCGCCGTGCAAGCGGTATCCGTGCGCCAGCGCTGGTCACGGTGCTGGTCGGCGGCGACCCGGCCAGCCAGGTCTACGTGCGCAACAAGCGGCTGGCCTGCGAGAAGGTGGGCATCACCTCCCTGCCCCTGCACTTTCCGGACACGCTCACCCAGGCCGAGCTGCTGGCCGAGATCGACCGCCTCAATGCCGACCCCGCCGTGGACGGCATCCTGGTGCAGATGCCGCTGCCCGCGCAGATCGACCCCAATGCGGTGATCGAGCGCATTGCGCCCAGCAAGGATGTCGATGGCTTTCACCCCTACAACATCGGCCGTCTCGCCTGCCGGGTGCCAAGCTTGCGGCCTTGCACGCCCTATGGCGTGATCGAGCTGCTGAAGAGCGCCGGCGAAACCTTCAAGCGCCGCACCGCCGTGGTGGTGGGTGCCAGCAATCACGTCGGCCGGCCGATGATGCTGGAGCTGATGCTGGCCGGTGCCACCGCCACCTGCTGCCACCGCTTCACCGCTGATGTTGCCGCCGAAGTGGCACGGGCCGACATCGTGGTCATCGCCGTCGGCAAGCCGGGCTTCGTGCAGGGCAGCTGGATCAAGCCGGGTGCCACCGTGATCGACGTCGGCATCAACCGCCTGCCTGATGGCAAGCTGGTCGGCGATTGCGATTTTGAGGCCGCCCGCCAGCGCGCCGCCTTCATCACCCCCGTGCCGGGCGGCGTCGGGCCGATGACGGTCGCCATGCTGATGCAGAACACACTCAGCGCCGCGGCGGGCCTGGGCCGCGTCTGAGTTTGCTGCCCGGCTACACTGCGGCGATAGACCGCACCGGGGAGCGCCGTGAACAAAACATCATTGCCCAAGCGTCGATGGCTGGCCCTTGCCGGAGCTGCCACCAGCCTTGCCGCGCTCGCGCTGGTGACGGGCGATCCGACTGCCCCGGCCGTCACTGTCTCGGCAGGCTCGACCCTCAAGGAGGACGCGGTCAGCGCCAGTGCCGCCAATGGTGCCGCCGTGGTGGTGTGGCGAGGCGACGATGGCGACCAGGGCAGCATCTTCGCGCGTCTCTACGACGATCAGGGTCGGCCACGGGGTGCGGAGTTCCGGGTCAATAGCAACATCAACAGCGTGCAGGAGCTCCCGGCCGTGGCGATGAACGCGGGCGGCGACTTCGTGGTGGTCTGGACAAGCCGGCAGCAGGCCACGCAGTTTTCATCCGAGATCGAGGCGCGCCGCTACCGCGCGGATGGCACCGCGCTGGGGGACGTCATCACCGTCAATGCCACCACGGCGAATGACCAGTCACTGCCTGCGGTGGCCATGGCCCTCAATGGCGATTTCCTGGTGGCTTGGCAGACGTTCACCGATAGTGAGCTGAACAACGATGTGTTTGCCCGCCGCTTCAGCGCCGGCGGCGTGGCACAGACCGCCGGCGACCAGGCGATGAACACCACCCTCCCCAACTCCCAGCGCGATACCAGCGTCAGCCTGCGGCCCGATGGCTCCGGCCTCGTGGCCTGGACCTCGTTCGGGCAGGAGCCCGATGGTGCCGGCATCTACGCGCGCCGCATCGGTGCCGATGGTCTGGCCAGCGGCGGCGAGACGGCGCTGCACACCGTCAGTGCCGGCATCCCGGAAACCGTTTCCGCACTGGCGTTCGCGGCCGATGGCACGCTCTGCGCTGCCTGGCAGGCCCCGGCCTCGGTCAGCGATGCCACCCGGCAGATCTACCTGCGCCGTTTCTCGGCCGCCGGCAGCCCGCTCGCCAACGAGGCCCGGATCAGCACCGGCAACGACGCCAAGGCCGATGCCTGGGTCGCGGCCGATGCCAATGGCGACTGTGCGCTCAGCTATCAGACCGGCGATGGCAACACCGCCGCCAACTATTACCTGCGGCTGACAGACGCCAACCAGCTGCCGGTCACGCCGCAGATCGTAGTCTCCAGCGCCGCACTCCCCGGTGGCGTAGCGGCAGATGCCGATGGCGACGTGCTGGTGAGCTATCTGGAGGCGGATGGCATCAAGGCCCGGCGCTACGTCGGGCCTGAGCGGGTGGACGTGTCGCTGATCCTCAGCGGCGACCGCAGCGCCGCAGCCCCTGGCAGCAGCGTGCGCTACCGCCTGATGGTGAGCAATCTGCACGCAGCCGGCAGCGGCTTCAGCGGGCCGGTCAATGCCGCTATCGGGCAGGCCGATAACGTCCGCATCGCGGTGCCCACGCCGGCCGGCACCCGCCGCCGCAACCTCACCGCCGATGCGGGCTGGGACTGCACCGGCAGCTCCGAGGCCATGCTGGTATGCAACCGCAATCCCGGCCTGGCCGCCACGGCCAATGCCAGCCTGGGTTTCGAGCTGGTCATGCCCCTGGAGCCTGCGAGCGTCACCGTCAACGCCAGTGCCAGTGCCAGCCAGTCGGACGCCAACCTCATCAACAACAGCGCCAGCCAGGACGTGCTGGTGCGCAACCCCACCTACCAGTTCGCAGCACTCACCGCAGCAGAAGCACAGCTGCCGGAATCCGGCAATGGCGTGACGCTGCGGGTCACGGTGTCGCCGCCCGCCGATGGCGCACTGGACATCCCGATCAGCAGCAATGGCACCGTCTCCAGCAACGATTTCACGCTGGGCAACGGCGCCAGTCTGAGCATCCCGGCCGGCGCTGGGGAAGGGCTCATCACCGTGCAACCGGGCAACGACAGCGTCGATGAGGATGACGAAACCCTGACCCTGACGCTCGGCAGCACCACCGGTGCCGCACTCGGCACGCCCAGCGCACAGACCCTGACCATCGTCGACGACGATGCCGCACCGAGCCTTGCCTTTACCGCCAGCCAGATCGGTGTCGGCGAGGGTGCGAGCCGCGAGGCCGTGCTGCGGCTTTCAGCGCCCAGCAGCCGGCCGGTGCAGGTGGCGTTCAGCGTCAGCGAGATCGGCGCCTCCGCCAGTGACTACGTGGTTGCCGGCAGCTCACCCCTGAGCATTGCGCCGGGTCAACAGGAGGCCAGACTCACCATCAGCGCCACCGAGGATCGCCTCAACGAAAGCAACGAGCAGATCCGCATCGCGCTGGCCAGCCCGCAGAACGCCAGCCTGGGCGCGCCCAGCCTGCTGACCGTGGCGCTCAACGACAACGATCCCCTGCCGACGGTCGGCTTCTCGCCCATCCAGGGCGCGGTACGCGAGGGCGAAATGCTGCGCCTGACGCTGCGGCTTTCGGAAATCGGCGGCCGCGATACCAGCGGCAGCCTGCGCACTTCCGGCACTGCCGACGCCGGTCAGGACTACCGGCTCAGCCGCAGCGACTTCACCATCCCCGCCGGCCAGCTGGAAACCACCGTGGACGTGCAGGCCCTCGGCGACGGCGTCGACGAGCAGGATGAAAACATCCAGATCGTGTTTGATGCACTGGTCAACACCGAGCCGCGCAACGGCGCCGAGCAGACCAACCTGACCCTGGTGGATGCCAATGCCCCCAGCGTCCGCTTTGCCGAGGCCGCCCGCACCGTCACCGAATCGGTGGGTACGGTGAGCTTTACGGTGCTGCTCTCCACCGCCACCGAGCGCGACCTCGCCATACCCTTTCAGCTCTCGGGCGAGGCCAGTGCCAGCGACGTGCTGGCCGCCGTCAGCCCCCTGCGCATCCCGGCCGGCAGCGACCGCGGCAGCATCGTCTTCACCATCACCGATGACGCGCTGGACGAGAACGACGAACGGCTGATCGTGACGCTCGAACAGCCCACGGGTGCCACCATTGCCAGTCCCGGCAGCCTGGTGGTCACCATCACCGACAACGACGCGCCCCCCAGTCTGCGCATCGCCAGCGCCCCCACCGCGCTCGCCGAGGGCGAGACCGGCAACTTCGTGTTCCAGCTCAGCGGTGCCAGCTCGCGCCTGATCACCGCCACCCTGGTTGCGGCCGGTGGCAGTGCAGGCACGGGCGACTTCCAGCTGCAAGCCACCCAGCTGCGCTTCGAACCGGGAACCACCACGGTCAGCCTCAGCGCCACGGTGCCGACCGACACCCTCAGCGAGGGTGATGAGACTGTGCAGCTGGAACTGCGCGAGCCCAGCAATGCCAGCCTCGGCACACCCACCAGCCATACCCTGCTGCTGCGTGATACCGCACCGCCCGCGACAGGCCGCGGCGGTCTGCTCGATGGTGGCACGGGTGGTAGCGGCGGCGGTGCATTCGGCTGGCTGACGCTGTTGCCCCTGATGCTGGCGGCGAGGCGCAGAAAAGCCGCCGGGTGACGCGACGGGCCGATTCTTTTACCCTGCCGCCCCTTTTGCACTGAGCAGTGGCGGCATGGACAAGACCTACGAACCGGCCCGCATCGAAGCCCACTGGCGCGCGTTTTGGGAACGCGAAGGCTGCTTTCAAGCCGGCCAGCACGCGCCCGGCAGTGGCGAGCCCTACTGCATCCAGATCCCGCCGCCGAATGTCACGGGCACGCTGCACATGGGCCACGCCTTTCAGCACACGGTGATGGATGCGCTGATCCGCCACGCGCGCATGTCCGGCAAGGACGTGCTCTGGCAGCCCGGCACCGACCACGCCGGCATCGCCACGCAGATGGTGGTGGAGCGCAATCTGAAGCTGGCGGGCGAACCGACACGCGCCGAGCTGGGCCGCGAAAAATTTCTGGAGAAGGTCTGGGAGTGGAAGAAATTTTCCGCCGGCACCATCGGCGAGCAGATTCGCCGCATGGGTTCGAGTGTGGATTGGTCGCGCGAAGCCTTCACGATGGACCCGGCCTACAACGACGCGGTCATCGAGCACTTCGTGCGCCTGCACGAGCAGGGTCTGATCTATCGCGGCAAGCGGCTGGTGAACTGGGACCCGGTGCTGCAAACCGCGATCTCGGATCTGGAAGTGGTAAGCGAGGAGGAGAACGGCAAGCTCTGGCATATCCGCTATCCGCTCACCGACGGCTCTGGTCATCTCATCGTCGCCACCACGCGCCCTGAAACCCTGCTGGGCGACAGCGCGGTGGCGGTGCACCCCGAAGACGAGCGCTACACCCAGCTGATCGGCAAGACCGTGACGCTGCCGCTGTGCAATCGCGCCATCCCCATCATTGCGGATGATTTTGTCGAGCGCGAGTTCGGCACCGGCGTGGTGAAGATCACGCCGGCGCATGATTTCAATGACTACGGGGTGGGCCAGCGCCACAAGCTGCCGCTCATCAACGTGCTGAGCAAGGAGGCCCGCATCATCGAGGGCATGCCGTACGCCGGGCTGGATCGTTTCGCAGCGCGCAAGCAAATCGTCATCGACCTCGAAGCCGCTGGTCTGCTGGAAAAAATCGACGACCACAAACTCAAGGTGCCGCGTGGTGATCGCAGCGGCGCGGTGCTGGAGCCCTACCTCACCGACCAGTGGTTCGTGGACCTCACCCGCGAAACCCGCCACGACGGCCAACCCGGCAAGGGCGGCCTCGCCGCCATCACCCAGCCCGCTCTCGCAGCGGTGGCCGATGGCCGCATCGGCTTCGTGCCCGACAACTGGAAGAACACCTACAACCAGTGGCTCAACAATATTCAGGACTGGTGCATCTCGCGCCAACTCTGGTGGGGCCATCGCATCCCGGCCTGGTATGACGCCGACGGCAAGGTTTATGTGGGCCGCAGTGAAGATGAGGTGCGCGCCAAGCATCCGCATCTGCAGGGTGCGAACGGTGGGCCAAGGCCCACCCTACAACAGGACAACGACGTCTTCGACACCTGGTTTAGCTCCGACATCTGGCCGATGGCCACCCTCGGCTGGCCGCAGCAAACGCCGGAGCTGGCGAAGTACTACCCCAGCAGCGTGCTGGTGACGGGCTTCGACATCATCTTCTTCTGGGTCGCCCGCATGGTGATGATGGGGCAGCACTTCATGCAGCAGGATCGGCCCGACGCCGATCCCAGCCAGTGGGTGCCGTTCAAGGAGGTCTACATCACCGGCCTGGTGCGCGACCCCGAAGGCAACAAGATGTCGAAGTCCAAGGGCAATGTGCTCGACCCGCTCGACGTGGTCGATGGCATCGCACTCGAAGAGTTGGTGAAGAAGCGCACCACCGGCCTGATGAAGCCGGAGACCGCGCCGAAGATCGAGAACAAGACCCGCAAGGACTACCCCAAGGGCATCGCCCCGGTGGGTGTGGATGCGCTGCGCTTCACCTTTGCCGCACTCGCCACTCAGGGCCGCGACGTGCGCTTCGACGCCGGCCGCGCCGAGGGCTATCGCAATTTCTGCAACAAGATCTGGAACGCCTCGCGCTTCGTGCTGATGAACCTCGGTGCGATCGACGGCGAGACCGGTGCTGCCCTTACCCCGCCTTCGCTCGATGGCGAGGTAGTGCTGTCGAGCGCCGACCGCTGGATCATCAGTAAGCTGCAGCGTCTCGAAGCGGAGGCGGCACAGCATTTCGCCAGCTATCGCTTCGACCTTTTGAGCACCGCGCTCTACCAGTTCATCTGGAACGAGTACTGCGACTGGTATCTGGAACTCAGCAAGCCCGCACTGCTCAATGGCAGCCCTGAGGAACAGCGCGGCACCCGCCGCACGCTGGTGCGCGTGCTCGAAGTCTGGCTGCGCCTGCTGCATCCGCTGATGCCCTTCGTCAGCGAGGAAATCTGGCAGAAGGTGGCACCGCTGGCTGGCAAGGAGGGCAAGACCATCATGGCCCAGCCTTACCCCGTCGCCGTGCCCGCGCGCATTGATGAGCAGGCCGAGGCCGACATCGAATGGCTGAAGGGCTTCATTCTCGGCGTGCGGCAGATCCGTGCGCAGATGGACATCGCCCCCGGCAAGGTGCTGCCGCTGTTGATTCAGAACGCCAGTGCCGCCGATGCCGCGCGCATCGCCAACATGGCGGGCAGCATCAGCTTTCTCGCCCGTGTTGAGACGCCGAAAGTTCTGGCGGCGGATGAGATCGCGCCGGAATGCTCGACGGCATTGCTCGGCGAGATGAAGCTGCTGGTGCCGATGGCAGGGTTGATCGACAAGGATGCCGAACTGGCCCGTCTCGCAAAGCAGATTGCCAAGCTGGAAAGCGACCTTGCACTGAACACCAGCAAGCTCGACAACCCCAACTTCGGCAAGGCGCCAGAAGCGGTGCAACAGAAAACCCGCGACCTCATTGCCCAGCAGGCGCGCGATCTCGAAGCACTCAAGGCGCAGTCGAAGAAGATCGAGGCACTGTAACCATGCCCTTCATCATCCTGCTGGTCTTCGTCGGCCTGGAAACCTGGGGCATCCTTCGGATGATGGAGCGCGTCGGCGCTGCGCCCGTGGGCCTGTGGCTGCTGGCGGCGGTACTACTGGGCGGCGTGATGATCGCGCGTGGCGGCCTGACTGCGATTGCCCGCGTGCGCATTGCCGTCTCGCGCGGTGAGTTGCCCGCAGTGGAGATTTTTCAGGGTCTGCTCACTGCGTTCGCGGGCTTGCTGCTGCTGTTGCCGGGCTTCATCACCGACTTGCTGGCGATCAGCCTGCTCATCAGTGGCAGAGGCGTGAAGAAGCGCCTCGGTGAAAGGCTTTCGGCCACCGTTGCACAGGCGCGGCCTGATCTCAAAAAGCCTGTGACCCTGGATGGCGAATACCGCCGCAAATAACTCTTTGTCGTTCCCCCTCAGGCGGAAACGACAAAACACTCATCCACGATTGCGCACCACCCGCAAGCCCGGCTTGCCATTCTTCGGACGCGGTATGGGGATCGGCGAGCTACCCAGTACTTCGGCTTCCAGCCGCACCAGCAGGCGGTCGAGTGTCTGCGCGACCACGGTCTGGTTGCGGATCATCTCCATCCGTGGCCAGGTGGAGCGTTCGCCCTCCAGCATGAAGCGGGTGATGCTTTCCAGCGTTGGATTCGAGGTGACATTGGCATAGCGCCACAGGCTCACCTCGGGGACGATGTTGATGTGACCGCGATAGTCCTGGTCGAGCAGACCCGCAGCCGTGTCGAGCGGCTGCCGCAGGCTGGAGAACGGGATGTTCGCGCGGGCGAAACTGAGCGCACCGGTGGCAATGCCCTTGGCAGCGGAATAGGTGAGATCGCGGGTGCCGTGGATGAGTCCGCGCGACGCCTCGCCTCGCGAGACGAATGGCAGCACGTGCGGATTGGTCTGGCTGACGATGAAGTGGTTGACGTTGTGCAGGCGGCGCAGGCGCAGCATCGGCAGGTCGCTTTTCAGCGAGCCGTCGTTCCAGCGCAACAGCGGCATGTAGGGCGTGCGTTCGCCGTCATCGCCGCGCGTCATCAGCATCACCGGCGGGAACAGCAGCGGTACCGCGCAAGAGGCCAGCACCGCCTCGCGCAGATAGAGAAAGGGGAAAGTCAGATAGTTGAGCAGGCGCGGTGCCTGGTTGCTGCCCGCCGGCGAGACGGTGATGTTGACGATGCGGCCGGAGCGTGCGTGGGCCTCTTCAAACGTGAGGTCGTGGACGTTCTTGGCGATGGCGCGCTTGAGCTGGTTGGCGTCCATCAGCGCGCGCCGCTGCAGGATGTGCTTGAACGGCAGGATGCGCCAGAAATGGTAGTAGGCGTTGGCCGGGTTCATCAGTTCCTCGGCCTCTTCCGGCGTGCGACTACCGACTGTGGCGGCGACGACCGAGCCAGCGGAAGACCCCGACAGCACGGTCGGCAACAGGCCTTCGCGGAACAGCGCCTTCACCACACCGACGTGGAACAGGCCCAGCGTCGCACCGCCTGACAGCATCAGTGCCGAGCGACCGTAGCTGAGTGCCACGTCATGGAAAAAGCGCAGCTTCTCCACATGACCGAAGTCGGTTTCCGGCAAGCCCGCCACGTGTTCCAGCGCATCACAGACGGCTTGCAGATAGTCGGTGATGAGTTTCTTGGTGCCAACGCGCGCCACCTCATAAAGCGCGGTGTTGCCGGTGTTGCCGAGGTTCCAGTGCAGGCCCTGGCGCAGGTGGTGGATGAGCTTGCCGTGCGCGCCCTCCTCCCGGTACTGGCGGATCTGCCTGAGGCGCGAGCGGATCAGCCGCCAGTCGTAGTCGTCGCTGGCGTCATCTTCGCGCCAGGCATCGAGGCCCTCGCGGCGGTCGAGCTCGGCAGCCGCCTCGCGCCAACCGGCGTAGTCGGTGGCCTGCTGCATGGCGGCGACGCATTCGCGCTCGAATCGATCCACGGATAACTCCTCGTTGGCTGGCTGCATGGTGCGCGACTGTAGGGGGCGCGGACAAGCGCCCCCGTCGGCGCGCCAGTACCCTTGGTTACAATCGCCCCCTCCTTTTCACTCTCCGCGGAGTCTCGTTTGAACATCACCATCTTCGGTTCTGGTTACGTCGGTCTGGTCACGGCGGCCTGCTTTGCCGATGTCGGCAACGACGTGCTCTGTGTTGATGTCGATGCCGCCAAGATCGCCATGCTCGAACGCGGCGAGTCGCCCATCTACGAACCAGGCCTCACCGAGATGCTGAAGAGCAATGTCGAGGCCGGTCGCATTCGCTTCACCACCAGTGCGGCAGAGGGCGTGGCACACGGCATCTACCAGTTCATCGCCGTCGGCACACCGCCAGCGGAGGATGGCTCGGCGGATATGAAATACGTGTTGGCGGTGGCCAAGTCCATCGGCGAGCACATGCAGGATTACCGCGTCGTCATCAGCAAATCGACCGTGCCGGTGGGTACTGCAGACTCGGTACGCGCGAGCATTGATGCAGAACTCAAGCGGCGCGGGGTAACACTGGATTTCGATGTGGTCTCCAACCCGGAGTTTCTCAAGGAAGGCGCTGCCATCGCCGACTTCATCAAACCCGACCGCATCGTGGTTGGTACCAGCAGCAAGCGCGCGACCGAAGCGATGCAGGCGCTCTATGCACCTTTCAACCGCAACCACGACAAGCTGATCGTGATGGACGTGCGCTCAAGCGAGCTGACCAAATACGCCGCCAACGCCATGCTCGCCACCAAGATCAGCTTCATGAACGAGCTGGCGAATCTCGCCGAGAAACTGGGGGCGGATATCGAGCGCGTGCGCGTCGGCATCGGCAGCGATCCGCGCATCGGTTACCAGTTCATCTATCCCGGCTGCGGCTACGGCGGCAGCTGCTTCCCGAAAGATGTAAAGGCATTGGTGAAGAGCGCGGCAGATGTCGGCTTCGACGCGCGCGTGCTGAAGAGCGTCGAAGACGTCAACAACGAGCAGAAACACACCCTGCACAAAAAACTCAAAAGCCACTTCGGCTCGCTCAGCGGCAAGACCATCGCACTCTGGGGGCTCGCCTTCAAGCCCCGTACCGACGACATGCGTGAGGCCCCTGCCCGTGTGCTGATGGAAGCACTCTGGGCCGATGGCGCAAAAGTGCGCGCTTACGATCCGGTGGCCATGCACGAAACCCGGAAGATCTATGGCGACCGTGCCGACCTGCTGCTGGCCAAATCCCCTGAAGAGGCCGCTGAAGGTGCCGATGCGCTGGCACTGGTCACCGAATGGCGCGTGTTCCAGTCACCCAACTTCAGCCGGCTCAAGACGCTGCTCAAGTCGCCCGTGATCGTCGATGGCCGCAACCAGTACGATCCTGCTTATCTCAAGCAGGCAGGCTTCGATTACTACGCCATCGGTCGCGCCGCCAAGCATTGACGGGAGGCAGGGTCACGCCTATCCTTCGCGGCCTTGCACAGTTTCACGGATAGTTAGCTCAGCGGTAGAGCATCGCCTTCACACGGCGGGGGCCATAGGTTCGATCCCTATACTATCCACCACTTTAATTTACTGATTTTGAAGTGGTTTTGGTGAAAGCCAAAATTATGCCCCTGCTCGGAATCCGCGCATTGCCACAACACGTACCTGCATGTGGTCGTGATAACAGTCAGAAAAGAGGCAACCGGCTGGAAGCTCAGATCGGACGGTTGGACAGCCGAGATGTCTGAAACTTTCGCGCACAAAGTCGATGCCGAAGCTTGGGCCTCATTCATTGAAGTGGAGATCGTGCGCGGCGTCTTTGCGGTTCGCGCTGTCCTTGAGCAACGCGAATGCGGACGCTGCCGGGACTTCAGGGAGTGCGCGATGGCTTTCATGCAAAAACGCACACCTCACTTCAAAGGTCGCTGAACCATGCACAACAGTCTGCTCGCCGGCATCCGCATCCTCGACCTCTCGCGTCTGCTGCCAGGCCCGTTCTGCACGCTGTATCTGGCGCAGATGGGGGCCGAGGTGATCAAGATCGAAGAGCCGGAAGGCGGCGACTACGCACGCGGCGAAGTAGAGATGTTCGCTCTCATCAATCGCGGCAAGCAGTCCATCACACTCGATTTGCGCCAGCCTGCCGACCAGACGCAGTTCAAGGCGCTGGTGAAAACTGCGGATGTGGTGATCGAGTCCTTCCGCCCCGGCGTGATGGCACGTTTCGGCTGCGATTACGACAGCCTCAAGGCCATCAACCCCAGGCTGGTCTACGCCGCACTCACCGGTTACGGCCAGACCGGCCCTTATGCCAAGTGGGCCGGGCACGACATGAACTACCTCGCCTATGCCGGCGTGCTCGACCAGATTGGCAGCGCCCGTGCGCCTGAGCTCAGCAACGTGCAGATCGCCGATCTGGCCGGTGGGGCGCTCACCTGCGCGATGGGCATTCTCGCGGCGGTCATTGGTGCCGGCAAAACCGGCGTCGGCACGATGGTGGATGTGTCGATGATGGATGGCTCGATGGCGCTGCAAGCCATTGGCCTCGCGCACCTGCGCACGCACGGCGCATCTCCGAAGCGCGGCAGCTCGATGCTCACCGGCGCATTGCCCAACTACGCAATCTACCGCTGCCGCGATGGCAGACATCTGGCCGTGGGGGCGCTGGAGCCGAAGTTTTTCCTGCAAATGCTGAAGGTGCTGGGCGAGCAGGTATCCGCACCGGTGATGGCAGGCATTAGCAAGGCATTTGCGCTGGTGAAGGGCCAGCGCAAGAGCAAGGCAGCTGGCGGCAAGGGCAGCAGCGAGGCCCCCAAAGACCCCTTCGGCCAGCTCCAGAAGCTACTGGCCAATCCAGATCGCGCGCGGCTCACGCTGGCCCCGGTGCGGCTGGCCTTGCAGGCGGTGTTCCTCACCAAAACTCGCGATGAATGGGCGCGCCTGCTGAGTGATCGCGACACTTGCGTGGCCCCCATCCTTACGCTGGACGAAGCCCTGAAAAATGCGCAGACACAGGCGCGCAGCATGGTGGAGGACGATGGCGGCAAACCCGCTTTTGCACTGCCTGTGCGCTTCAGTGTGCCACTGCCGGTGATGAGTGCCGCACCTACCCTGGGGGCGGATAACGCCAAGCTGCTGGTCAAGAAGAAGTAGCGCGGCTCGCTACACCAAACCACCGGTTTTGCGACTGCTGAGCCAGTCCGCCACCAGGGGCTTGTAGTCGACCTCGATGGCCTTGCGCTTGATCTGCATGATCGGCGCGAGAAGGCTTTTGTTGAGGGCATTTTCACCACCACGATGCACTGCATTTCTTCATGCAGATCGATGGATTGACCTCGCCGCTCAGCGCTTCGAGCGGCTTCAGGCCCAGACCACGGACCAAGCCAGCGTGTCTGGCGGTAGCGGCGCCTGCTCCTTGACTGCCGATGCCTACATTTATATATTCATCCTTATGGGTGAATATAAAACCGCGAGATTGGATGCGCTGTTCGGTGCCGTATCCGACGGCACACGGCGCGCGATCCTCGCGCGGCTGGCGCAGTCGGATGCGCGCGTGACAGAGCTGGCGAGCGCGTTTCCCATCTCGCTCAACTCCACCTCCAAGCACATCCGCATCCTCGAGCGCGCGGGCTTGGTCACACGCTCGGTGCAGGGACGCGAGCACCTGCTCTCGCTTAATGCCGGGCCGATGGCCGAGGCCGCCGGGTGGATGGAGTTCTACCGCCAATTCTGGGAAAACCGTCTGGCGGCACTGGAAGATTTCGTCGTCACCAAACGCAGCAAGGACAAACTCAGGAGCAGGCAATGACACAGACTCAGACAGGCAGCATCCCGAAGGCCAGCGTTCCCGACGCAGGCATCCAGACCGGGAAGATTGTGGTCAGGCGCACCATCCCCGCCACCGTCGACGAACTCTTCGACGCCTGGCTGGACCCGGAAAGTCTCTCTCAGTGGATGCTTCCCGGTGACCATCAGCGCAACACCGTCAAAGTGGAAGCACGCGTCGGTGGCAGCTTTGAAGTCGTGATGCACCACCAGGATGGATCGAAGCGTCATTACGGCGAGTACCGGCTGATCGAGCGCAACCGGAAGCTGGTGTTCACTTGGCATTCCGACGCCACGCAGCACCGGGAAACGCTGGTAACCGTGGAGTTTCACGCCGCGACTGCCAGCACTGAAATCGTACTCACACATGAGCGCATGCCCGATCACGAGGCTGGCCTCGGCCACACACGTGGCTGGACACGGGCACTGGAACTGCTCGCAAGCTTTCTCAAGCACTGAACGCAAGACGCACAGAACGAGGAGAGCATCATGATGAACACAGCACTGAATCCCATCACCATCACCGCTTACCGCTGGGTGCCACAGCTTGCGCGGGGACTGGTGCGCGATCTGCGCGTGCGCTGGGCGCTGGAGGAGGCAGGCCTGCCCTACACCGTCCAGTTTTGCTGGCCGCCCAGCGATCAGGCCAGCACCGAGTACCGCCAGTGGCAACCCTTCGGCCAGGTGCCCGCGTACGCGCGAGATGGCCTGGAGCTGTTCGAGTCCGGCGCCATCGTGCTGCACATCGCCGAGCAATCGGAATCGTTGATGCCAACGGATGCTGCTGGACGCGCGCGCGTGCGCACCTGGCTGTTCGCTGCGCTCAATTCGATTGAACCTCCAGTGCAGGAACTGGCGGGGATCGATCTGTTCCACCGTGGCGAGGCGTGGACCCAACAACGCCGTCCGCAGGTGGAGGAGTTCGCCAAGCGCCGCCTCAGCGCACTCTCTGCATGGCTGGGCGAGCGCGAGTACTTGGTCGAAGGCCGCTTCACCGCTGCTGACCTGCTGATGATCACGGTGCTGCAAATCCTGCGACACACCGACTTGGTCGCGCAGTACCCCGCGCTCAAGGCCTATTGCGAGCGCTGCGAGGCGCGCCCCGCGTTTCAGAAAGCACTGCGCGACCAGTTGGCGGATTTCGTCGAGCAGCCTCCAGCAGCGTAAGTGCCGTCCGTTGTCTGCTCTGGCTGCGAGTCAAGCCATGAGCGCCATCACTCGCTGATAGTGGGTCAGCCCCGGCGGCATTGCCGCTGGGTCCTTTGGCAAGATCAGGCGTTCATGGATCACTTTTCAGTACGGGTTCCACATAGAAGTTTTCGTCAAAGATGGTTTGCAGATGACAACTCCATACCGGCCTCATATCGCTGTCGCTGGCCCGCGTTGAAAACAACTGCTTGAAACTCTTCTGCTCACTGTCTACAAGCTCCGGGGCTTTTTTGCTTCATCGGTTCAGGCCATTTTTTTGATGGCCCAAGCGGCGTCAATAAACCTGCGCCCGAAACGCCGAGCGCCCGGCCTTTAAGTGCATGTTCAGAGACAGCGAGAAGGATGGGAGGCTCTTTCAGGCACCCTGCAAATGGCACTGAGCCCCTCCCCAGCTTCCTCACAGCCTCGTCCGGGATTGCCGACTTCCAATAGTCCGGCGCGCTCGCTGGCCCTCGATGAAGAGCCGATCACCTTGAGGTTGCTGACCCTGAATATTCACAAGGGCTTCAGTGTTTTCAATCGGCGCTTTGTGCTGCCTGAATTGCGCGATGCCATTCGTGCCTTCGCCGCCGATGTGGTTTGTTTGCAGGAGGTACTCGGCGAGCATAGTGGTCATCAGACTCGACACTCTGCATGGCCGCAGCTGTCGCAGTACGAGTTTCTCGCGGATTCGATCTGGCATCAGCACGCCTATGGCCGCAATGCCATCTACACCGAAGGCCATCACGGCAATGCGGTGCTCTCCAAGTACCCCATCGTCAGCCACCAGAACCACGACATCTCGATCACCGGCCCCGAACAGCGCGGCCTGCTGCATTGCGTGCTGGCACTGCCGGAGGGTCGCCTGCCGATTCACCTCATCACCGTGCATCTGAGCCTGATGGAACAGCATCGCCAGCAGCAGCTGGCAAAACTTTGCCGGATCATTGATGAGAAGGTTCCGTACGCCGCGCCGCTGATGGTGGCGGGTGATTTCAATGACTGGCGCGCGCGCGCGCATGAACCGCTTGCCCAGGGGGCCGGACTCGAGGAAGTTTATGTCCGCAGCAGGGGTCGGGCGGCACTGAGCTTTCCCGCGCGCTGGCCCCTGCTGCGCCTTGATCGCATCTACACCCGCAACGTCATCAGCGCCACACCCGTTCAGATCAAACGCAAGCCCTGGTCGCATTTGTCGGATCACATCCCACTCGGCGCGGAGTTGGTGCTATGAGCCAGTGGCAATGGCGGGAAGGCAATCAGCTGCGATTGCTGGAAAACGGCGAGCAGTACTATCCCGCCGTGTTCGCGGCCATCGCGGCTGCGACTGAAGAAGTGCTGATCGAAACCTTCATCCTGTTCGAGGATCAGGTGGGCAACGAGCTGGAGGCGGCCATTGCCGCCGCCGCACGCCGTGGCGCGCATGTCGAACTCACGGTCGATGGCTACGGCTCCGAAAAACTCTCTGCCGGGTTCATCGAGAGGATGCAATCGCTTGGTGTGGTGCTGCGCATGTTCGAGCCGTTCCCGCGGCTCTTGGGCAATCGGGTGAATCTGTTCCGCCGGTTGCACCGCAAGATCGTGGTGGTTGATCACCGCATCGCCTTTGTCGGTGGCATCAATTTCTCCGTAGACCATCTTCTGTCGTCGGGTCCAGAATCCAAGCAGGACTACGCCGTGCAAGTGGAAGGGCCGCTGGTGGACGACATCCGGCAGCTGATGCTCGAACTGACTGCGGTCAGTTCGCCACGGCTATCCTGGCCAAGACTGTCCTGGCTGCGGCGGTGGCGGCATTCGCGTGAGTCTCAACCGGTGACTACGCAACGGCCGGCCGTCGCACTCATCGCCAGCCGGGACAACCATCGGCACTTCGATGACATCGAGCGGCTTTACCGCATTGCCATTCGCGCCTCGCGACAACGTGTGGTGATTGCCAATGCCTACTTCTTCCCGGGCTACCGGCTGCTGCGCGAACTGACTCGCGCGGCACGGCGCGGCGTACGGGTGCAACTCATCATGCAGGGCAATCCGGACATGCCACGCGTGCGTTCCATCACCCAGACGCTATACGCCAGATTGGCGCGCGCCGGCGTCGAGATTCATGAGTACTGCGAGCGCCCCATCCACGCCAAGGTGGCGGTCATCGACGGCGAGTGGTCAACGGTCGGATCGAGCAATCTCGACCCCTTGAGCCTCGCACTCAACCTCGAAGCCAATGTGTTCGTGGCAGACCGCACGTTTGCTGCAGAGCTGGCCGATAAGCTCGATCACCTGGTGGCGCACAGCTGCAAAAAACTCGACCGGGAGAGCCTGAGAAATCCCTCCTGGTGGGGTATGTTCCTCGGCTTTCTGGCCTATCACGTCAGCTACTATTTTCCAGGCTTGGCGCGTCGCCTGCCGGCATCCCGGCCTCAAAGCCAGATTCTCAGCAGCGCGGATCAGAAGCTGGTGAGAGTCCCGGAGCAGGCACCGTGATCCGCTTTGTCAGGCCACGCAGCCGCCGAAGCAAGATATCCGGTCGGACAGTTGGCAAACTGCCGCGCTCCTCGCATTGGCACTGGCTGCTGCGCTTGCTGCTACCGGCAGGAATGCTGCTGTTTGCTTTCCTGCTGTTGAATGCGGTCGACCAACTCGACTGGGTGGATATCCGCACGGCACTGCTACGGTTGGAAAGCAGGCAAATCTGGGGCGGCATCATGCTCACCCTTGTCACCTACGCCGCCGCCAGCAGTTATGAGTTGCTCAGCAAGGCGCACGAACGCCATCCGACCCGCACCCGCAGCTGTCTTGCCATTGGCTTCGTGGCTTATTCGATCGCCATCAACTTGAGTTCCCTGCTGGGCAACTGGGCAGCGCGTTACCGCCTCTATGCGCGCCAGGGCATCGGGTTTCGAAAAACGACACGTATCGCCGTGCTCAGCATCAGCACGAACTGGAGTGGCTTTGTGCTGCTCGCCGGATTGATCTTTCTATTCGCGCCGCCTGAGCTGCCGGCGCGCTGGCCCATCCACCAGGCTTGGCTGCACGCTGCGGGGGCTCTCTTGCTCTGTTTTTGCTGTGCCTATCTGGTGTGGTGCTATCGCGCTTCAGGCCATTGCTGGCATTTGCGTGGAATACGTTTCACCGTGCCGACACTCACCATCGCCTTGATGCAGCTCGCGCTTTCTGCACTCGTGTGGGGCGGTATCGCGGGCGTGGTAACGCATTTTCTGCCCGCCAAGGCTGAATACTTCAATGTGCTGGCCGTGCTGTTTCTCAGTACGGTAGCTGGCCTGGTGATCCGTGTGCCAGCGGGTGTCGGTGTGACTGAAGTGGTGTTCGTCGCCGTGCTTGGACCTCAGCTCGGCACCTCCGCCATCGTCGCGGCGCTGATTGCCTATCGCTCGGTGTTCCAACTTCTGCCGCTGCTACTGGGAGCCAGCCTTTATCTGGTGCTGGAACTGCAATGGCGACGTGCACCGGCCAGCACGACATCGGGAGCCCTTGCTCGGTTGGAAACAGCGCGATGAGCATGGACTCTCCGCCACCCCCGCTGTGTTCCAGCATGGCCCTGTTCCAGGACTTTGACGGCTCTCTGGTCGAGATCGCCCCCGAGCCGGACGCGGTTGTCGTCAGTCCCGCCTTGCATGCGCTGCTGCAGGGCGTACAGCAGTTTCTGCAGGATGGCCTCGCCTTGGTCAGTGGCCGTCGGCTGACTGAGCTTGATCGCTTCTTTCCGGGTTGGGCGTTCGCTGGAGCTGGCGTGCACGGCGCCGAACTCAGGTGCCAAGCACACGGCGCCATCGAGTATGGGCTCGAGGTGCAGACACAAGGTGCGGTCGCCGCCCTGCGCTGGCACTTTGCCGACGACCCCCGCATCCTCATCGAAGACAAGAAAATCTCTGTTGCCCTGCACTACCGACTCGCCCCCGAGCGGCAGGCAGAATGCGAACAGTATTTGCGCAAGTTGGCATTGGTGGAGGGCCTTGCTGTGCAAGCGGGCAAGATGGTGCTTGAAGCCTTGCCGATGGGCATCGACAAGGGGCAGGCGGTGCATCGCCTGATGTGTGCCGCGCCCTTTGCCAGCCGCCTGCCGGTCTACATTGGCGACGATGCCACTGACGAGCATGGCATCGCTGCCGTGCAGTCGCTGGGCGGGTTCGGCATCAAGGTGGGTCCCGGTCCGAGCCTCGCTCAATATCGATTGCCTACGGTCGGCGATGTTCATGTCTGGCTGGCGGCCGCCTTGAAAGCGCTCCTGCTGCCCACTCCGGCTGCTTCGGCAGGAGCGATGTGATGACAAGCCTTTCGCTGGGTGTGGTGGGCAACTGTGCGATCTCGGCGCTCATCGACCCCGAGGCGCGGGTCGTCTGGTATTGCCTGCCGCGACCCGATGGTGATCCGGTGTTCCATGCGCTCGTCGACGGCGAGACCCGCGAGCAGCAGCGTGGTCACTGGTCCATCGAACTCGATGGATCCGTGCGAAGTGAGCAGCAATATGTCGGCAACACCACCGTACTGCTCACCCGCCTGTTCGACGCTGCGGGCAATGCGCTGGAGATCACCGACTTCGCGCCCCGCTTCGAAGCGCGCGAGCGCATCTATCGTCCGCTGATGCTGGTGCGGCGCATTCGTCCGATCACAGGCAAGCCGCGCATTCGCGTGCGGCTCAGACCTTCCTATGCCTACGGCAGATCCACACCGGAACGCACGCATGGCAGCAACCACATCCGCTATGTCGGTCCACAACCGACGATGCGACTGTCAACCAACGCACCCATCGCCTTTGTGCTGGATGAGACCTCTTTTCTGCTGGAAGAGCCGCTGTCTTTCCTGCTGGGGCCAGACGAGGCGCTCGCCGAGGGCATCGAATCCACCGCCCGGGCGTATCAGGAGAAAACCGAACGCTACTGGAAGGAGTGGGTGCGCCGTCTGACGCTGCCGCTGGAGTGGCAGGAGGCAGTGATCCGCGCCGCCCTTACGCTCAAGCTCTGCACCTTTGAAGAGACCGGCGCGATCCTCGCCGCCATCACCACCAGCATCCCAGAGCATCATGGCTCCAGCCGCAACTGGGACTATCGCTATTGCTGGCTGCGCGATGCGTTTTTCGTGGTGCGTGCGCTCAACTCCCTCTCCGAAGTGGACACCATGGAGCGCTACCTGCGCTACCTCGCCAATCTGGTGACCGGTGCCGGGCGTGGACATCTGCAGCCGGTCTACGGAGTCGGGCTCGAGCATAATCTGTATGAGCGCGAAGCCGGTGATCTCGCCGGTTATCGCGGCATGGGCCCGGTGCGGATCGGCAACCAGGCCTTTGAGCATTTTCAGCACGATGTGTACGGCAATGTGGTGCTCGCCAGCGCGCAGGCTTTTTTCGATCTGCGGCTGCTGCGACCCGGCACGCTCGCTGATTTCGAGCGTCTTGAGCGGGTGGGCGAGCAGGCCTACGCGGTCCATCTGCTGCCCGATGCCGGCATGTGGGAACTGCGCACGCGGGCACGGGTGCATACCTCGTCGGTGCTGATGTGCTGGGCCGCCTGCGACCGACTGGCAAAGATTGCGACGCACCTCCATCTCGACGTCAAGGCAGCGCTCTGGCAGGAGCGCGCCGACGAAATCCGCCACGCCATCGAGACCAAGGCCTGGAATGCCGGGCTCAACAGCTACGCCGAAAGTTTTGGCGGCGACGATGTCGAGGCCGGCCTGCTGCTGATGGCTGAAGTCGGCTATTCCGCACCCGGCGATCCGCGTTTTCGCAGCACCGTCGAGGCCATCGAGCGGCGCTTGAAGCGTGGGCACCATCTGTTTCGCTACGTTGCCGCCGATGACTTCGGCGTGCCGCAAACCGCTTTCAACATCTGCACGTTCTGGCACATCGACGCACTCATCCGCGTCGGTCGCAAGGCCGAGGCACGGGAGCTGTTCGAGCACACACTGACCTGGCGCAACCGCGTCGGCCTGCTCTCGGAAGACATCGATCCCAAGACCCACGAACTGTGGGGCAACTATCCACAGACCTATTCGCTGGTCGGGATCATCAACGCGGCGACGCGATTGTCCAAACGCTGGGAAGAAATGATATGAGCCGCCTGGTGGCAGTCTCCAACCGGGTCGGCCCGATCCGTGGCCCCGGCCGCGCCGGCGGTTTGGCAGTGGCCTTGCTCGAGGCGCTGAAAGCCCGCGGCGGTCTCTGGTTCGGGTGGACGGGCGAGATCAGCGAAGGCGGTGAAGCACGCTTGCAGTATGAGCAGGAAGGCAACATCACTGCGGCCACCGTCGACTTGAGCCAGATCGAGCTGGATGAGTATTACAACGGTTTTGCCAACCGCTGCCTGTGGCCGCTGTTCCATTTCCGCACCGATCTCACCACCTTCAACCGCCGCCACTACGAGGGCTACCGGCTGGTCAATCGCAAACTGGCCAACCTGCTGTCGCCGCTGCTCAAGCCCGATGACCATATCTGGGTTCATGACTACCACCTTCTGCCATTTGCCGAGGCGCTGCGCGAGCATGGCGCATCGCAAGCCATCGGGTTCTTTCTGCATATTCCTTTCCCGATGACCGAGCTGCTGACGACCCTGCCACAGCATGCACAGCTGATGCGCGGGCTGTTTTCATACGATCTGCTGGGCTTTCAGACCGAAGATGATTTGCTGCGCTTCCGCGATTACGTGGTGCGTCAGGCCGGCGGGTCGATCAGCGGTGACCTCTGCACCGCCTACGGCCGGACACTGGTGGCCAAGGCTTATCCCATCGGCATCGACACACGCGAGCTGATGAAACAGGCGGCCTCAGCGCCCGTGCGGCGTGAACTTCTCAAGATGCGCGACACGCTCCAGGGCCGCACGCAGATCATTGGCGTGGACCGCCTGGACTACACCAAGGGCTTGCCGCAACGATTCCAGTCCATGCTGCGGCTCCTGGAGGACTACCCGGACACCCAGGGGCGCGTCGAGCTGCTGCAGATCGCGCCGACCAGCCGTGGCGAGCTGGACGAATACACCGCGATCCGCAAGGAACTCGAATCACTGGCCGGCCACATCAATGGCCGCTTCGCACAACTCGACTGGACACCGATCCGCTACATCAATCGCGCGGTCAACCGGCGTGCATTGACAGCGCTGTACCGCAGCAGCCGGATCGGTCTGGTCACGCCCATGCGCGACGGCATGAATCTGGTGGCGAAGGAATATGTGGCCGCTCAGGACCCGGCTGACCCCGGGGTGCTGGTGCTTTCCCAGTTCGCCGGTGCGGCGCGACAGATGCAGGCCGCGCTTCTGGTCAACCCGTATGACGCCGTCGCGGTGTCCGAAGCCATCCAGACCGCGCGGCACATGCCCTTGGAGGAACGGCAGCAACGCCATCAGCAGCTCATGAAAAAACTGTTGGCCGAGGACATTGCGCACTGGCGCGAGTCATTCTTGCGTGACCTGAATTCCAGCCGGCCCACTAACTAGGGCGTGTCATCAATTAAATGGTCGCTGCGGCGGAAGGCTGTTTTGGGACAGTGCAAGGAACAAGGTGCAGCGAATACTCGAAGTCTTCGCAAGCCTTGTGACGCAGCAATGCCCCAAAACAGCCCCGCCCCAGAGGGTTGCTGGTCAAAATCGCGTCATGCAGCGTTGCTTGCCTAGCAAAGGCTCCAGCCTTTGCGTCGGCTCGCGCCTTGCCTGACACGATTTTTGACCAGCAAGCAGCGACTATTTAACGGATGACACGCCCTAGACCTGTTCTCGAAAGTTCTGTCTCATTCGGCGAGGCCCTCACCTCCTACCCTCTCCCAGAGGGAGAGGGGAAATCTTTACTCACAATGTCGCTCTCAAAATGTCCGACGCGGTTGGTTCGAGAGAATGAGTCAGGGAAGCGCAACAACCGTTTCGAGCCTGCGCACTGTGGGCGGTACGCCGATATTCCAATGCGAAATTGGTCGTTGTGCCGTATGCACCTGCGGCGGCGCTGACGCGCCGAGCATGCGCTCCGCCTGCCGGAGAAATACCGGTGCCGGCAGGTCGATCGCCTCGTAGTAATAGTTGCGCACACAATCCGGCGAGCCGAGCATCAAGTTGACGAAGCGTCGGCGGCTGCTCGGGTCCTCGCCGCTGTACTGCAGCCGCAACGCCGGGCCAGCCTGCAACTGCTGCAACGCCGACAGTCGCAGCGTGGCGCCGGCCAGCTCCTGTTCGCGCTGGCGGCGCAGCTGCGCAAGCTCGAGCATCGCGGCGACCGGAATGCCCGCAGCGCGGCGGCTTTCCAGCGTGTACAGCGCAACTGTCAGCGCCTCCCCAGCGCCCGGACTGCGGTACTGAATGAAATCCTGATGCGGCGTCGCCGACCAGCCGTTCGGCAGCGTGATGCGATCCGCACTCAGGTCGCAGGCTGCCGGCAGGTCGGCCGCAGCGAGCAGCAGCGCCAGGGCCGCAAGCCATGGCGCGATGACGATTCGTTTCATGTGGCTCTCCGTCAATGCCGGCGCGGCCGGCGACGCCGGAAGACTAGGTCCGTGCAGATTGCTGTCGGCAAATAGATGTCGAGCGGTCGCAAACGCGCAGCGAGCGGCGATCAGACGCTGGTCTGCTCGCGGAAAACGCGCGCTTGGCGGCGCGAGATTTCGACTTCCGGCCCGCCGCCGCGCAGCTGCACATGCAGACGCCCGCCGATACCGGCCTCGACGCTTTCGATACAGCTCAGGTTGACGATCTGGCGGCGATTGGCGCGGAAAAAGATTTTCGGGTCGAGCCGCTGCTCGAGCGCGGTCAGGGGGCGGCCGAGCAGCGGCTGGCGCTGCCCCCACAGCAGGCGCACATAGTTGCCTTCGGCAGTCAGCAGACTCACCTCGGCAAGCGGCACGAACCAGCAGTTCGGTCCATCCTTGACGAACATTTGCTCGATCGGCGCGCCCGTCGCCGGCGCCGGCTGGGCATTGCGCCCGCGCGCGCGCGCCAGCGCCGCGGCCAGGCGCTCCGGCTCAATCGGCTTGAGCAGGTAATCCAGCGCGTTGACTTCGAAAGCACGTACCGCATGCTGGTCGTGCGCGGTGGTAAAGATAACCTGCGGCACGTGCTCGAGCCGGGCCAGCACGTCGAAGCCGGTGCCGCCAGGCATCTGGATGTCGAGGAACAATAGTTCCGGCGCCAGTTCCTCGATCTCGCGCACGGCGTGGTCGATGCCGCTCGCCTCGCCGCAAACGTCGATCCATGCGAACTCGGTCAGCAGGCGCCGCAGCTCGCGCCGCGCCAGCGGTTCGTCGTCGACGATGAACGCTTTCATGCGGCCATCGCGAGCAGCGGAATGCGCACACACACGAGCGCGCGGCCGGGCTGCGCAAGATCGATCTCGAGGCTGGCCTCGGCGCCAAACAGCAGGCGCAGGCGCTCGACACTATTGCGCAGCCCGACACCTGACTGCGTCGTCGGCAGCGGAGGGTCGGGCCGTGGATTCTCGATTTCCATCTGCAGGCAGCCATCGGCAACGCGGGCCGACAGGCGCAGCAGGCCGCCGTCCGGCAGCTCAGCGATGCCATGCTTGATCGCATTCTCGATCAGGGTCTGCAGCAGCATGACCGGGATGCGCGCGCGCAGCGCCGCGGCCGAGATATCGCGCTCGACACGCAGTCGCCGGTCGAGTCGCAAGGCTTCGAGCGCGAGGTAGTCGCTGACGATTTCCAGCTCTTGTTCCAGCGTGACCAGTTCGTCTTGGCCCGCGCCCAGCGTGTAGCGCAGCATGCGCGCGAGCTGGGTGACCGCCTGCTGCGCGCGGGCGGCATCGTCGGCGATCAGCGCGCGTACGCTGTTGAGCGAGTTGAACAGGAAATGGGGATTGAGCTGGGCCTTGAGCAGACGCAGCTCGGCTAGCTGCAGCGCGCGCCTTATTTCCGATCGGCGCAGCTCGGCGTGGCGACGCTTGCGCGCGCGGAGCACGGCGAAGTACAGCGCGATCCACAGCCAGAAGATCCCGCTCCAGTTCAGCATCATCAGGACGAGTTGCGTCCACGGCGGCCCGCCCGGCAGCGGCGGGCGAATGGCAGCAACCGCCATGACCCACTGGGCCAGGCCGAACGGCACGCTGAGCAACACGCCGGCCACCAGACCGTGTCGCAGCAGTGCGCTGACGGACAAAGCTTGCCACTGCCGTTGGCGCATGTGGCGCCGCAGCAGATGCGTCACCACTAGCGCGCCGGTATGCAGCAGCAGAAATTCGAAAGCGACCTGCGCCATCGAGACCCCGCGAAAGCCATCTAGGATGGAGTCTGCGACGGTGGCATCGAGTTCGCCGATCAGGCTGCGCAGTCCGTCGCTGCGCTTCAGCAGCGCAACGGCACCGATCTGGGCGGCGGCGAATCCATACCAGCCCGCGATCTGGCACAGCCAGTACGCACGCACCGACCCGGGCGGCACCAAGGCGTCCTCTTGCAACTCGTGGGCAGAATTCATCTGCGCCAGTTTGCCGGACCCTCGCGGCGTCTGCAGCGCGCCGTGGCGAGCGGTCAAATCACCGCAGTAAGCGGTCAGAAAAACTTCAATGCGACTACTCGCTGCCAACGCCTGCCAGTTGTGACAACAGACGTTCTTGGTCGCGGCTGCCATGCCAACAGCGAGAATGTTGATGAACTGGCCGTTGATGGCATAGCAACAAAAAGGCCCAATCATGCGGGCCTTTTGTTTGCAGCAGTAGTGCTTAGCGAAACCGCTCGGTAGTGCGCCGCTTTTTCTTGATCTGGCGGTCGGTCAGCACGTTTTTCTTGTCTTTGTAAGGGTTCACGCCGGTCTTGAAGCTCAACATGATCGGCACACCGACAAGTGCGAAGGCTTCGCGGAACTCGTTGATGAGATAGCGGTGATAGCTGGTCGGCAGCTTCTCAGTCTGGTTGCCGTGGATCAGAATCTGGATCGGGTTGGTGCCGATCTGGTGTGCATAGCGCAGCTTGATGGGCCGCGTCAGCACCGCAGGCGGGCCATGCTTGTCGACTGCACGTTCGAGCGCACGGGTCAGCTCTGGTGTGGGGATATCACGGGTGGTGGCCTCGTAGGCCAGCACCACATCATCCATCAGGGCTTTCAGGCCCGAACCATGTAGCGCCGAGATGTAGTGCGGCGGCACGAAATCGAGGAATGGCAGCTTGAAATCGACATCGGTGCGGATGCTGTTGCGCTTGTCGGTCGTGAGGTGATCCCACTTGTTGACCGCCAGCACCATCGCGCGGCCGCGCTGGGCGATGAGGCCCATGAGCTTGGCATCGTGTACACCCACCTCATCCGCCGCATCGGTCATCACGATGACAACGTGCGCCTTCTCCACCGCTTGCAGCGCCTTGACGATGGAGAACTTCTCGATGACCTCGCTGACCTTGTTGCGGCGGCGGATGCCGGCGGTGTCGATCAGCTCGTACTGATGACCATCACGCTCCAGCCGGACGCTGATCGCATCGCGGGTGGTGCCTGCCACCTCGCTGGTCAGCAGGCGCGATTCGCCCAGCAGGCGATTGACCAGTGTGGATTTGCCGGCATTGGGGCGGCCGACGATGGCGACACGGATGATGCCGTCCTCGTCTTCAAACTCGGCGGGCGGCGCATCGACCAGGATGCTGCGTTGCAGGTTGCCCAGGCCATCGCCGTGTTCGGCGGAGATCGGGATCGGCTCGCCGAGACCCAGCTGGTGGAAGTCAGCACCGACGGCCGTTTTCGTACGGCCCTCGGCCTTGTTCACCAGCAGCGTGATCGGCTTGTTGAGCTTGCGCAGACGCTGGGCGATCGCCAAGTCATCCGGCATGCAGCCATCGTGTGCATCAACCAGAAACAGGATGTGGGTCGCTTCGGTCAGCGCGATCTGCGCCTGTTCCTCGGCCAGCATGGCGAGGGCATCGTCCTCGTCCGGCGACAGGCCGCCGGTATCCACCACCATGAAGCCCTTTCCCTCGAACTTGCCCTGACCGTACTGGCGGTCGCGGGTCAGGCCCGGCAAGTCCATCACCAATGCATCGCGGCTGTTGGTGAAGGCGTTGAACAGTGTCGATTTGCCGACATTTGGGCGGCCGACCAGTACGACCACGGGCAACGTTGGCCCATCAGTTTCAGGAGTTTCAGCGGTGTCGGTGAGATTGCTCACGCCCACTCTCAGCGAAGCCGGAGAGCCTCGAGCCGGCCCTCGATGTTGTAGACATACAGGGTGCTGTCGGTCGCCACCATCGGTGCCAGGATGGCATCGCGGCCGACACGGGTACGGCCCACCAGCTTGCCGTCGGCGGGGTCGAAGAAATGCAGGTAGCCCTGGTAGTCGGCCACCACCGCATAGCCCTTGAAGAACGCCGGTGGCGACAGGCGACGGTATTGCAGCGCTTCGCTCTTCCACACCGCCGCACCGCTGGCCGCATCCAGCGCCCAGACCACACCGTCGGCGTCGCTAACATAGACATTGCTGCCACCCACCGCCACGCCAGTGCCGGATTTGATCGCACGCCGCCAGCGGCTCTCGCCATCCACCGGGTCGATCAAGGCCACGTCACCACCGTAGCTCGCCACCAGCACGCCTTCGAGGCTATCGACCAGTTGGGCGTCGATGTCCGCCAGGCGTTCCAGCTCGGTGCGGCCGCTCGGTACCGAAACCGCCTGCTCCCACAGCGGCGTGCCATCGCGCAGCTGCACGGCGGCGAGGCGACCGGAGTCCATGCCCAGCAGCACGCGGTTGCCCTCGATCAGTGGCGGCGAGATGCCGCGCAGGGTCAGTGTCGGCACCGTGCGGTCAAAACTCCACAGCCGCTTGCCATCAACAGCCGCAAGCCCGAAGGCGCGACCGTCGATGCTGCGCACGACGATGACATCGCCTGCGCCGCTGGGCGGTGCCAGCACTTCGCTGGACACCGGGGCGCGCCACAGCTCCGAGCCATCAGCGCGTTTGAGGGCGATCACTTCGGCATCGAGCGTACCCACCAGCACCAGATCACCAACGATGGAAGGGCCGGCTGAGATGCGGGTTTTCTTGAGCTCACGGCTCCAGCGGGTGCGGCCGGTTTCGGGATCAAGCGCCATCACCGCACCGCCGCTCTCGGCGACGAACAGCGCGTCGGGTTCAAGCTGGGGCCGCAAGCCGGAAGGACGACCATCGGCCCCCTTGCCGATACCCAGCGACCAGGCATCGGCAATCTGCACCCTGGGATTGACGATATCGGTGAGCTTGGCCGGCTCGCGCACCTTGGCCTTGGACGAGCAGGCGGCAGCAGCAAGCGCCAGCAGGACGATGGCCGAGACGCGGCAGGTGGTGCGTAAGCTCAAGCGGTTCTCCTCAAAACGGGATGGGTGCATCAGGCCGCGTCGGCAAGATCGTCGATCTTGCGTTGCAGCGTTTCACGGTTGGCGGCGGCGCCATCACTGGCCGTCAGCGCCTTCTGAAAGGACTCGCGCGCACCCTTGCGGTTGCCCTGGGCCAGCAGGATATCGCCCTTGAGCTCCTGCACCAGCGTGGTGTAGCTCTTATCGAGCTTGCTATCGAGCAGCTGGATGGCCTCGTCGAACTTGCCCTGCTGGGCCAGCACCCGGGCCTGGCGCAGTGTGGCAAGCGGTTGCAGCACCTTGTCTTCGGCATTGGCCGCTACCCAGGCCAGCGGCGGCAGGGCTTCGTCGAAACGGCCTTTTTCGACCGCATGCTGGGCAATGCGCAACAGGCCCTGTGCTGCGTACGGCGTTTTGGCAAAGTCGGTTTTCAGCTTGTTGGCAATGCTGTTGGCCTCTTCGGCCTTGTCGGCCAGCAGTGCGGTCTTCAGGTCTTCGAACATCTTGGCGGCTTCGGCACCGCGCGCCAGCTGGTGCGCTTTGTACTGATCCCAGCCGACAATGCCGGAAAGGCCGAGAATCAGACCCGCAGCAAGGGCTTTCCAGTTGTCCTTCCACCATTGCTTGAGGCGTTGGGCCTGGTCTTCGTCGTCATAGTGCGACATGTGTTGTTCCGTCAGTGGGTGGTTTGACCGCTTGCGCGACCAGGGGTTGCAAATCAGCGCAGTAGGATGGCGAGCCCCGCAGGCAGTGCCTCGAAAGGCAGCAAGGCATCCGTCCCGGCAGCGGGGGGCGTGGATTTTACTTGAACTGCGCCCTGAGCCAGTTCGGCCTCGCCCAACACCAGGGTCAGGCGGGCGCCGGATTTCTCCGCCCGCCCCAGTTGGCTCTTGAGCTTGCCGCCACCGGCATTGAGCAGCAGGCGCAGGGTGGGCATTGCGTTGCGGAGCGTTTCGGCAAGGGTACGCGCGCGGCGTTCGGCGGCCTCGCCCAGAGTACAAAAATAGACTTCGGGGGCATCGACGGCTGCGGCAGCCTGCTGCTTTTCGAGCAGCAGTACCAGCCGCTCGACCCCACTGGCCCAGCCCACTGCGGGTGATGGCGAGCCGCCCAGTTGTGCTACCAGATTGTCGTAGCGGCCACCCGCCAGCACCGTGCCTTGGCTGCCGAGTTCTGTGGTCGTCCACTCGAACACACCGCGCGTGTAGTAGTCGAGGCCACGCACGAGCTGCGGATTGATCTCATAGGCGATACCTAGGTCTTCCAGCGCCTGCCGCCAGCCATCGAAATGAGCACGGGACTCGTCTTCGAGATGGTTGGCGAGCTGCGGCGCGCCGGCAACGATCTCGCGTGTGCGCGGCACTTTCGAGTCCAGCACGCGCAGCGGATTGCTGTGCAGGCGACGCCTGGAGTCTTCGTCCAGGTCGCTCTCGAAATGCGAGAGGTATTCAATTAGTGCCGCGCGGTAGTGGGCCCTCGCCTCGCTGCCGCCCAGTGAGTTGATTTCGAGCTTCAGGCCACCGATGCCCAGGCTGGTCAGGAAACGTTGCGAGAAGGCGATGACTTCGGCGTCGATGTCTGGGCCCACCATGCCATAGGCCTCGACACCCACCTGATGGAACTGCCGGTAACGCCCCGCCTGTGGTCGTTCATGACGAAAGGCTGGCCCCGCATACCAGAAACGCTGCTGCTGGTTGTGCAGCAGCCCGTGCTCGATGCCGGCACGCACCACGCCAGCAGTGAGTTCAGGCCGCAGGCTGACTGACATCCCATCGCGGTCGTCGAAGGAGTACATCTCCTTCTCGATTACGTCGGTCACTTCGCCGACGGCACGCTTGAACAGTGTAGTGGCTTCGAGCAGCGGCAGGCGAATCTCGCCATAACCGTAGCGGGCGGCAACATCAGCGGCAGTGGTAAACACCCGGCGGAACAGGGCGGCCTGCGCAGGCAGCACGTCGTTGAAACCTCTCAGCGATTGCAGCTTGCTCATGCCGCCAGTGCCTTCCGCTCAGCCAGCTGCTCACGCACCAGTTTTTCCAGTTCGTCCACGAGACTCTCGTTGTGGATCTTGTGCTGGATCGCACCGCCGATGTAGATCGAGTTGGGGCGACCACCAGCCACACCCAGTGCCGCCTCGCGCGCCTCGCCGGGACCATTGACGACGCAGCCGATGATGGCCAGGTCAATCGGCTCGGTCACGTCTTCCAGCCGCGCTTCCAGCTCGTTGACCACCTTGATGACATCGAACATCTGGCGTGAACAAGAGGGGCAGGCAACCAGATTGATGCCGCGGCTGCGCAGATGCAGGGATTTGAGAATGTCCCAGCCGACCTTCACTTCCTCCACCGGATCGGCGGCGAGCGAGATGCGGATGGTGTCGCCGATGCCATCGGCCAGCAGCATGCCGAGACCGATGGAGGACTTCACCGCACCACTGCGCAGGCTGCCGGCCTCGGTGATGCCCAGATGCAGCGGCTGGTCGATCAGTTTGGCGAGCTTGCGGTAGGCGTGGACCGTCATGAACACCTCGCTCGCCTTCAGCGACACCTTGAAGTCCTCGAAGTTGTGTTTCTTGAGGATTTCAATGTGGCGCAGTGCCGACTCGACCAAGGCATCGGCATTCGGCTCGCCGTATTTCTCTTGCAGATCACCTTCGAGCGAACCGGCATTGACCCCGATGCGGATCGGCACCCCATGGTGCCGTGCACAGGCAATCACCTCGGCCACTTTCGCATCGCTGCCGATGTTGCCGGGGTTGATGCGCAGGCAATCAGCCCCCATCTCGGCAGCCTTGAGTGCGCACTTGTAGTTGAAGTGGACATCGGCGATCAGCGGCAGATCGCCGACCCGAGCACGAACCTCACGCTTGATCTCGCCAAAAGCCACGCAGGCCGCAATGGTGGGCACCGAGATGCGGACGATGTCGGCCCCGGCTTTTTTTGCCGCCAGCACTTGCGCAACGGTGGCGGCGACATCCTCGGTCTTGGTATTGGTCATGGTCTGCACTGCGATGGGGGCATCGCCACCGACCTTGACCTTGCCAACCCTGATCTGCCGCGAGACGCGCCGAGCGATCACATGCTGCGCCTTCATCGACATGAAAAACCCTTAGGGCAGTACGACGCGCGCGGTGTTGTCGCCACGACGAAACTGCGCGGTGTCGACCGGCTGGCCCTTGTAGGTGATGCGTACCGCCGGCGCATTGCCGAGAAACACCACGAACGGCGGCTTGCCATCAAGCATCTGGCTGTTGCCGGCATCGACCAGTCCGGACAGCAGCACCTTGCCGGTTGCGTCCTTCACTTCGGTCCACGAGCTGCCATTGAACTGGATCTGCAGCATGCCCTGTGTGCTGTCCGTGGCCTCTGCTGTTTCCGGCGATGGGGATGCCACCGGCACTGGGGATTCAGATTGTGGGACGGCGGGCAAGGTCTCCGCCGGCGCAGCGGCCTGGGGTGCTGCTTCTTCGACCGGGGCCGGCACAAATGCTTCCTCCAAGGTCGCCGTTGGCGTCACGGAAGGCGCCTCCGGCTCTGAGCTGCGGTTCTTGCCCCAGAACGCAAGCGCGCCGATCAGCAGCCCCAGCACGATGATCGCCACCGCCAGCTTGATGCTGATGCGACGTCCGCTGCCGAGTTCGGCGCCGCCAGCCAGGATCAGCTTGGAAGGATGCGGTGGCGCCTTGT
>JAKFXK010000022.1 GCA_021731445.1 Nevskiaceae bacterium | reverse complement strand
ACGCCGACACCAACACCAACTCCCTCACCCACCCCGACGCCGGGTGGTGGCACCGGCACCACGGATTCTGGTGGGACGAGTGGCAGTTCGGGCACCGGCTCTAGTGCCAAGTGAGGGCAGGACACGCGAAGCCTTCGGCTGGCGGCCTCAGCACGCTCTCAGCAGCACATACACCGCGCCCGTGCCGCCGTCGTGCGCGCGGGCCGAACAGAACGCCAACACTTCCTTGCGCTTGCGCAGCCAGCCATCGAGCGCACGCTTGATGACCGGGCCGGAATTGGGTGAGCCATTGCCCTTGCCATGGATGACCCGCACACAGCGCAGGTCATGCGCACCGCAGTGGATAAGGAACCGCCCGATTTCCAGCCGCGCATCCTCGCGATTGAGGCCATGCAGGTCGCACTCGGCCTGCACGCGAAACTGACCACGACGGAGTTTTTTCCAGACGCTGTCCTGGATGCCCTCGCCGCGATAGCCCAGCGTGTCGCCGGACTCAAAATCCTCCGGGTTCAGCGGCTCCTGCAACAGCTCCGCCATCACCGCGATGTCATCCAGCAGTCGCTGGCGCGGTTGCGGTGACGGCAGTGGTTTCAGTACTGGCGGCAGGCGGTCGGACGGCGGCATCCGTCGCACCCCCGCAAGGGCCGTGGAGAAGTCCTGAGGCGATTCATCTTCGGCGGAGTCGGCACGCTTCATGGCAGGTAAAATAGCCGCTCCCCCGGACAAACGAAATGCGCGCAAGGTCGGCGCGCTGCCATGAAGATACTGGTCTCCAACGATGATGGTTGCACTGCCCCCGGTCTCAGGGTGCTGGCGGCCACGCTCGCCGAAAAACACAAGGTGCAGATCGTCGCGCCAGACCGCAACCGCAGCGGTGCCTCCAACTCGCTGACCATCCTGCATCCCTTGCGCCCGCAACGGCATGACCACGGCGACCTCGAGGGTTGGTGTGTCGATGGCACGCCGACCGACTGCGTGCACCTGGCATTGACCGGCCTGCTCGAAGAGGCACCGGACATGGTGGTCTCTGGCATCAATGCGGGGGCCAACCTGGGTGACGACACCATTTATTCCGGTACCGTCGCGGCTGCCATGGAGGGTCGTCGCCTCGCCACCGCCGCCATCGCGGTGAGCTGTGTCGAACACAATGCCCGCCACTACCCGACCGCTGCCAGGGTGACGCTGGAGCTGATCGAGCGCCTGCAGCGCGTGCCGCTGCCGCGCGACACCATCCTCAACGTCAACGTGCCGGATCTGCCGTATGAGCAGCTCAAGGGCATGCTGGTGACACGCTTGGGCCATCGCCGCACGGCGGAGTCGGCAGTGCAGGGCGAGGATCCGCGCGGCCGTCCGATCTGGTGGGTGGGTGCGGCGGGGCCGGAGGAAGACGCCGGCCCTGGTACCGACTTCCACGCCGTCAACAACGGTTATGTGTCGGTTACACCGCTGCTGGTCGACCTCACCAAGCATTCGGCGCTGGACAGCCTCAAACGCTGGATCGAAGCCTGATGGCTAGAGAGTGTTGGCATATGAATGATCGCTGCGTTGCTGACCAAAAAGCCGCCAGGCAAGGCGCGAGCCGACGCAAAGGCTGGAGCCTTTGCGAGGTTCGCAACGCAGCATGGCGGCTTTTTGGCCAGCAACCCTTAGGGGCGGGACTGTTTTGGGGCATTGCTGCGTCAGCAAGACCTTCAATAGTTCGACTATTGCGCGGTCTCGCTTCCTTGCACTGCCCCAAAACAGCCTTCCGCCGCAGTGACCATTCATATGCCAACACTCTCTAGTCCGCAGTCCCGCCTGGATGCTGCGGCGCAACGCGCCGCGCCCACGGCCGGTGCCCGCAACAAGCTGATCGACAAGCTGCGCGAACTGGGCGTGAAGGACGAGCGCGTGCTGGCGGTGATGGCACGGGTGCCGCGCCACGAGTTCGTCGAATCGGCCTTTCAGGGCCAGGCTTACCACCCGGACCTCACCGCGCCCATCGGCCACGCCCAGACCCTGAGTCAGGCCCGCATCGTGGCGCTGATGACCCAGGCGCTGCTCGGCGATGCTGCCAAGCTCGACAAGGTGCTGGAGATCGGCACCGGCTCCGGCTACCAGACGGCGGTGCTCGCACCACTGTGCGGCACGGTGTTCACGGTCGAGCGCATCAAGGCGCTCAGTGAACTGGCGCGCCGCCGGCTGGGCGAGATGAACGTCCGCAACGTGCATTTCGGCTATGCCGATGGCACCGAGGGCTGGGGCGCCTTTGCACCCTATGACGGCATTCTCGTCACAGCTGGCGCGATGCGCGTGTCGCCAGAGCTGGTGGCACAGCTCAAGGTCGGTGGGCGGCTGGTGATTCCGGTGGGGCAGGCCAGCTCCGCAGGCACCACAGACTCGCCGCATACCCTGCAACTCATCACCCGCACGGCGACCGGCAGCACGGTGCAGAATCTCATGGGCGTGAGCTTTGTCCCGCTGCTGCCAGGCAAGCAATGACATGAGCGGCTTCATCGACTGGATCAACGCCGTGGTGCAGCACCTCGGCTACACCGAAATATTCTTCTTGATGGCGCTGGAGTCCAGCCTGTTCCCGGTGCCTTCGGAGCTGGTGATGATCCCGGCCGGCTACCGCGCCGCGCAGGGTGCGCTCGACCCTTGGCTTGCGACACTAGCGGGCGGTGCCGGATCGCTGCTCGGCGCCAGTGCCAACTACTTGCTCGGCCGCACGGTGGGGCGCGTCTTTCTGCTGCGCTATGGCAAATGGTTTCTCATCAACGAGGCCAAGTATCACGAGGCCGAGCGGCTGTTCCTGCAGAACGCCAACCTGGCCACCTTCGTGGGCCGCTTCATTCCGGTGATCCGCCACCTCATCTCGCTGCCGGCGGGCACCTTCGGCATGGCGCTGCTGCCCTTCGCACTGCTCACCACGCTGGGGGCGACGATGTGGTGCGGGGTGCTGGTGGCGCTGGGGTTCCACCTGGGCGAGCCGGTCATCCGTAGCGTCACCGGCTACACACACTTGTTAGGCTATGCCGCCATCGGCCTGTCCCTGGTGTTTGCTGTCTGGTTCCTGCTGCGCCGGCAGTCCCCTAAAACCGAGAAAGCGCCATGAAGACCTTTCTACTGCCCCTTGCCCTCGTGCTGCTGCTCACGGCCTGCGGCTATGGCTGGGAGAAAGATTCCGCCGCCTATCCGCCCTCGCAGCCGGATGCTGCCGTCGTCGTGCCGGGCCGTGCTGTCACCAGCGAGGAGTACGTCGTGCAGTCCGGCGACACGCTTTATGGCATTGGCTTCAAGCACCAGATCGACTATCTCGACCTGGCCCGCTGGAATGGTATCGGTGGTGATTACCTGATCCGCGCCGGCCAGGTGTTGCGCCTGAGCCCGCCACCTGGCAGCGATGGCGTGCTGGCTAGGCCCCTGCCGGTGCCAGTGCCGATCATCGCCACGCCCAAGCCCGTCACGCCAAGCCTGCCGGGGCCGGTGACGGAGTTGCCGGTGGCGATCCCCGCCGTGCCGGTGGGTGTACCGCCATTGCCCAGGCCGATGCCGCAGAACAATTCAGCGCTGAGCTGGCAGTGGCCGACAGCGGGCAATGTCATCAAGACCTACAACATGGCCGCTGGCAGCAAGGGCATCGACATCAGTGGCGAGCTGGGCCAGCCGGTGCAGGCGGTGGCTGACGGCAAGGTGGTCTATTCGGGCTCCGCGCTCAAGGGCTATGGCGAGCTGATCATCGTCAAGCACGATGACATCTTGCTCTCGGCCTATGGCCACAACCGCCGCCGTCTGGCGAAAGAAGGCGACGCCGTGCGCGCAGGCCAGACCATTGCCGAACTGGGCGTGGGGCCGGAGCACAAGCCCAGCCTGCATTTCGAGATCCGCGAGAACGGCAAGCCGGTGGATCCGCTCGGGTACCTGCCGCGTCAGTGAACTTTGTTGCAGTGCGACAGGCTTAAAGGGTCTAATTGCGGCCCTTTGTTTTCCCCACCCCTGCGCCACCACCCTTGAGAGAGTCGTGAACACCCTTTGCGAGAGTTCGCATGAACACTAATTTCCCGCGCATCCAGCGCCTCCCGCCCTATGTCTTCAACATCGTTGGTGAGATGAAGAAAGCGGCCCGGGCTCGCGGCGATGACGTGATCGACTTCAGCATGGGCAACCCGGACCAGCCGACGCCCAAGCACATCGTCGACAAATTGGTGGAAGCCGCCGTGCGCGGTACCGAAAGCGACTACGTCAAGCCGGAGCTGCACGACGAGGACGGCACCCACACGCACCGCTACAGCGTCAGCAAGGGCGTGCCGCGCCTGCGCCGGGCGATGGCGAAGTGGTACAAGAATCGCTACGACGTCGATCTCAACCCCGAGACCGAGGTGATCGCTACCATCGGCAGCAAGGAGGGCCTGGCCCACCTCGCGTTTGCCACGCTCGCCCCCGGTGACGTGGTGCTCTGCCCCAATCCGGCCTACCCGATCCACCCTTATGGCGTGGTGCTGGCGGGCGCGGACGTGCGGCACGTCAAGATGACGCCGGATGTCGACTTCTTCGCGGAGCTGGAAAAAGCAATCAAGGAGAGCTGGCCGAAGCCGAAGATGCTCATCCTCAACTTTCCGGGCAACCCGACGACGCAGTGCGTCGATCTGGAGTTCTTCGAGAAGGCGGTGGCGATCTGCAAGGAAAACGAGCTATGGCTGATCCATGATCTGGCCTACGCCGACATCGTGTTCGACGGCTACAAGGCGCCGAGCGTGATGCAGGTGCCGGGTGCCAAGGATGTGGCGGTGGAGTTCTTCACCCTGAGCAAGAGCTACAACATGCCGGGCTGGCGGGTTGGCTTCATGGTCGGCAATCCGGTGCTGGTTGCGGCCCTCGCGCGCATCAAGAGCTATCTCGACTACGGCATGTTCACGCCGATCCAGGTCGCCGCGATTGCCGCGCTCGAAGGCCCGCAGGACTGCGTGGCTGAAATCTGCGAGATGTATCGGGTGCGCCGCGATGTGCTCTGCGAGGGCCTCAATGCCGCAGGCTGGAAAGTCGAGAAGCCCAAGGCGACGATGTTCGTTTGGGCGGAGATTCCCGCAGCCTTCAGGTCGCTTGGGTCGATTGAGTTCTCGAAGCTGCTGCTCGAAAAAGCGCATGTTGCGGTTAGCCCCGGCATCGGCTTTGGCCACGAGGGCGACACCCATGTGCGCTTTGCGCTCATCGAAAACGAGCACCGCACCCGGCAGGCGATGCGCAACATCAAGAAGTTCTTGAAAGAAATGAAGGCGTAGCAGAATGAGCAGCAACCCCATCAAAGTCGGCCTGATCGGTCTCGGCACCGTCGGCCAGGGCGTGGTCAGTGTGCTGCGCGAAAACGCGGCTGAAATCACCCGCCGTGTCGGCCGCCCGGTGATCGTCACGCACGCCAGCGCGCGCGACCTCAACAAAGCACGGCCCATCACGATGGATGGCATCAAACTTGTCGCCGATGCGATGAGCATCGCGCGCGATGCCGATGTCGATGTTGTGGTCGAAGTGATTGGTGGCCACACGTTGGCCAAAGAGGCGATCCTGGCCGCGCTCGCACGCGGCAAACCGGTGGTCACTGCCAACAAGGCGCTGCTGGCGGAAGAGGGCAATGCCATCTTCGGCGCTGCGCTCAAGGCCGGTGTGCCGGTTGCTTTCGAAGCCAGCGTCGCCGGTGGCATCCCCATCATCAAGGCCATCCGCGAAGGCCTGGCAGGCAACCGCATCGACAGCCTCGCCGGCATCATCAACGGCACCTGCAACTACATCCTGACGCAGATGACGGTGAAGGGTCAGCCTTACGCCGAGGCACTCGCCGAGGCACAGAAGCTCGGCTATGCCGAGGCGGATCCGACCTTCGATGTCGAAGGGGTCGATGCCGCGCACAAGCTCACCATCCTCGCCAGCATCGCCTTTGGCATGCCGCTGTCTTTCAGCGGCGTGGCCTGCGAGGGCATCAGCCGTGTGACTGCGCAGGACATCACGCTGGCGGGCACGCTGGGCTATCGCATCAAGCTGCTCGGCATCGCCAAGCGCAGTGACTCCGGCGCGGAGTTGCGCGTGCATCCGACGCTGATCCCGGACGACCACCTGCTGGCCAAAGTGGATGGGGTGCTGAACTCGGTGGTGGTCAGCGGCAACGCCGTCGGCCAGATCGGTTTCTACGGACGTGGCGCCGGTGGCAATGCAACCGCATCCGCCGTCATCGCCGATCTGGTCGATGTCGCGCGCGGGCTGGGCAGCCATGCGAAGCATCAAGTGCCGGCCCTGGCTTTCCAGCCGGATGCGGTCACCGCGCTGACGCTGCTGCCGATCGGGCAGATTGAAAGCTGCTACTACCTGCGCCTGCGCGTCGCCGACGAACCCGGCGTGCTGAAAGCGTTGACGGGCATCCTCGCAGCCCACGAGATCAGCATCGAGGCCATCCTGCAGAAAGAGCCGCGCGGCGGCGAAGACGCCACCGTCGCCCTCATCACCAGCCGCGTGATCGAGAGCCGCTTCGACGCTGCCATGGCCGAGATGTGCGCGCTGCCTTTTGTCCGCGAAGGCGCGTCGCGTCTTCGTGTAGAGCATTTTAAGTAAGAGCTGACATGTCCCATTACACAGGTTTGATCAACAAGTACCGCTCACGGATGCCGTTTGCGGCAGACGTGAAAGCCGTGACGCTCAACGAGGGCAATACACCGCTGATCGAGCTGGCCAACATCCCGAAACTCAAGGGATTTGAAGGCCGCATCCTGGTCAAGTTCGAGGGCTTGAACCCGACGGGCAGCTTCAAGGATCGCGGTATGACCGCGGCTGTCACGCAGGCTGTGCATGAAGGCAGCAAGGCAATCATCTGCGCCAGCACGGGTAACACCAGCGCGGCGGCGGCAGCCTATGCGGCACGCGCGGGCATCACCGCATTCGTGCTGATTCCGGATGGCAAGATCGCGCTCGGCAAATTGGCGCAGGCAGTCGTGCATGGCGCGGTGGTGGTGCAAATCCAGGGCAACTTTGACGACGGCATGCGGCTGGTGAAAGAGGTTGCGCAAACCGCGCCAGTGGCCATCGTCAACAGCATCAACCCCTATCGCCTGCAAGGGCAGAAGACGGCTGCTTTCGAGATCATCGAAGCCCTGGGCAAAGCCCCTGACTATCACTGCCTGCCGGTCGGCAATGCCGGCAACATCAGCGCCTACTGGATGGGCTATGTCGAAGCCACTGGCCGCAAGGCCACGGCCAGCATGACGGGCTATTCGCTGGACTCATTCAGCAGCACGTTGCCGAAAATGGCGGGCTATCAGGCAGCGGGTGCTGCGCCCTTCCTCCGCGGCGGGCGTGTCGCCAATCCAGAGACGGTGGCGACGGCGATCCGCATCGGCGATCCGCAGTCCTGGGATCACGCCTGGTCAGCGCAGAAAGAATCCGGCGGCTGGTTCGATGAATGCACCGATGCCGAGATCCTTGCCACCCAGCGCTTGCTGGCGGAGAAGGAAGGCATCTGGTGCGAACCTGCGTCAGCAGCCTCGCTCTGCGGCGCGCTGCGCGACATTGCGGCAGGCAAGATCGCGCAGGGTTCGACTGTGGTCTGCACGCTGACCGGCAATGGCTTGAAAGACCCTGACATCGTGATTCAGGGCGGGCTCAAGGGCCTGATCCAGGTCGCCGCCGAGCGTGGTGCAGTGGAGCAGGCGATTCTCACCGCATTGCGGTGAGAATCATCATCGGCAAGCTGCGCTAAAACTTGTACGTCAGCCCCGCGCCAATGGCGTGATGCTTGTAGATGTCCTTGCGATCCTCGTAGCTGTAGTCCACCCGCGCGCCCCACTGTGATGAGAGATCAAAGGCCACGCCGCCGCCGAAGATGGTGATGTCGGCTTCTGCCTGCGGTGGCAGCGCCTCGCTGCCAGTGGTGAAGGCAAGGTAGGGCGTGTAGCCCTCGCGTTCCAGCGTCAGCTTGCCGGAGAACACGCCGGTGCTGCTGCCGCTGATGTTGTTGGTGATGCCATAACGTGCCTCGACGTTGCCACCGGTGAAAGGCAGGCGCAGGCCGGGCTGTAAGGTCGTCACGGTGCCGTTGTCGTACTTGAGATAGCGGAAGGCGAACAGCGGCTGCACGAAGAAGTCCAGCAACCATTCACCGCTGGCGAGCAGCAGCGTGTCGGGGCGGAAGTCGGCGTTGCCGAGAGTCAGGCCTGCTTCCAGGTTGAGCAGCAGTTTCGGGTGCGGCAACCAGTAGGCACCGAGTGTGAGGCCATCATCCTGGCTGCCGAAGTTGGCAAAGCCGTCGTAGCGCGCATACAGCACGTTGCCGCCCTTGCCGACGCGCCGTCCCAGCTGCACGAAGCGGCTGTTCTCCGCACCCCGGAAATTGTCGTAGTCGTCGTAGGTGAAACCCGCATCCAGCCGCCAGAGCAGCGGCTCGACGATGCGTGAGAGCTTGGTGGCGATCTCGGCATCGCTGGGGGTGAGCTGCTGCGCGCGCTGATAGGCGCTGCGGGCTTCGGCCGGACGGTTGTCAGCCAGCAGCACATCGCCCTGCAGCTTCAGTGCCTCGGTGCTGCCGGGCGCAAGGCGCAAGGCGGTGTCGAGTGATTGCAGTGCGGCACTGCGGTTGCCTTTCCAGTAATTCACCCGCGCCAGTCCGATGTGATAGTCGGCCTTGTCGGGGGCCAGCGCGATGGCCTGCCGCCAGGCGGCGATGGACTCATCGAAGCGGTTCTGCCAGCCCAGCACGATGGCCAGCTGCTCGCGCGCCAGTACATTGCGTGGCTCGCGGGCGGCGACTTCGGCAAAGGCTGCCGCCGCACTGGGCAGCTGCTGCTGGTTTTTGAAGCGCACGCCATCTTCATAGGTGGCGGCGTGGGCAGACAGGGTCAACAGGCAGAGGGGCAGGGTGATGAGGGTGCGGCGGACGTAGCGGTTCATGGTGTCTCCCTTGTTGTCATGGTGAGGCTGCGGCGTTGCGGCGCCCAGTCGCGGCGTCCGGTGAGTATCTGCCACCAGCCCCAGGCCGCACCCGCATGGCGCAGCAGCTGGAAGCTGAAAGGTTCGGCCAGCGTCGCCACTATCGCGCGCAGCCACAGCAGGCCTGGCACCGGCGTGCCCAGCCACCGGTGGTATTGCCGCAAGGCCCAGAAGTGATAGCCGAAATCGATGACTAGCTTGCTGCCGATCACCGTCAGCACCAGCGGGGCGACGCGCGCGCCGCCGGTGATGAAGGCGATCAGCAGCACAAAGGCGGTGATGCCGAATATGGGTTGCAGCGTATCCACCGCTTTCACCGGCAGCATCAGCCGCCCGACGCTGCCGTAACGCGCATCGCCATGCAGATGCCGGTAAGCGAATTGGGTCTGCAGAAAACCCGCAAACCAGCGCCGCCGCTGGCGCAGAAAGCCGGGGATGTCGGCCGGCGCATCGGTGGTGGCGCGCGGGCCGGGCAGCACCCGCACACGCCAGTCCAGACCCTGCTCGTGGGCATGGCGGTGCAGGCGGTGGATCAATTCATAGTCCTCGACCAGGCACTTGGGGTCGAAGCCGCCGATCTGCACCAGCACCTCGCGCCGGTAGGCGGCGAAGGCGCCGGAAACCAGCAGCAACGCATCGCTTTTCATCCAGGCCGCCCGCGACAGGAAGGCACGCAGATACTCGAACTGCTGAAACAGTTCGAACAGCTTCGCCTGCAAGCCGCCGGTGCCGGTGGGATGCAGGATGCCGCAGGCGGCCGCCAGCTGAGGCTCTGCCGCAAAGGCCGCGCGAAAGCCATCCAGCGCACCTCTGTCCAGCCGGGTGTCGGCGTCAATGGTGACGATCACTCCCTGCGCCAGCCGCTGCCAGCCTGCATTGAGCGAGTCCGCCTTGCCGCTGTTGGGCTTGAACAGCACTTGCAGCTGGCCGTGCGTGGTGGAGCGCGCCAGACCATGGCCCGGCAGTGCCACGCCATAGCGGGCGGCCAGCAGTGCGCGGGTGCCGTCGGTGGAGCCATCGTCCACCATCAACAGGCTGTCACCGGGTGCCAGTTGCGCCAGCAGCGGGTCGAGCGTGGCGGCCAGCACGGCGACCTCGTTGCGTGCCGGCACCAGGATGCCAAGCGGCGGTGCATCCGCCACCCGCACCGGCCCATCGCCTGCTCTGAGGTGGCGTGTCTGCCAGGCGACGTAGCCGATCAGCCAGGTGTCGTAGGCCACATAGAGCAGGCCGGCAGACCAGGCCAGCAGACTGTCGAACCAGAAGGCGCTGAAGGTGGACAGCAGCCAGAGCAGGCTCAAGGCCGCGAACAGGCCATAGCCGCGCAGCCAGCGCTGTGGTGCGGGGGAATGTGTTGTGGCGAATGACAGGGCGGACACAGGTGCAAGTATCGGGTTGTGATGTTGAGCCTACGTTGCGGCGCCCCATTTGGCTGCAAATCCAGCGGCATCTTGAGGCATGGCAGCTATTCACAGCCCGCATAATCACGCCATGACTGCTGCCCCGCTGACGCTGCACCGCCGCCCGCTGCTGACTTTCGAGCAACTCCCACCTGACCTGCCACCGCTGCTGCGCCGCCTCTACGCCGCGCGCGGCTTGCAAGCGCAGCAGCTCTCGCTGGAACTCAAGAACCTGCTGCCACCCGAGGGGCTGAAAGGGATCGCGCAAGCTGCAAACCTTCTCGCCGATGCCATCGCCACCCAGCGCCGCATCGTCATCGCGGGTGACTACGACTGTGATGGTGCGACGGGCGTCGCCGTCGCCCTGCTCGGTCTCAAGGCACTCGGTGCAAAACAGCTGGGCTACGTGGTACCGGATCGCTTCCGCATGGGCTACGGCCTGTCGCCCGCGCTGGTCGATGTCGCCGTCGCCCAGGGGGCCGGAATACTGGTGACGGTGGACAATGGCATCGCCAGCCTCGTCGGTGTCGCGCACGCCAAATCCCTCGGCCTGACCGTCATCGTCACCGACCACCATCTGCCAGGGCCGGAGCTGCCCGCCGCCGATGCCATCGTCAATCCGAACCAGCCCGGCTGTGGTTTTGCCAGCAAGGCGCTGGCAGGGGTGGGCGTGATGTTCTATCTGCTGCTGGCGCTGCGGGTGGAGCTGCGCAGACGCAATGCACTGGCGAGCGAACCCAATCTCGCCACGCTGCTCGATCTCGTTGCCCTTGGCACCGTCGCCGATCTCGCGCAGCTCGATTACAACAACCGCATCCTGGTCGAACAGGGTCTGCGCCGGATGCGTGCTGGTCGTGCACAGCCTGGCGTGATGGCGCTGCTCGAAGTCGCAGGCCGTGCCAGCGAACGCTTGAGCGCCAGTGATCTCGGCTTCGTGCTCGGCCCACGCCTCAACGCCGCGGGCCGGCTCGACGACATGGGCACCGGCATCGACTGCCTGCTGGCTGACAGTGTCGATGCCGCAAGGCCGCTCGCACGCCAGCTGGATGCCTTGAACCGCGAGCGCCGCAGCCGTACCACCGAGATGGCAGAACACGCACTCGATCTTACCGCCGACAGCAGTGCCGTCGGTGTGTGTGCCTTTGATGAGAGTTGGCACGAGGGCATCGTTGGCCTCGTCGCCTCGCGGCTGAAAGAAGTGCGCCATCGCCCCGCCATCGCATTTGCCAGGGCCGAAGAACCGGGCGTTCTCAAAGGCTCGGCGCGCAGCATTGCGGGTTTCAATGTGCGCGATGCGCTGGCAGCGGTGGATGCCGCCCATCCAGGTCTCATCCTCCGCTTTGGTGGCCATGCGATGGCGGCTGGACTGACGTTGCCTGAAGCGGCCTACCAGACCTTCAGCACGGCCTTCGATGCCCTCTGCCGCCGTACCCTGCCGCCTGCCGCCTTGCAACGCATGCAGTTTACAGATGGACCCTTGCAAGCCGGCGAGCTCTCGCTGGGCACTGCGCAACTGCTCGAACAGCAAGGCCCTTGGGGACAGGGCTTCGAGGAGCCGCTGTTCGAGGGCGCCTTCAGCGTACTTAGCGTGCGATTGATGGGCAGCGAGCAGCAGCATGTGCGCTACCAGCTACGTCTTGCGGGCGGCTCGGCGGTGGAAGCAGTGGATTTCGGCGGAGCTGGGCGCGTCATCGCCGCAGGCCATGCTGTGCAACTCGCCTACCAGCTGTCCGTCAACCGCTACAACGGCAGCGAGAGCGTGCAGCTGCGCGTGGTCCAGATCAGCGGCTCGCAGCCATAAAAAAGCCGCAGCCTGTATGAGCAGGCTGCGGCTTGCTTACCGATCAAACACTTTGCCGTTTCGACTTGCGACGGCGGAAGCCAGCGAGCACCAGCAGCGGCAACAGCAGCAGACCCAGCGCGCCGCCAAAGCGGCCTCCGGTTGTCGCATTACCGGCGTCACTGGCTGGTGGCGCTCCCACGACCGGTGGCGGGCTGCCGGAAGGTGGCGGCGGCGGCGTTACCGACCCGCCGCCAGGGGGCGGCTCCACCTGCGGCGGCAGCACGATGCCGCCCTTCGCGCAGTAGTCGTTGCCCTGCAGCTTGTAGTCGAAGTAGCCGGCTTCCTCCGTGAGGATGTTGTTGGTGCGCGTGGCGGGCAGGCTGCGGCCGTTGATGGCGGCCATGGTGTCGCCGGTGTCGAGCTCCAGCTTGGCCTTGTCGAGCACAAAGCGGACAAAGCCATCACTGGTGAAGCCAGAGCCGGCTTCGAGGTTGCCGGCGGCAGTGTAGGAGCGCTGCTGGTCCATGCCATCGTCGGTCGCTACGACCTTGCCGTCCCAGTACTGCAAGGGCATCGCATCGCTGCCGATGCGGCCACGCCAGGTGCGGTCTTTCTGGCCACCGTAGAACCACAGGTAAAAATCATTGCCGCCTTGCTGAGGGGCAGCCTGGGTGATGCGCAGCGAGACCACCAGTTTGCCCGGCATGTTCTCAGGCTCGGCCACATACATTTCGCGGATATCGCGGAATGCGGGTGCGACGGCCTCGGCCTCGCCTGTGGCGTCGATGGCAGCCTTCAGGCCCGGCAGTGTGCAGGCCAGTTCCGGCGTGGGTGCATTGTCGCCAACGGCCAGTGCGAGTTCGTTGCCCATCGCACTTTCGCCCTGGGCGTTGACGGCGCTGACCCGGTAGTACGCGGTACCTGCGGGTGGGGTCTTGTCGACAAACTGGCCGCCCTTGCCAACTTTGCTGAGGAGGGTCAGCGCACCACTGCTGCTGCCGCGATAAAGACGGTATTCGCTGATTGCCGATCCGCCCGTGTCAGGTGCGGGCCATTCCAGATAGGCGAAATTGGCCGTGCGGTAGCCGCTGACGAGCGGCGCACCGGCCTTGACCGGCTCGGTAATGTCTTTTTCAGCAAACAGACTGCGACCGCCGGACTGGCGGGCGATGACCACCTGATCCGAATACTGGCTGATGTTGCCGGTGACGCAGCCGCCGATGCAGCCATCCTCGTAGCCGACAACCATGCGGCCATCGGCGTCAATCGCGGCGTCGAAGAAGTCCAGCAAATTGCGGCAGTAGTTGGCGCCGCAGATCGGGCCACGCTGGATCGGATCGTTGGGCGTGAGATTGACGACGTGATAGGTCTTGCCGCCGTCGTAGGTGGTGGCGATGTAGAGATGCCAGACGCCCGCGTAGCCGGTATCGGCTTCGGGGTTGGAGTCGTCCTGCAGGGTGCTGCCGAAAAACGCCACGGCGGCGCGGTCGGGGTCGCCGGCAATCACGGCAGGGAACTCGGCCTTGGTGATGCCGGCCAGGGCACCGATGTTGACGTCTTCGGTCCAGGTCACGCCCTTGTCGCTGGACTTGGTCATGTGCAGGCTGAAGTTGCTGTCGACGTAGCTGAGATAGACCGTGCCATCGGTCGAACTGGCGAGCGCGGGATCCGCACCGCCGCCGCTGACGGTGTTGCCGACGAAGCGCACCTGCCAGGTCAGGCCGGCGTTTTCGGACACGATCACGGCATTGCGGCTGCTCAGGATGCCTGCGCCGCCGCCCAGCGGCGTGCATTTGGAGTTGGGCACGTAGACCGTGCCATCGCGCGCCACCTTGACGTGGCCGTGCAGGCCGTTGCAGTTACCCTGCGAGTAGATCTGGGATGAGGGGCCAAACGTCACGCCACCATCATCGCTGCGCGAGCAGTAAGCCTGGGCGACATCCTGCGAGCAGTAATACACCGCGTTGACATAGCGGGGATGCGGGATCAGCGTGCCTTCAGGGTAGGGGCCGACATCCATCGCCTGGTGATCGGCACCCGAGCGCAGCGCCGAACCTGCCATGCCGGGGGTGAACGTCACGCCGTCGTTGTCGGTGTAGTCCATGGCACTGCTGCCGGGGCCCAGCAACAGCTGCATGGCAAAGATGCGGCCGGTGTCGCGGTCGCCAACCAGGATCGGGTCGGAAGTGACCTTGCTGCTGGCGACGGTCGCCATCTTTTCCCAGGTCTGCTTGGCGGGCGACGTGGCGTCATCCAGTTTCAGGCGCAGGGTTTCCAGAAATCCCAGATAGAAAATGCTGCCGGTCTTCCAGTTGACATCAACCGTGGCTTCGCCGCCGAACATGCCGAAGCCAAGCTTCGGGTAGTCCGGTGCGTAGAGGTGGAAGCGCGGCGGCAGGCCGCTGGCATCGCCGGGGCCGGCATCGGGCGATGCTGCGCCGCCGCCACCGGTCTTGGAGCTTGCCGTCAGCGTCAGCGTACCGCGGTAGGGCGTATTGGCAGTGGCCAGAAAGGCGCAGGCGAGAGCTGTGAAGGTGCCGGATGTGGGATTGGCAGCCGCGACGTTTTCCTGCGGGTCGCCGCCGTCGCTGGAGCCGACGGCAGTACCACCCTTGTTGACGGTCAGCACCATGTCCTGCTCGGTATCGTCCCACTCGATGTGAAACGTAGCTGTCACGTTCACCGAGTCATAGACGCCGGCCGGGGCAGTGAGGTTGACGATGTGCGAGTCAGACGCGGGGCCAGGGGGGCAGGTGTTGCTCGCACCGGCGGCACCGGCGGGAATAGTGCCGGTCCACTCCACCACCACGGTCTGGCCGGCGGTGGTGGGGACAGTCACATCGTGACTCGCCGGGGTGGAGGCATTGGTCAACAGCGCCAGCGAAGACAGGCCGAGGAAAGTCAGCAGCCCGCCAAAACGCAGGTTGGGGGATTGAAGAAGGTTCATGGGGACGGTCTCCACCGGACGGCGCTGAACGCGCAGGGTAATGATTTATGTGATGTCACTTTAACGCGGCAATCATGGTTTGGATGACCGGCGCCAGCAATCAGTTGCGCAGAACGCCAGACGCATGCTTCGCGATGGCGCGGCTGAACGGGGCCAGCGCGGCCGGCGCACCGCGCGCCTGGATTTCGATCACTGCACGGCCCACCCTGACAGCGGACATCTCGCCCTTGCCGGCGCTGGGATAAATCCAGCCCTCGCTATCGCGTACCTTGTCCAGCGGCAGCGGGCTGGTGGCAGCGAGCGCTTCGGGGCGATGCCGCCCCTGCCAGTCTTTCACTGCCCGCGCCTCGTTGGCAAACAGCACGATGTGGACTTTGTAGACGCCACCATCCGGGGCCTTGAGGTGATAGCGGTAGCGGCCCGAACTGATGATGCCGAACTGCCGCATGTCCTCGTTTGCCGGACCTTCTGCGGCTTTCGGGTCGTCGTCGATTTCCATCACCGTCTCGATGCTGGCGATGGCGGCAAAGTCTTTTGGCGTCAGCATCAGCGTGTGTGCGCTGGGTGCGGGCCTGGGCTTGCAGGCGGCCAGGGTCAGCAGCAGCGCGAGTAGCAACAGTCGGGGCAGGGTGTTCATGCCGTCGATGCTAACGCTGCACTGTAGATGCAGGAAACCAGCGCTCTTTCAGCCGCAGGGCGCGTTGCTCGAACAGCTCGAAAGAAAGCATCGACAGGCCCAGCAGCAAACAGAGATATAGCGGCGTGTAGAGCAGCACGCAAAGGGTGGGATCAAGACCGGTCCAGACCTGCAGGTGCCGCACGGCCGGACTGCTGAGGTGCGCCAGCGGAAAATGCAGCAGGTACACCCCGTACGAGACACGCCCCAGCTGCACCAGCCACCCCAGGCGGAAGAATCCGCTCGCCCATCGCGCATGGACGACAAGGCCAATCAGCAGTGCCGAGGCGAGATTCACCGCCGAATAGCCCCACAGCCACTGCCCCGCCACCGGCAGCGTGTTGGGATAGCCGAGTGTGAAAAACGCGCCATGCCGCTGCATCGGCTCAAGCCCCGGGCCATTGACCAGCCAACCCGCCAGCCAGAGCAGCAGCAACACGGCCAGCAACAACAGGCCGGGATACCGCAAGCGCTTGAGCCCGCTGCCAAAAAAACACAGGCAGCCGCCCAGCGCGAAGGCATCCAGCTGCGAGAACGTGCAGACCGCGATGGCATAGCCAAGGGCATCGGGATCCGCAAAGGAAAACTGCGGCCAGATCAGCCGCAAGCCCAGCCGCAGCAGCGGCCCGGCCAGCACCAGCACCAGCAGTAGGCGCGGCACTGCACGCTGGGGCAGCCAGAACAGCAGCAAGGGCCAGAGCAGATAGAACTGCTCCTCGATGGCGAGCGACCAGAGATGGTCCAGAAACCAGGTTTTCTCGTGGTGACGGGTCATCCCCAGCCAGTTGAAGCTGTAGCTTGCCGCATAGCCCCACTGCGAGGTGACGGCCTCGCGCTGTTCCGTGGGCATTGCCCAGGCAAAGGCCAGCAACAGCAGCAGATAGAGGTAATAGGCGGGGAAGATGCGCAGCGCCCTGCGCCCATAAAACGTCTTGAGGTATGCGCCCAGCGGCTGCGCGCGCAGCGCCAGCAATTGCCGGGTGATGAGAAAGCCGGAGAGCACGAAAAACAGCTGCACACCCACCCAACCCATGCCGACCAGATTGAGGTGGTAAAGAATCACCAGCGTCACAGCAAGACCGCGCAGGCCATCGAGGCTAGGGTCGCGGCTGTTGGGCGCTGGGGTCGGCATGCCCCCTAGTCTGTCACTCCCTCTCCGCCGATGGCGATCAGCCCTCTGTGGGTTGCATCGCACCTGCTACCGCGCTGCGCAGATCGACAACCCGCACGGTCGCACCATCGGCAAGCGTTTCCGCGCCACGCACGATTACCTCATCGTTTGGGCCGAGCGCGCCTTCAACCGCCACATAAGCCCCATCGGCGACACCCAGTCGCACCGGCACACGTTCGGCGACGCGGCTTGCCACGCCCTTGACCACGGGGCCATCCTTGAGGCGGAACACAGCACTGCCCTCAGTGCGGATCACCACTGCGTCGCGCGGCACCACCAAGGCATTGCGGGTGGCTTCCAGCGGCAGTTCGACGCGCAGCGTCTCACCGACCGGGGGCTGTGGCTTGAGGCTGGCGACGTCCACCAGCGCCTCGAAGGACTGCGAGCGTGCATCGCCCACCGGCACCACCGCGCGCACCATGCCGGCGCTGCTGTTGCCCCCTGCGCTCACCACTTTCACGGCGGTGCCGGCACTGATCGCGCGCACATGGCGCAACGGCAGGAACAGGCGCAGTTCAAGATTGCCGGTGTCAGCAAACCGCGCAATCACCTCGCCACGTTGCGCTTCCTCACCGGGGCGCTTGATGCGCTCGCTGACCACACCCGCCACCGGCGCGCGCAGCACGGCGCGGCTCAGACGCTCCTGCGTCTGGCGCAGGGTGACGCGGGCGATGTCGAGATCGCTTTTCGCCAAGTCACGAAGGTCTTCCGCCTGATTGAGTTGCAGGCGCGAGACGGCCGTGCCTGCGGCGCGCAGACGCTCGGCTTCGCGGGCGGCGGACTTGACTGACACTTCGCCGCGCGTGACGCGAGCCGCTTGTTCGGCGCGTTGCAGTTGCAGTTCGTCGAGATCGAAGCGCGCGACCACATCGCCCGCCTTCACTAGCGTGCCGGGTTCGGCCACCCACAGCAGGCGGCCTGCAACGGGTGCGGCGAGGTCGGCCGCTGCGCGCGACTGCACCACGCCGGTGACGGTGACGCTGGGGGCGATGGCGCGCAGCTCGGCCTTGGCGGTTTTCACGGCGGCGGCCGGCGGCGGCGCGCCTTGCGCATGGAGGGCAGGTGCGAATACGGCGAGCAACAGGAGGACGGCAGGCTTCATGGTGCGGTCTCGATGGAGTAAGTCGGAGCGGGTTCTTCGGCAGTGACACGAGCGGCACCAATGCGCAGCAGTGCAGGCATCAGGAACCAGGTGAATATCGTCCCCATCACCATGCCGCCTGCGACCACTGCTGCCAGGCCGCGATACACCGCACTGCCCAGCCCCGGCATGAGGATGAGCGGCGCCATGCCGAGCACGGCGGTGAGGGTGGAAAGCACGATGGGCCGCGCGCGGGTTTGTAGAGCCTCATGCACGGCCTGGGTGCGCGAGAGACCGGCGCGCTCGCGGGCGCGGGTCTGATCGACCAGGAGGATCGCCGCGTTGACGACGAGGCCGAGCAGGATGATGAAGCCGATCATGGTCAACAGATCAAGCGCCTGGAAGCCGACCAGTCCCAGCAATCTCAGCGCCGCGATGCCGCCCGCCATGCTGACCGGGATCACCAGCATGACCAGGAAGCTGTCCCAGACGCTCTTGAACAGGGCCGACATCAGCGCGAACAGGATCAGCAGTGCCAGGGCGAAGTTCTGCGCCATCGCTTTCAGCGCGAGCTGCAAGTCATTGGCGCTGCCGGCGTAGGTGAGCTGTGCGTTTTCCGGCAGCACCGCGCGCACTTTCGGCTCGACTTTTTCCTTGATGGTCTTGATGGCTTCATCAAGACTCATGTTCTCCGGCGGCTCGAAGCCCACCGTGATGGTGCGCTTGCCATTGATGCGCGCCAGCTCCGCAGGGCCGACGGTGGTCTTGAGGGTGGTGAGTTCGCCGATGGTCTGGATGCCCGCGTTCGGTGTCACCAGCGGCAGCTCTGCCAGCTCTTCGGGACTCTTCCACTCGCTGCCCTTGAGGATGATGTCGAGTCGCTCGTTGCCATCGAAGTACTCGCCCGCCCAGAGGCCGCCCGTGTAGGCCCGCAAGCTGCGCGCCACCGCGTTGCGATCAAGACCTGCACGCGAGATGCGCCAGTCATCGGGCTTGAGCTGCAACTCCGGCTGGCTGAACTCCAGCGGCGGATAGGGCTGCGGAAAGGTATCGGGGATGGCCTTGGGGATTTCCTGCTCGGCTACTTTGGCCGCTGCCATCAGGCCTTCGAGATCGGGGCCCTGCAGCCAGAGGCGGATCTCGCGGGCGTTGTTGCCATCGACGTTGAGCAGTGAGCCACGGTTGGCGAAGGCGGCGACATCCGGCAGCCCGGACAGGATTTCATCCTTCAGCAGCTTCACCACTTCCTGCGTTTTCTCCGGGTCTTTCGCGTAGGCGACGATCACGCCGCCACCGCCACCGGCCCACGCCGAGAAGTTGTAGTACTTGATGCCGGGTTCCTTGTCGCCCTCGTAGTACGGCTTGAGGCGCTCGATGACCAGCGGTGCAACCTCGGCCTTGAAGGTTTCGAGATTGCCGCCCGGCGGCAGGCGGAAATTGCCCCAGACATTTTCGGTGGGCGCCACCGGCAGATAGTCGGGCTTCGGCCGCATCAGGATAGTGAACGCGGTCGCGCCGACGACCAGCAGCACGATCCAGACCACGCGCGCAGCGGGTGCATCGGTGGCGCGCATTGCCATGTTGGCCATGCCGTTCCACCAGTGCTCGTGGCTGTCGGCGGGCACGCCATTGGCCAGCGCCCAGCGATTGGCAGCAGGGATCACCGTCATCGCCACCAGGAGCGAGGCGGCGTGCGACACGCTCATGGTGATGGCGAGATCCTTGAAGAGCTGGCCTTCGAGCCCTTGCATGAACAGCACCGGCAGGAAGATCGCCACGCTGGTCAGCATGGAAGCGAACAGGGCAGGGATCACCTCGCGCGCCCCGTCGAGTGTGGCCTGCACGGCACTGCGGCCCTCTTGCACGTAGCGCAGGATGTTGCCCTGCACGATCAGCGCCGCATCAGTGACGATTCCGGTGGAAAACGCGAGGCCTGCCAGCGAGATGACGTTGAGCGTGCGGCCGAGCAGCTCCAGCGTGATGATGGCGAAAGCGAGTGAGAGTGGGATGGTCGCGGCCAGCACCAGCAGCGCACGCGGCCCGCGCAGGAAATACCAGAGACCGCCGACCGCGAGGAACACACCGATGATCAGGCTCTCCTGCACGAAGGAGACCGCGCGACGCACGTAGACACTCGCGTCCCAGCTCAGGTCCATCACCAGTTTTTCTTGTGCGAGCGGGCCTTCGTTGAGCTCGACGATGGCCTCTTTCACACCATCGAGCACCTCGACGATGTTCGACTCCGAGGTGCGGTTGACGGTGATGTAGTAGCCGGGCACGCCGTTGCGGTAGGTGAAGGCGCGTGCGTCCTGATAGGCGATCTGGATGTCGGCGACCTCCTTTAAATAGAGGGGCCGGTCATTCGACCAGCCGACGATCAGCGAGCCGAGTTCGGCGACGGGCTCCTTGCCGGTGAAGCGCACCGTGAACTGCCGGCGCCCGACATTGACGAAGCCGGCGGAGGCATCACGGGCGCTGGTCACCAGCTCGGCGACGCGTGCTGGAGTGAGGCCGAATGCCGCAAGCCGATGCGGATCGAAAGCGATGCGCACCTCGCGCGGGCGACCACCTTCGAGGTTCACCCGCGAGATGCCGGGGACGCGGGCGAGGCGCGGTTCGACGACTTCTTCCATCAGCTTCTGGTATTGCGAGGCGGGGTCGGCGACATCGTTGCCGGGCAGCGGCCGCACCAGCATCGAGGCCGCATTCGCACCCTGCCAGTTGTCACCGCCGAACACCTGCGGCTCGTCGGCATCGGGCGGCAGCGCCGGCAGGGTATTGAGGCGGCTGACCACATCCAGCATCACACGCGTCATGTCGGTGCCGATGTCGAAGGTGAGCGCCACACCACCAAAGCCGCGGCCGGCATTGGCACGCATCTCCTTCATGCCGGGCAGACCGCGCATCGCCTCCTCGATTGGCTCGATGAGAGCTTCCTCGACCTCGTTGGGGGCGGCCTCGCGCCAGCCGACGTTGATGAACAGCTGGGGTTGGCGGGTGTCCGGCAAGAGTTGTATCGGCAGCCGCGCCAGGGCGATCCAGCCAAACAGGGATACCAGCAAGGCAGCCGCGACGATGGCTGCCGGATTCTTCAGCGAAAATTGTTCGAGATTCATCGTGCTCTCCCTTGACCTTGCGCCTTGAGATGCGGCGTTCAGGGCAAAGGTTTAGAGCTGACGGTTTTCAGTTCGGTGCCAGGAACGGTACTGGCGTGGGCTTGGCAAAGGCATAGCCCTGGAAATAGTCCGCACCCAGCTTGCGCCAGGTTTCCATCATGGTGGGGTCGTCGATGTTGTTGACGATCACACGGCGGCGCAGGTGACGGACGATGCGCAAGATCGACTCGGCGAGCATGTATTCCACCGCATCGGTAGCCAGGTTCTTGAACCCCTGCGCATCGAGCTTGACGAAATCCACCGGCAGCTTGCGCAGCAGGGTGAGGTCGGAAAGGTTGCGGCCAAAGTAATGATCGATGGACAGCCGGCAGCCGATGCGGTGCAACACGTCGCAGCAGAGTGCGGCTTCGCGCGGATGGTCAGCCAGGCTCGGCTCGCGCAGCTCGAAGCAGAGCTTGGCCGCGAACTGCGGATAGCGCTCGATGCAGCCGGTGATGAAGTCGAGAAACTCGGGCTCCGCCAGCGTCGCGGTCGAGAGGTTGATGCAGCAGAACGCCATCGACTCGACCACGCTGGGGTTGTCTTCCATGTGGCGCAGGGTGTGGGAGATTACCCAGCGGTCGATGGCCGTCGTCAGGTGATGGCGTTCAGCCACCGGCATGAAGGCTGCGGGTGAGGCCCAGAAACCTTCCTCGTCTTCCAGCGCCAGCAGCATTTCATAACACTGGCCTTCGGAGGCGTAGTCCTTGCCGGCCAGAATCCACTGTGTGCGCAGGTGAAAGAGGTCGTCGGACAGGCCGCGGCGGATGCAGCGCACCCAGGTGTCGTCGTCCACCATGCGACCGACGCGGTCCATGCGCGGATCGTAGACCTGCACATTGTTGCGGCCCGCGCGCTTGGCGGCGGCGCAGGCATCGTCGGCGCGGCGGATGGCCTCGGCCGCCGTGGAGGTATTGCGGTCGAGTAGCAGCACGCCAAAGCTGGCGGTGACGCTGAAGTAACGCGATTCCCAGTAAAAACGCGTGCCCGCCAGCCGCGCGCGGATCTGTTCGGCCAGCGCCACCACCCCGTCAGCGTCGAGTGATTCCGCCACCACCACGAACTGGTCGGCGGCGATGCGGTAGACATCCTTGGCGGCCGGTGCTGCCTGCGCCAGGGTTTCGGTCACGCGCACCAGCACGTCGTCGCCGGCGGATTGACCGCCACCGTCGTTGATGCGCTTGAGGTAGTCGACATCCAGATAGATCAGGCCGTGGGTCAGGCCGGAGACACGGGCCTGCTCGATCAGCAGGGTGAGGCGGCGCTCGCAGACCGCACGAGTGCCCAGGCCCGTCAGCAAGTCCTGCTGATGGCGGCTGGCGCTGGCAAAAATCTCGCTGGTTTCACGGGCATCGCGGTGGTTGATCTCGTGGAAGGCGAGCACCGCGCCGACCATCCGCCCGTGCGAGCGCAGCGGCGAGCCGTTGAGCACCAGTTCGCGTGTGCCACCGGTCATCGGTTCCAAGGTGACGCCGCCTTTGTAGTCAAGCCGCACGCCGCGCTCGATGGCGAGCAGGGCCAGGTTCTGGTGGCCGTCGAGATCATCGACGCGCAGGCGGACGATCTCGGTCAATGCACGGCCGCGTGATTCGCGCAGGGTCATGCCGGTCATGGTTTCGGCGGCCAGGTTCATATCCTCGACATGGCCGTGCTCGTCGGTGGTGACCACCGCATCCGATACCGATTGCAGGGCCAGTGCGGCGCGCTCCTGAGTACGCGCCAGCTGCTCCTGCGCCTGCCGTCGTTCATTCGATTCGCTGCTGAGTTGCGACTTGGCGGCGCGGCTCATGTCCATCGCCTCGCGCAACTGGCGGATGCGCTCGTTCTGCCAGTGCGCGAGTATTCCCACCTCGTTGCGCGCGGAGGCATCGAGCACGATGTTGAGGGCGTCTTCAATGCTGTGGCTGCCCGCAAGTTGATCGATCATTTGCCGCAAGGGGCGGATCACCAGCGCCCTGAGGGCAAAGAAAGCGAGCACGAGGGTGAGCGTCACCAGCCCCAGCGTCACCACCAGTGATTGCCGGAACAAATAACTCGCCGCCGCCATGCCTTCGTTGGCGGGCGTGACGCGCAGCAGTGTCCAGGCCGGGTTCTGCAGGTCGAAGATCGATGCCCAGGCGGGTTCGCCCAACACCGGGTCGACCTCCAGCGCATCGCGTTCGCCGCCCGACAGCAGGGGTCTGGGTAGTTCCGCCGACCAGATGCCGGTGAGGATGTCATCGGCCTCCTGCCGCGAGAGTTCGCGGCTGCCATCTTTCAGCTCCGAGACCTGCCTGGCGTCGTAGAGCTTTGACTGTGTCATGGCCTGTCGCTGCGTCTCGCGGCGCTTGAAGGCGGCAATCGCCAGTGGCGAATAGCTGGGCACCGACTGGGCCAGGCTGCCGAGCGTGGTGCCGAGTGGCGCTTTCTCACCAAGCTTGCTGCGGGCGGCAGTGGAGAGGCCGATCAGCCGTCCGCCGCCGTCGAGCAGCAGGGCATAGCCATCCGACTCTGCCGCGAGCGTAGCGAAACGCTCGTTGAGCAACGTGGCATCGAGCGAGACGGTTGCTACGCCGGCAAAGTCCCTGCCCTGGAGGATGGGCACCGCGAAGGTGAGCACATGGCGGCTGAGCAAGGGTTCCACGCGCCGGTCGGTCCACAAGCCCCGGCCGGGATTGAGGAAGCGCACCGGCGTGTACCAGCGTTCGCGGAAATACGGCGCGCTGCGCACATCGTTGTAGTCGTTGCGCACGCTGAGCTCGCCGCTGGCATCGCGCATCCAGTAATGGCTGCTGCGTTCGCCCGCACCTGGCAGCTTGTTGGGTTCGGGCCAGATGCCGAGGCTGGCGACAAGCGCTGCACTGGGGCGGTTTTTCAGCAGTGTCGGGCCGACGCTGTGCAGTTGGTCGAGACTCAAGTCAGGGTCGGCGGCGAGGTTGGCCAGCACCCCGGCCAGCGCCTGCGCGTCAGCAATCAGGGCACGCAGATCGGCGGTGAGCCGCAAGCCGGCTTCCTGCTCGTAGCGGAAGTTCTGGTCGAGCAGCTTTTCCTGTACCAGCGTGCGGCTGGCCAGATAAGCACCAGCGGCCAACAGCAACAGCGCGAGCGTGAACAGTGCGCCGAGCTTGAATTGCAGACTTTGTGTCGCACCCAGCTCGGCCGCTTTGCCGCGCTTGGTTTCTCGCGCCCTGGTGGTATTGGCTCTGGCCATTCGGTTGGGGCGTGGAAGGGACGTCAGATCAGGCGCTTAGTGCGGATTGTGCAAGTGACACATCATAGCCTGAGGCAGCGGCTGTTTCGTGCCCGGCGAAGGGCGGCACATTTCAGCGGCTGGGCGCGTGGGCAAGCAGCCATTGTCGGCTGCCATTGTGCTCGACGGCGATGAAATCGAGAGCTTCGCCGTAGAGATTCTGCAGGGCTTTCTGGTCCAGTACGGTGGCCGGTGTACCGGTGGCGATGAGCTGGCCTGCCTTCAACAGGCTGATGCGGTGTGCGTAGGCGGCCGCCAGGTTGATGTCGTGCAGGCTGGCCAGCACCGCGAAGCCACGCACAGTCAGTGTGTGCAGCAGCGACATCATGCTGTGCTGGTGTGCGAGATCGAGGCTATGGGTGGGTTCGTCCAGCAACAGTACCGGCTGTGGCAGATCCCAGATCTGCGCCAGCACGCGCGCCAGTTGCGCGCGTCGCTGCTCGCCACCGGACAAAGTGGGGTAGTGACGATCCCTGAGGTGTGCGATGTCGGTGGCGGCGAGTACGGCGTCGATCAGTTGCTGCTCTTGCGAGGCCGATTGCCGAATGGCGGCATGGCGGCCCAACGTGACCAGTTCCAGCACGCTGAAGCCAAAGGCCAGGGCATCGTGCTGCGGCAGCACCGCCCGTTGGCGGGCCTGTTGCAGTGCCGTGAGACTGGCGAGCGGCGTGCCCGACAGGGTGATGCTGCCACTCTGGGTCGGCCACTGCCCCGAAAGCGCTTTGAGCAAGGTCGATTTGCCGGCACCATTGGGCCCCAGCAGCACATGCAGTTCACCGGCAGCGAGCTCGAGGCTTGCTGCCGACAGCAGGGTATGCCCCGCGCGATGGACGCTGATCTCCCGCGCGACGAGCAAGTTCATCCTGCACCCCGCTGGCGCAGCAGCAGCAGGAACAGCGGCACGCCGAGCAGCGCGGTGAGCACGCCCACCGGCACTTCAAGCGGCGCGAACAAGGTGCGGGCAGCGGTATCGGCCAGCACCAGCAGGCTGGCGCCCAAGAGGCCTGCTGCCGGCAGCAGCAGACGGTGCCCCGGCCCCAGCACCCGGCGCAAGAGGTGCGGCACGATCAGCCCGATGAAGCCGATGATGCCGGCCATGGCCACAGCAGTCGCGGCGGCGAGGGCGACCAGCAGCAGCAGACGGCGCTTGAGTGGCTCGATCTGCACGCCGAGGTGCATGGCTTCAGCCTCGCCCAGCAGCAGGGCATCCAGTGCGCGCGCCTCCAGCGGCAGCCAGACGGCAATGGCGGCGAGCAGTGGCAGGCCGATCATCAGTTCAGCCCAGCCGGCACGCCCCAGGCTGCCGTAGAGCCAGAGCGTGAGGTCACGCAGGGTCGCGTCGTTTGCAAGGGTCTGCAACAAGGCAATACCTGCGCCTGCCAGCGCATTGATCGAGATGCCGGCCAGCAGCAGGGTGGCGATGTCGGTGAAGCCGCCAGTGCGCGAGAGGCGAATCACCACGAAGCCAGCCAGCAGCGCGCCGGTGGTGGCCGCAGCAGGCAGCGCCAGTCTTGCGAGGCCATCACCGATGAGGGGGCTGATGCTGGGTGCCAGTACCAACCAAGCTGCCGCCGCCAGTGCCGCACCGCCGGAAATGCCGAGCAGGCTTTGCTCGGCCAGCGGGTTTCTGAACAGGGCCTGTAATACGACACCGCTCTGCGCCAGGCTGGCCCCGATGGCGATGGCGAGCAGCAACCGGGGCAGGCGCACATCCAGCACCACGGCACGCATCCAGTCCGCTGATATGCCTGCGCTGCCGGTCAAAGCCTGAAACACCTCTGCAGGCGTCAGTGCCGATGCCCCCAGCGCCAGTGCTAGCAACGCGGACACGAGAAGTAAGGTGAATCCTGCTAGCAGGGTGCGGTGGTGGCGGGACATGGCGGCATTATTGCCGCCGCGCCCCACAACCACATCATTTATTGAGGATGAGCTTGTCGTTGCGGGTGAGCTTGAGGCGGTATTCCTCGCCACGGTGCTCGATGATGAGTTCGGCCCCGTTGCGGAACAGGTCTTCGCTGCGCAAGCGGGTTTTGCTGGACGCTTGCATCGTGCTGCGGCTGAGACCCAGCGAAGGGGTCAGTGCATTGAAAAGGCCGGGGCGTTGCAGACTGAGAGTGGTCATGGGATGCGTGCATCGGTTGGCGGCAGGTTTTCGTAGTTAATGCTAATTGTTCGCATTTGTAAATGACCAGAGATTGCCCCTGCGTGGAAAGCGCGGGGCAAAGGCGGCGGCAGGCCAAAAAACCATCAGCGGGGCGCTGCTATACTCCGCGCCCCGCGAATGTGGCGGAATTGGTAGACGCACTGGATTTAGGTTCCAGCGGGGCAACCCGTGCGAGTTCGAGTCTCGCCTTTCGCAGGCCACATCTAGGGAGTGTTGACATATGAATGATCGCAGCGGCCGAAGGCTGTTTTTGGGCAGTGCAAGGAACGAGGCGCAGCGAATGGTTGCTCCATTCGCAAGCCTCGTGACGCTGCAATGCCCAAAAACAGTCCGGCCCCGAAGGGTTGCGGCCAAAAAGCCGCCGGGCTTCGTTGCGACCCTCGGCTGTGGAACAACCACAGCCAGCGGGCCGCGCCTCGCCGGGCGGCTTTTTGACTCGCAACGCTGCGATCATTCATATGTCAACACTCCCTAGGGCCATCCTCTCTCACTCAAACACCATGCAAGTCCACCTCGAATCCCAAACCGGCCTCGCCCGCAGCCTGCGTGTCCAGATCCCCGCCGAGCGCGTGGAAAAGGCCGTCACCGCGCGCATCAAGCGCATTGCCTCGCGTGCCAAGCTGCCGGGTTTTCGCCCCGGCAAGGCGCCGATGAAGGTGATCGAAGCGCAGTACAGAGATGCAGCCCGCTACGAAGTGATGAACGACCTCGTCAGTGAAACCTACCCGGAGGCCCTCGACAAGGCGCAGGTGCAGCCGGCCGGCCAGCCGCGCATCGAGATTGCTGGCGACTCATCCGCAGGCTTTGAGTACACCGCCCATTTCGATGTCTATCCCGAGATCAAACTCGACAAGCTCGATACGTTCGCCGTGAATCGCCCAGTGGTGGAAATCACCGAAGCCGATGTCGACCGCCTGATCGAGAACCTGCGCCGTGCGCGCAAGAGTTTTTCAGAGGTCAGCCGCGCTGCCATCGAGACTGACCAGGTCACGGTGGACTTCATCGGCAAGATGGATGGCGAGGAGTTTCAGGGCGGCAAGGGCAATGACGTGAGTTTCGAGATTGGCGCCGGCCAGTTCTTGCCCGAACTTGAAAAAGGCATGGTTGGCCATGCGGCGGGTGAGCAGTTCACGGTGGATGTGACGTTCCCCGCCGACTACCGCGCCGAAGCCCTCAAAGGCAAGGCCGCACAATTCGACGTGACCCTGAAAACTGTCAAAGCGGTGGTATTGCCCGCACTCGATGACGCCGAGTTTTTGAAAGCCCACGGCGTCGAAGCCGGTGACGGCGAAGCGGCCCTGCGTGCCAAGAGCCGTACGGCGCTGGAGAACGAGCGCAGCAAGGCCACCAAGGGTCGCATCAAGGGCCAGGTGCTGGACCAACTGCTGGCCGCACACCCCATCGACGTGCCTCAGGGCCTGATCGCGCAGGAGCTGCCGCGCCTGCGCGAGGAAGCTGCCAACCGCATGGGGCTTGATCGTCAGGCGGGGGGCAAGATCAAGCCTGAAAAGGCGAAAGAGCTGCTGCCCGACCAGTTGTTCGAGGCCACTGCCAGGCGCCGCGTCGCGCTCGGTCTTTTGATCGGCGAGGTCATCAAGTCCCAGAACATCACGCTGGACGCCGGAAAAGTCGAACAGACCTTGAATGAGATGGCGACCGACTATGAGGAGCCGGAGCAGGTCAAGCAGTTCTACCGTTCGCGTCCCGACCTGCTACAAGGCCTCAAGGCCGTGGTGCTGGAAGACCAGGTGGTTGATGCACTGGTGGCCCGCGCCACCATCACCGACACGCCGCTATCGCTGGAATTGCTCTTGAATCCCCAGGCACCGGCCGCAGCCTGATAGCTAGATGTCCTTCATCCAGGCGGCCGGGCGTTGATGCGCACGGCCGCTTTTGTATTTCTCCCCTTGCCAGGAACGCCATGACCTACAACCCGCAATCCAATCTCGTGCCGATGGTGGTGGAGCAGACTGCCCGCGGTGAGCGTGCCTATGACATCTATTCGCGCCTGCTGAAGGAGCGCGTGATCTTTCTCGTCGGCCCGATCGACGATTTCATGGCGAACCTGGTGGTGGCACAGTTGTTGTTTCTGGAATCGGAAAACCCGGACAAGGACATCAGCCTCTACATCAACTCGCCGGGCGGCGTCATCACCAGCGGTATGGCGATCTTTGACACCATGCGCTACGTCAAGCCGGATGTGTCGACGCTCTGCATCGGCCAGGCTTGCAGCATGGGTTCGTTCCTGCTCGCCGCCGGTGCCAAGGGCAAACGCTTTACGCTGCCGCATGCGCGCGTGATGATCCACCAGCCTTCCGGCGGCACCCAGGGACAGGCGACCGATATCGAGATCCAGGCGCGGGAAATCCTCAAGATGCGCGAGCAGCTCAACAAGCTCTACTGTGAGTTCACCGGCCAGCCGCTCGAACGCATCGAGCGTGACATGGAGCGCGACCGTTTCATGTCTGGGCCCGAGGCCAAGGAGTATGGTCTGATCGACAGCGTCATTGCCAGCCGCGCTGTCACCCCGGCCGCCGCCTGAGCACAATAATTGCAGTGGTATTTCAGCGGTTTTGCAGTGCTGTGACCGCGTGCTATAACGCGATCACGGTTGGTGCGGAGGCATAAGGACGTTCAATGAGTGCAGATGCGCGTGGTTCCAGCAACGGGCGGGTGTTGTATTGCTCCTTCTGCGGCAAGTCCGAGCATGAGGTGCGCAAGCTCATTGCGGGGCCGTCGGTGTACATCTGCGACGAGTGCGTCGATCTCTGCAACGACATCATCCGGGAAGAAGTGCACGCGAAGCCGCAGATCAAGGGTCTGCCCAAGCCGACCGAAATCCGCGCCGTGCTCGATGAGTACGTGATCGGACAGGAGCAGGCCAAGAAGGTGCTCTCGGTCGCGGTCTACAACCACTACAAGCGGCTCTCCACCAAGGGGCAGGCGACTTCCGATGTCGAGCTTGCCAAGTCCAACATCCTGCTGATCGGGCCGACGGGTTCAGGCAAGACCTTGCTCGCCGAAACGCTGGCGCGTCTGCTTGATGTGCCGTTCGCTATCGCCGATGCCACCACGCTGACCGAAGCCGGCTATGTGGGCGAGGATGTCGAAAACATCATCTCCAGGCTGTTGCAAAAGTGCGATTACGACGTCGAGAAGGCCCAGCGCGGCATCGTCTACATCGACGAGATCGACAAGATCGCCCGCAAGAGCGAGAACCCCTCGATCACCCGCGATGTGTCGGGCGAGGGCGTGCAGCAGGCCTTGCTGAAACTCATCGAAGGCACCATCGCCCAGGTGCCGCCACAGGGTGGCCGCAAGCATCCTCAGCAGGAGTTCCTGCAGGTCAATACCGCCAATATCCTGTTCATCTGTGGTGGCGCATTCGCAGGTCTGGATCGCGTCATCCACCAGCGCATGGACAAGGGCGGTATCGGTTTCGGTGCCGAGGTCAAGTCCAAGTCCGACGCCCGCGCGCTCAACGACACCCTGAAACACCTGGAGCCGGATGATCTGGTGCGCTTCGGCCTGATTCCGGAGTTCATCGGCCGCCTGCCGGTGGCGGCGGTGCTCGACGAACTGGACGAACGCGCGTTGATCGCCATCCTGCGCGATCCCAAGAACGCGCTGGTGAAGCAGTACCAGAAGCTGTTCCAGATGGAGGGCGTGAGCCTGGAGTTCCGCGAAGACGCACTGATGGCGGTTGCCAAGCGTGCCCGCGAGCGCAAGACCGGTGCGCGCGGCTTGCGCACCATCCTCGAAAAAATCCTGCTCGACACCATGTACGACCTGCCGTCGACACAGAACGTCAGCAAGGTGGTGGTGGACGAGGCCGTGGCCAAGGGTGACTCGAAGCCCATCATCCTCTACGAGAACAAGGATGTGCCGGCCAAGCAATCCGCTTGATCTGCAAAGCCCCGCCGCAAGCGGGGCTTTTGCTTGGCGAAGCTGTCTCAAGGCTTGAATCCACCGCAACTGCCGCAATCCAATACCCATTCGGCATAATCGAATCGAAGACTGGAACCCCTTATGAGCCACTCCAATATTGCCCCTGTGCTGCCCCTCAGGGATGTCGTCGTCTACCCACACATGGCGATCCCCTTGTTCGTGGGCCGTGAAAAATCCGTGCGCGCCCTGTCTGCCGCCATGCAGGACGACAAGCGCATCCTGCTGGTTGCACAGAAGTCTGCCGACACCGACGAACCGGGTGTGGATGATCTCTACAGCGTCGGCACCTTGGCGAGCATCCTGCAAATGCTGCGGCTGCCCGATGGCACCGTGAAGGTCCTGGTCGAAGGCGGCCAGCGTGCAAGCGTGATCAAGGTCACGGAACCGGGCGATCACCTGGTCGCTCGCTTCGAGCCTCTGGCGGAGCCGGAAGACGGTGCCAGCGAGCATGAGATCGACGCGCTGATGCGCTCGGCGGTCTCCACTTTCGAGCAGTACGCCAAGCTCAACAAGAAAGTACCCGCTGAACTCTTGCCCTCGCTCACTGCAATGGATGCCGCAGGCCGTCTCGCCGACACCATCGCCGCCCACCTCTCGCTGAAGCTCGAAGACAAGCAGAAGGTGCTGGAGGCGAGCGATGCCAAGTCGCGCCTGGAGCTGGTGCTGGCCCAGATGGAAGGCGAGATCGACGTGCTGCAGATCGAGAAGAAGATCCGTGGCCGTGTCAAGCAGCAGATGGAAAAGAACCAGCGCGAGTACTATTTGAATGAGCAGATGAAGGCCATTCAAAAAGAGCTGGGCGAAGGCGAGGACGCGCCTAACGAGCAGGAAGAGCTGGCGAAGAAGATCGAGAAATCCGGGATGCCGAAAGCCGCCAAGGCAAAGGCCCGCCACGAGTTCAACAAGCTGAAAACCATGTCGCCGATGTCGGCAGAAGCGACAGTCGTCCGCAACTATCTGGACTGGCTGACGCAGGTGCCCTGGAAAGCGAAGACCAAGGAGCGTCTTGATCTATCCATCGCCGAGGCCAAGCTCGACGCAGATCATTACGGCTTGGAAAAAGTGAAAGAGCGCATCGTCGAGCATCTCGCCGTGCAGGCGCGCGTGAAAAAGCTCAACGGTCCCATCCTCTGCCTCGTCGGCCCGCCGGGTGTCGGCAAGACCTCGCTGGGTCGCTCGATCGCCGAAGCGCTCAACCGCAAGTTCGTGCGCATGTCGCTGGGCGGCGTGCGCGATGAGGCCGAGATCCGTGGCCACCGCCGCACTTACATCGGCTCGATGCCCGGCAAGCTGGTGCAGAACCTCGCCAAGGTAAAGGTGAAGAACCCGCTGTTCCTGCTGGATGAAATCGACAAGATGAGCCACGACTCGCGCGGCGATCCGGCATCGGCTCTCCTGGAGGTGCTAGATCCCGAACAGAACTCGACCTTTCAGGACCACTACCTCGAAGTCGAGGTGGACTTGAGCGACGTGATGTTCGTCTGCACCGCCAACACGCTCAACATCCCTGGCCCCTTGCTCGACCGCATGGAAGTGATCCGCATCCCCGGCTACACCGAGGACGAGAAACTCAACATCACCAAGAAATATCTGACACCGAAACAGCTCAAGAAAAACGGCGTGAAGGCGGGTGAGCTGGAAGTGGCAGACGACGCCATCATGGCGATGATCCGCCACTACACGCGCGAAGCGGGCGTACGCAATCTCGAACGCGAAGTGAGCAAGATTGCCCGCAAGGTCATCAAGCAACTGCTGTCACATCCAGAGCAGAAGAGCGTCAAGGTCACGGCTGAAAATATCGATACCTACCTGGGCGTGCAGAAGTATCGCTACGGTCGCGCCGAAGAAAAGAACCAGGTCGGACAGGTGACGGGCCTGGCGTGGACTGAAGTTGGCGGCGAGCTGCTGACCATTGAAGCGGCACTCTCCCCCGGCAAGGGCGTGGTGACGCAGACCGGCTCACTCGGCAATGTGATGCAGGAGTCGATCAAGGCCGCCTACACCGTGGTGCGTTCGCGTGCGCAATCACTCGGCCTCGATGCCAACTTCAACGACAAGCAGGATGTGCACGTGCACGTGCCGGAAGGTGCCACTCCCAAGGACGGCCCCAGCGCCGGCATTGCCATGTGCACGGTGATGGTGTCGGTGCTCACCGGCATTCCGATCCGCGCCGATGTGGCGATGACCGGCGAAATTACCCTGCGTGGCGAGGTGCTGCCGATCGGCGGATTGAAGGAGAAGATGCTGGCCGCACAACGCGGCGGCATCAAGACCGTCATCATCCCGCATGAAAACGTGAAGGATCTGGCCGACATCCCCGACACCATCAAGGCTGGCTTGAATATCGTGCCGGTGCGCTGGGTCGAGGAAGTGCTGAAGACGGCCCTCGAGCGCGAGCCCGTGCCCCGCATTGACCCGGTGCCTGTCGCGGCCACAGCTGTGGTGGATGAAAACCCGCGCGCGCATTGAACCAGCGAGCCATTAAAAAAGCCCCGCGTTGCGGGGCTTTTTTGTGGGTTGCAGCCCAAGTCAGAAATCTTTCTTGAGATTGAGATACGGCATTTGCCCTGGCACCCAGTACGAGGAGTCGAAGCTGTTGGCAAAAGCCGAATAGGAGATCGGCGGATCCTTGTCGAACAGGTTTTGCACACCCAGCGTCAGCTGGGTTTTGTAGGCCCGCACGTTGTAGCCTGCCTGAAGATCGGTTTTCCAGGCGTAGCGGATGCGGTTTTTCGGTGCGGGATCACCCAGCGCATTGACGGCAGTCGGATCAGAGCACAGACCTTGTTCAACCAGCGTGGGTGCGATGCCGTCATCGCAGGGTTCTTCGGTGCCCCAGATGATGCGGGTATTGAGCGTGCCGCTCCAGGGGCCGTTGTTCCATTGCAGTGCCGGATTGATCTTCCAGCGTGGCAATGGCTGGCCGATGTCGTCGCTGCGTGTGCCCGCATAGCCCGTGCGGGTGATCGAGGTGCCGTCGCTACCCAGCACAGATTGCGCATAGCTGCTCAGGAAAGTGGCGTTGGCGGCGATCTTGAACTTGCCTAGCGCCTCGAGAATCGTGTTCTTGGTCGGCAGCGCGTAGTTGACAGAGAAGTCGATGCCGGCGGTTTCCGTGGACGGGAAGTTCTGGAAGCTGTTGGTCACGGTCGCCAGCTGCCCATTGTTGGGATTGCGCGCCACGAACTGGCAGAACGCGCGCCCGGGTGTGGCGTAGCACTGGTCAAGGATGAACTGCGCCCCCGGCGGGGAAATGAAGTTGTCGAGCTTGATCTGGAAGTAGTCCGCGCTCATGTCGAAGCCCTGCAGCCACTTGGGGCTGAAGACGATGCCGGCGGTGAGCGAGTGCGATTTCTCCGATTTCAGATCGCGATTGCCCGTGAACGGCGAGAGGAACTGCACGACGGTCTGCGTGTAGGGAGCAATGCCGTCATTGGTGCAGTTGGTCTCCGCCACGCTGTCGGCGGCAGGTGCAGCACAGGGGTCGGTCAACGCCGGAAAGCTGCCGGCATTGCTCAGGAACAACTCGCCGGTATTGGGCGCACGGAACGAAGTGGAAAAAGTGCTGCGCACCAAGAGGTCATCGACGGGCTTGTAGCGCAGACCCAGCTTGCCGGTATTGGCCTTGCCGAACTCGCCGTAGTCGGAAAGGCGTCCGGCAATGCTCAGGCCCAGCGAGCGGAGCAGCGGCTGGTCCTTAAGCAAGGGGATGTCCAGCTCGGCGAAAGCCTCTTTGGCGGTGATCGCACCCGCCGTGGGGTCGGCGGTGAGGCCGCTGGTGGTCCCGTTGATCTGTTCGAGACCGGGATTGTCGGTGTACTTGCTGGTGCGGCGTTCCAGGCCGATGGCGATACCGAGGGCATCGGGCAGCCAGCTGACAGGCACCGTCGTGGAAAGATTGAGATACAGGTCGCTCTGCGATTGGCGGGTGTTGCTGTGGCCGTCGTACAGGATGTAGCCGAGCATTTCCGGCGTGATGCTGCCTTCGCCGCCCAACAGGTTCAGTGGCACGCAGGGTGCGACGCAGAGCGGCACGTCGTCGGGGATGTTCTGCTGCTCACGGGTGCCGAACATGCCGCCTTCCCTATAGTTGCCGACAATGGCGTTGCGGATGCGGTCCATCCGGTAGTTGTTGAACAGTGTCTGCGACTGGCTGGTGACGCCATAGCTGTAGCCCAGCTCCCACTCGATGGATTCCAGCGCGGCAAGACCAAAATCGCCTGAGAAACCCATGCGGCCGAAGCGCGTCGGCACGTTCTGGCGCTGGATACGCGGATCGCCCTCGGTGATGCGGCGCAGCACCGCGCCGCTGTAGAACAGTGCGCCCGCCGGCCCGCAAGGCACCTCGCCTGAGCCGGTGGGATCACTGCCCGTGCCCATGCAGGGATCGGTGTTGCTGCCGCCTGCGGTGCCGCCGGAAACCAGCCGTCCGATGTCCTGCGGCCCTTCGCCACCCCTGTTGCCGCGCGTCGGGTTGAAAGGACTGGAGGCCGGGATGAAGGTGGCCTGGTTGAATGATTGCAGCGAGCCCGGCATCAGGCCACCGATGATCGGGCCGATGTCGCCGATGGAGATCGGTTGCGGCGCCAGCTGCTGCTTGGATTGCCGCAGGCTGTAGAGGCCCTGCGCGCTGAAGCGGATGGCATCGTTGAAGGCGTGTTCCAGTGAGAGATAGCCGTTGTAGCTGCGCAGCGGCGTGGTCAGGTAATTGGTGGTGGCAAAGTTGTAGGAATCGGTCGCCCCCGAATAGCGGCGATAGTCCGCAGTCGAATCACCGCTGCTGCCGGCCACGCGAGTGATGTCGCAGAGGTTCACGCCTGGGGTGTTGCCCGCTGCCGGCGGGGTCGTCACCATCGGGTTGGGGAGTGTGGTGACGTTGCCGCCTCCCGCTTCTGCGGGGAGGTCGACAGGGGTTTCGCTGTTGACCGCACCCTCAGCGATGCCCGGCCCCAGGTTGGGACAGTTGGTGGTGCCGAGGTTCTGCGGCATCACCGTAGTCGATGAAGCGACAAACAGGGCGCGGCCCTCCGGCGTGAAGGTGGACTGCCGCGTCGGGCCGGCATTGATGCGCGGCACCCGCGAGCGCTTGCGGTCCTTGGCGAAAACGGCTTTCTGATCCTGGAAGCTGAAAGCTCCGAACAGGGCGGTATCGCTGCCACCGAACCACTCGCCGAAAGTCCTGCCCGCACTGATGGTGTGCAACTGCTGCTGCCCGTCGCCCTGAGTGAAAGCTCCGTACTGGCTGGAGACGTTCAGGCCATTGAAGCGCTTCTTGGTGATGATGTTGACGATGCCGGTGACCGCATCAGAGCCGTAGACGGCCGAGGCGCCATCCTGCAGCACGTCCACACGCTCCACCAGTGCGAAGGGGATGGTGTTGAGATCGACCGAGTTTGTCGAGAGGCTGCGCAGCCCGCTGATCCAGCGATGGCCGTCGACCAGCACCAGGACGCGGTTGGAGCCCAGGTTGCGCAGGTCGACTTCTGTCGCACCGGTGCCGCCATTGTTGATGCTGGTGTTGAGCGCGGAGCCTGCGGCCGGTAGGGTCTGCAAGACTTCGCCGATGGTGGTCTGGCCGGTGCGGTCGAGGTCTTTGCGGGTGAGTCGCACCACCGGCTGCTCGCTCTCCACGTCTGCGCGTTTGATGCGTGAGCCGGTGACCTGCACAGCTTCCAGCTTGGTGTCTCCTTTCTCCGATGTGGCTGCTGTGGCCGGCAGCGCCTCTACGGCAATGGTGGCGAGGGGCGCTTCTTCCTGTGCCATCGCGGCAGAAGCGAAAACGGCAAGCACAACAGCAAAACCGCATCGGCCAATTGCGCCTTGGCGCAGGCAATGAATAAGCATCGAACCACTCCCTAAAAATTGTTGTGCCGCGCAGCTTGCTTGCGGCTTTCAAATCGCTGAAGCACCAACGCAGCAAGCGGCTTCAGGAGTACTCCAGAACACATGCAAAAAAGCACTTGACTTTTGCACGGCCATCAAACGCGAGGCCGGCAGCGAGCCATCGTCCACAGCGCTGTGGTTGACGCTCTGCAAAGCCAGTTGCTATAAAGGTTTCCGCCGCTGCCATTCGCTGCAAGCCTCACCGCAGTGAAGGCAGCGGTCTTCATTCTAGGGACTGTCAACCGCTACTCGCTAGCCTTTCCAAGAGGGGAACTCTGACTCATGAACAAATCTGAACTCATCAATGCCATCGCCGACAAAGCCGAGCTCTCCAAGGCTGATGCCGGTCGCGCTCTCGACTCGTTCGTTGAGGTGCTCGCCAAGGCACTCAAGAAAAACGACAAGGTCTCGCTCGTTGGTTTCGGCACCTTCGCCGTGCGCAAGCGTGCTGCCCGCACCGGCCGCAATCCGAAGACCGGCGCGCCGCTGAAAATCGCCGCCAGCAAAAATCCTACTTTCAAGGCTGGTAAGGCATTGAAGGATGCGATAAAGTAGTCGACTCGCTGGGACGCTTTACGGAAGTAGGCTCCCGCCGACCAACAAGTCGTTGCGTGCGGGTGCTTAGCTCAGCTGGTAGAGCGTCGCCCTTACAAGGCGCAGGTCGGCGGTTCGAACCCGTCAGCACCCACCATTTGCAAGTTTGTAAGCTTTAGTGGAGCGGTAGTTCAGTTGGTTAGAATAACGGCCTGTCACGCCGTGGGTCGCGGGTTCGAGTCCCGTCCGCTCCGCCACATCTTCATCGAAAGGGCGCTCTCAATGAGCGCCTTTTTGCTTTGTGCCTTTTATCAACAGCTGCTCTCACTGCGGTAATAAAACATGTTGCAGACCATCCGCGAACGCATGAGTGGTCCCATTGTCTGGGTCATCATCGGCATCATCGCCATTCCTTTTGCTTTTGTTGGCATTGACACCTTCCAGGGTGGTGGTGCCGACCCCACCGTGGCGAAGGTAGGCGATCAGAAGATCACTACTGCCCAGCTCGAAGCGGCTTATCAGCAGCGCCTGCAGCGCCTGCAGGAAATGCTGGGCGAAAACTTTCGTTCCGACATGATCGAACCGACTCGCTTCCGCGAAGGGGTGCTGCAAGAGATGGTGCAGGAAACTGCCCTACAGCAGCACGCTGGCAAGGCCGGCTACACCGCTTCGGATGCGGCGATTCTGGATGCCATCCGAGTCATCCCGGCATTTCAGGACAACGGCCAGTTCTCCGCCGAGCGCTATCGTGAGGCCCTCACCCGGCAAGGCCAGACGCCGCAGAGTTTCGAGCGCCAGCTGCGCGAGGGCTTGAGCGTCGACCAGATCCGCGATGGCGTGCTGGCCAGCGCCTTTGTCACCCCGGCCGAGGCCGCCGCAGCCTGGCGGCTGGCACGCCAGGAGAGGGTGTTTACAAGCATCAGCTTCAAAGCTGCCGACTACGAGCCGCAGATGACGGTCAGTGATGAGGATATTGCCAAGCACTATGCCGGCAACACGGCACGGTACAAGTCACCCGAACGCCTCAAGTTGAAACTGGTCAGCCTCGACCTTGCCAAGCTGCCAGAAGCAGCGGCACCAGAAACCGCCGTGCTGAAGGCGCTCTACGATGCCGACAGCAATGCCTTCTCGACACCCGAGGAGCGTCGCGCCAGCCATATCCTATTCAGTTTTGGTGCTGACAAGTCCGCAGCCTTGAAGAAAGCACAGGACGCAAAAGTCCGGCTGGATGCCAAGGCCGACTTTGCCGAACTGGCGCGCGAGCTCTCGGATGACCCTGGCTCGAATACCAGTGGCGGCGATCTGGGCTGGGTACGCAAGGGCCTGATGACACCGAAGTTCGAGGAAACCCTGTTCGCGCTGCAGAAAGGACAGGTTTCCGATCCGGTGGAAACCGAGTTTGGCTGGCATCTGATCCAGCTCGGGGACAGCAAGCCCGCCGTTACCAAGGCCTTCGAGGATCCTGCGGTGCAGACCGAGCTGCTCGCACGCTGGCGCAAGACCGACGCCGAAAAGCGTTTCCAGGCGCTTTCCGAAAAAATGGAACTGCTGGCCTTCGAGAATGCGAGTTCACTCGATGCCGTCGCGCAGGCCGTTGGCAGCACGGTGGAGACCACTGACTGGTTCACCCGCAAGGATGGCCAGGGCATTACCGCCAATCCGGCTGTGGTGCAGGCGGCGTTCTCGGATGAAGTGCTGCAGGACAACGAGAACAGCAAGCCGCTGTCGGTCGGCACCAACCAGGTTGCGGTGCTTCGCAAGTCGGAATACGAAGCGGCCCGCACGCTGGCGCTGGATGAAGTGCGTGAACAGATCCGTGCCGAGTTGAAGACGTCACGCGCCGCCGACAAGGCCAGGATCGAAGCCGCCGCCGCATTGAAAGCGATTGAAGCGGGTGCCGGACTGGCTGCCGTGGCGCTCGAGCGTCAGCGCCCGGTCAACGCACCTGGTGTGCTGCGACGGGATGCCGAGGGCCAGTCCCGGTCACTGCTCGATGCCGCGTTCCGCTTGCCGCGTCCGGCAGCGGGCAAGGTCAGCGCAGCGCTTGCCGATCTGGGCAAGGGTGAGATCGCGGTGATTGCGCTGGCGGAGGTGAAAGACGCCACGCCGGAAACCGACGACAGCGCCTTCAAGCAGCAGAGCACGCAGCTCAAGGATGCGTTGGCTGGTGCGGAGTTCAGCAGTTTCCGTGCCGACCTCGAACAGCGTCTGGGAGTTGACCGCAAGCCCTTGCCGGCTGCCGAAGCACCTGTGGCACCTGCACCGTGACAAGCCCATGAACCTGCCGCTGCATTGGCGCATCCTGATCGCGCTGGTCGCAGCGGTCATCGCGGGCAGTTTTTTCGGCGACTCCGAGGCGCTGCTGAAGGTCTGCGGCACAGTGGGGACCTTGTTCCTCAACGCGCTGAAGATGCTGATCGTGCCCCTGATCCTCTCGGCGCTCATCAACGGCCTGATCGGCGGCGCGGAACAGGGTGGCCTCGGCCGCTTGGGTGCGTTGACATTTGGCTTCTACGTCGGCACCGGCCTGTTGGCCATTCTCACTGGCCTTGCCTGGGCCAACCTGCTGACTCCGGGCATCGTCAATGGCATGCCTGCGGCCCCCTTGCTGGGGCTTTCCAGCGACGCCAATGCCGTCATCACGCAGGTGCAGGAGAAAGGCGCACAGGATCTTTGGGGTGTGATCGTTCGGCTGGTGCCGACCAATCCGGTGGAGGCTGCCGCCAAGGGCGACATGCTGGGTCTGGTCACTTTCGGCCTGCTGTTCGGCTGGGCGCTTTCGCAGCTACCCGGCAGCCTGCGCGATAACCAAGGCGCATTCTGGAAAGGTGTCTACGAGGCCATGATCCGCATCACCGCACTGGTGATGAAGGCAGCTCCCATCGGCGTGTTCGCCATCGTCACCGGCACCGTGGCCAAAACAGGTCTGGCCGCGTTGCAACCCTTGGCAGTGTTCATGGCGGCGGTGGTGCTGGGCTTGCTGACCCATGCTTTTGTGGTGTTGCCACTGGTACTGAAACTGGTGGCTCGGGTGCCCGCCTTTGCGTTGCATCGCGCGATGGCACCAGCGCTGCTGACGGCGTTCTCGACCTCCTCCTCCAACGCCACACTACCGCTGACGATGGACTGCATCGAGAACAAGGCCAAGGTGCCGCGCCGGGTCTCAGGCTTCGTGCTGCCGATCGGGGCCAATGTCAACACCGATGGTTCCGCGCTGTACGAATGCGTGGCGGCGATCTTCATCGCGCAGGCCTATGGCTTGAACCTGAGCTTCGCGGCGCAGTTCACCATCGTTGCACTCGCGCTGATTACGGCTGTGGGTGTGGCGGGCATTCCCTCGGCAAGCCTGGTGGCGATTGCGGTGATCCTCTCCGCGATTGGTTTGCCCCTGGAAGGCGTCGGGCTGATTCTCGCGGTGGATCGCGTGCTCGACATGTGCCGTACCGCACTCAATGTGCTGGGCGATTCCTCTGCCACCATCGTGGTGGCCAGGCTTTCCGGAGAGGATGGTGTGCTGGAGCAACCTGCGCTGAAGCGCTAACTCACTCCGGCAGGCTCATGCCCATGATGTTGAAGCCAGCGTCGACATAAACGATCTCGCCGGTGATGCCGGAGGCAAGGTCGGAGGATAGGAACGCCGCCGTGTTACCGACTTCTTCGATGGTGACGTTGCGGCGCAGCGCGCTGGCTTTTTCCGCGGCGCCCAACATGCCGCGAAAACCCTTGATGCCGGCGGCGGCGAGCGTCTTGATCGGCCCGGCAGAAATGCCGTTGACGCGGATGCCCTCCGCCCCCAGCTCTGCCGCCATGAAGCGCACATTGGCTTCGAGCGAGGCCTTGGCTGGCCCCATCACGTTGTACATCGGCATGGCGCGCATGGCACCCAGATAGCTGAGGGTGAGCAGGCTGGCGGCGCGGCCCTGCATCAAGGGACGCGCGGCTTTGCCGAGCGCTGCGAAGGAGTAGGCGCTGATGTCGTGCGCCAGCGCAAACCCCTCGCGTGTCACGCTCTCCAGATAGCCGCCCTGCAAGAGTTCACGTGGGGCGAAGCCAATGGAGTGGATGACGATGTCGATGCCGCCCCAGGCATCGTTGAGTGCTGCAAACACTGCATCGATCTCGCCATCGCGGGTGACATCCATCGGCAGCACCAGCTGGCTACCGACCGAATGCGCAAGCTCTTCCACGCGCGGCTTGAGCTTGTCGCCCTGAAAGGTGAAGGCCAGCTCCGCACCCTCGCGCGCAAAGGCTTCGGTAATGCCGGTGGCGATGGATCGTTCGCTCGCCACGCCGGTGATGAGTGCCTTCTTGCCGGACAAAAAGCCCATGCGGGTTCTCCTTGGGTTTACGTGCCCCTTGCCAGCCTAATTCGGCGGCTGGAAGCGGATCGGGTAATTCGGGTAGGTGAAGCTCGGCACATCCTTGGGGCCGAAATCGAGCGCCAGCACGCGCGCGAGGATCTTGCGCTCCAGTTCTGGATCGCCCAGCTCGCTGGAGACGATGCTGGCGTCCGTCACCTTGCCAGAAGAGGCGATGGTGACACTCAGTACCACCTTGCCGGACAAGCCCGGATTCTCGCGTAGCGCACGGATATACATGGCGTAGAACGAACCCTGGGCGCGGTCGAAGGTGAGCTGGATTTCATCCAGCGAGCGCCCCGACTTGCCCTTGGTGCCGCCTTCGCCCGCCTTGGACTTGTCCTGCCCAAAACCAACAGGGCTGTCGATGGTGGTGGTCCGACGCTTGCCGAGACCCTGTCCACTTTGCGCGCGGCTCACGCCTGCAGTGCCTGCGCCGCCGATGCCGCTGGAACCGGACGCCGCCGCCGCCAGCGCAGCCGACTCAGCCCCACCGCCACTGGCACCCGCATTGCTGGCAGCACCCTTGGATGACAGCACGTTGGGTGAGAGCGAGTCGTTGTTGAGCGCATCGCCCTTGTTGCGCAGATCGCTGAGCTGGTCGGCAAAGGCGAGCACACCACTGCGCTTGGCGACATCGCGCGCGGTTTCCACCGGCACGGGGGTTGGTTCGGCAATGGCGGGCTTCTGCACATCCACCGGCTTTTCGGCCACTTTCGGTGCCGATTCCTGTGGTGGCTCCTTGGCGTCTTCTTCCGCCGGTGCCGGTTCTTCCTCGACCTCCGCCTTCACGGCGTCGGGTGGTGCGGTCAGCAACTCGACCGTGGCTGGCGCAAGGTAGGTGCCACCGCCTTCCTTCTGGCCTTCGGTTCGGTAGAGGGCGCTGAATATGGCAATCAGTAAGAAGGGCAGCGCGATCACCAGCAACAGCCGGCGGAAGTGACGATCAGCCTCTTCGGCAAACTCGTAGCCATCCCAGCGGATGGTCATCGTGTCGCTGATCACCGCGTTCATCTACCACCCCGCTTGCCAGCGTGGGCGACCGAGATGGCGATGCGGGCAAACTTCAGTTCACCGCAGGTGGCCAGCACTTTTTTCAGCACCGTGTAGGGGATGTCGCGGTCAGCCATGATGTTGACCTCACCGCGCGTAGTGGCACCGACGGTGTCGGTACCCTGCACCGACATCAGCGTGACCTTGAGCAATTCCGCGCGTACCGGCGACAGTGGCTTGCCGGCGGGTGCCGCCACCGCCTCATCGAGAGTCATCACCTGCACGCCCTGTATCAGCACTGCTTGCTTAGTGACCATGATGATCGGTGCGTCGTTGGGCTGGTCCAGTGACAGCGAGGTGGGCAGCCTCAGCTCGCGCGGACTGCGCATGTTGTCGATGCTGCTGGTGGTCACCAGCAGGAAGAACACCAACACCATGAACACGTCGATCATCGGCACCAGATTGAGCGAGACCACGCCGGGTTTGCGTGAGTTGCGACGGATCAGGCGCTTGGCGCGCAGCGTCAGATGGGCGCTCATGGGCTTGCACCTGCCGCAGCGGTACTCGGCGGGGCATCACCGAGTGCGATATTGGGGAACAAGGTTCGCAAGGTGCGGCCGCCATCGGCGGGCGTGATGCGCACCGCGTCCATCGTCTGCACCAGTGAATCGTGTGTGGTTTCAGGCTCGACCAATAGCGTGATACTGGTTTCTTCGGGACGGGCGTCTTTGATGGTCAGGAGCCGCTCGCTGAGCGCCTTGAAATCGTAACCTTCGGATGCAGAACCGAAACGCCCCAGTTCACTGCCACCTTCGGTCAGCAGCAGGCTGTCGCTGCGCACGGTGACGATCAGCGGCTTGCGGTTGGGATCTGGCTCGACCTTTTTGTTCTCATCCGGCAGGTTGATGCCCAGGATGGACACGCCGGTGGAGTTCACCAGCAGGAAGAACACCAGCACCACCAGGATGTCGATCATCGGCACCAGGTTGAGCTCGCCGACCTGCTTCTTGCGTCGGTCGCGGCGCAGAACCGCGCGCGCCTTGCGGGAAAGTCCATGCATCTTGAGTTCGTCCTGAACCGTTTAGTTCTTGAGGCCGAGAGCGTTCAAGAATTTCAGGGCCGCCATTTCGAGATTGTCGATCAGGTCATTGGTCTGCGAAGAGAGCAGGGCGTGCAGCAGCAGCAGGGGCACAGCCACACCGATGCCGAAAGCGGTGCAGTTCATGGCCTCGGACACAGCCTTGGAGAGCAGGTCGGCTTTTTCGGCCGGGTTGACGTTGGAGACCGCCGCGAAGCCGTTGATCAGGCCGACGACCGTGCCCAGCAGGCCCAGCAGGGTCGAGGCATAGGCAAAGGTGGCGAGGTAGTGGGTGCGGCGTTCGAGCAGGGGGGTGACTTCCATCAGGCTCTCTTCCATCGACATTTCCACTTCGTCGCGTTTGCTGCTGCTGCGGGTGCGGGCGATACCGTGGCCGAAGATGCGGCCGATGGGCGAGTCGGAAGCCATCGCCGCACCCTCGGCGGCCGCCAGGTCGCCGCGATTGACGAGCGGGATCAGCTCCGACCACAGACGGCGGTTTTCGGACTTGGCGCGCATCAGGTAGATCACGCGTTCGACGGCGATGGCGAGGCCAATCACCGCCACCGCGAGGATGGGATACATGAAATGGCCGCCAGCCTGGAAAAAGTTGGCAATCGAGGCGAGGGGATTCATTGTGTTTCCTTATTGAGCATGTGGCGTAGGGTGAAAAGGGATCAGCAGTAAACGCTTACTTGGCCTTGGGTGCGGCAGCGCCACTCTGCGGGCGGAGATGGTCGGTGATGGTGTTGTAGTACTCGAGCTGGCGGCGGAACACGTCGGCGTCGATGGGCAGCAACTGCTCTTCCAGGAAACGGGCTGGGCGATCGAGCTCGGCCTCCGGTGCATCGTTGCGCCAAGGGGTGATGTAGAGGCCGATGGGCGACTCGCGGTCGCCGACCACGGTGGTGCCATCGCCAGGCGTTTTCACCGCCGGTTCTTCGGCAGTGGCCGCAGTCTGTGCGAAGGCCGCTGTTGGCAGGGCACTGACCGCGAGCAGCAAGGCCATGGAAAAAGCAGTGTTTGTCATGTCTTGGGCGTGGCCGGTGCTGCAGTTGCCGGGGCAGCGGCGGCTTCGAGCGCTTTGATCCAGGCGGCGACTTTCAGTTCGCGGTTGCCGGTCATGCGCTGGTAGTCGCGGTAACGGCTGAGCGCATTCGCCGGCTGCTTGAGGTAGAGGTCATAGAGGATGGCGAGGTTGAGCACCACCGCCGGATTGTCCGGATTGAGTGCCAGCGATTTCAGGTAGGACTGTTCGGCGCGCGGGTAGTTCTTGCCCTCGCGGTAGAGGATTCCAAGCCAGTTGAGTGCCACCGCATTGCGCGGGTTGGCCGCTACTGCGCGGGTGAAATCGCTGATCGCCGCATCGCGCGCATTGGCTTTTGCATCGAGGATCCCGAGATTGGTCAGCGGTCCCGAAAACTCCGGGTGCTCTTTTGCCAGCAGTTCAAATCCCGCGCGGGCTTCTGGCAGGCGCTTGGCCTTGAGGGCCGCCAGTGCGTCCTCGAACTGGCCAGCCGCATCCTTGCGCACATCAGGTGCCTTGACTGGCGCAGTGGCTGCCGGTTTGACCGGGCGGGATGCCGCAGGCCCAGCAGCGCCGGGGCGATCCGGCTTGACCGCAGGTGTTCCAGCGCAACCGGCCAGCACCAAGCCAGCGACGAGGCCCAGCAGTGTCTTACTTGAGCGTGTCATAGCTGTCTCCTCCCACTTCGCGCTTGCCGTACTTGGCCGGCGAGAGCAGGCCCAGCGCAGTCACGCTCTGGGCAATCGAACTGTCGTAGAAACCCTGCCCGACACGCTTGAGATTGACCTCGTGCGCGGTGATGGCTTTCTCCTCGAAGGGCAGGGCCTGCTCCTCGAGCAGGATGTTGTACTGCTCGGCCTCTTCGGCATCGAGGTTGCGTGGCCGCTCGGAGTCGATCAGCGCCTTGGCAAAGGACTGGTAAACCGCGCCCAGCTCGTAGCTTGCCGCCGTGGCAATGTCGGCATAGCCGTAGGCGGCGGCTTTTTCGAGCGCCTGGATCGCTGCTTCCACCGCACCCTTGCGTTGCGGCAGGCTGATTTCCACCGGCGCGGTGAGGCGGATGCGGGCGGCGTCCTGTGCGGTGATGCGGCCGAGATCCAGCGCGGCCTGCGCGGCGACGGACTTGCTGTAATCGCTGCGCTTGCTGCCCGCGTTTTCATCGGCGGTGACCAGCTCGCGCAGCCAGAACAGATAGCGATAGGCATCGCCCTGCCCCTTGTAGATATCGGCGATGCGACGGCGGGCGTCCACCGCACGATCCAGCGGCATCGGGAAGGCGCCTACGTAGAACTCGTAAGCCTTGGCCGCATCCGGCAGTCGACCCGCATCATCGAACAGCTTGGCGGCTTGCCAGGCAGCATCCTGGCGCACTTCCGGTGTTTCGCTGGTACGGGCCGCGATGCGGCGATAGGCGTCTGCAGCCTGGAACGGTTTTAAGTCCTTGACATAGGCGATGGCCAGCTTTTTATCGACATCGGTCAACAGGGGGCTGTTCGGGTAGCGGCTGCGGAAGCTTTCGAGCACGGTGGTGGCCTCGCCCCAGGCGGAGAGCGCGATGAGAGCTGCCCCTGCGTCGTAATCGGCAGTCTCGCGGATCGCGGCCTCCGGTGTGACGCGGCCGACGCGCAGGAAGCCATCGGCTGCCGTGCGCAGGTTGCCGGCGGTGCGGGCTGCTTCAGCCTGCTTGTAGATCGATGCGGCCAGCTGCTCCACCACTTGGGTGCGGGCGGCATCGCCTATGGGCGTCAGCTTCAAAAGGTCGGCATAGGCGGTTTCGGCGCGAGCGAAATCACCTTGCGCAAAGTAGCTGTCGCCCAGCACGCCCTGCACGATGCGGCGCTGCTCTGGCGTCGGTGGCGGCGTGTAGCTCAGCACGCGCTGGGCGACGACTACCGACTGCGCATCTTTCAACTCGTACAGATCCTGGGCGGCGCGGGTTAGTACCGTCACCGCCTGTGGGTGGGTGGCAAAGGTGTCCACCATCTTCAGGCTCGAATCCACCGCCTGCCTGAGTGCTGTGACCCGCGCCGCCGGGGCTTGAGCCTCCGCATGCTTGTGGTAGGCGAGCACGGCTCCGTAACCGGCGTCCAGCGAACGCGGGTGCATGTGGTAGTCGTAGGCCGTCTTGGTGAACTCCTTGGCGGCATCGAGCGGCTTGCCACCGTCCTCCAGGGTTTCAGCGAGCAGGTAATTGATCTCGGCGGCCTTGGCATCCTGCGGGTAGATTTCGAGGATACGGCGATACCAGCCTGCCGAGGCGAGGAAAGCGGTCTGCACTGCGACGGTATCAACCTGAGGCACTTTTTCGCCCTGCTGCGCCAGCGCCTGATAGTGCTTCGCCAGGTCTTCCAGATGGGTACGCAATGCAGTCATGACACCCGGGCTGGGGGCTGCAGCGCCCCAGTACGGAGTGCCCGGCGCATAGGTGTTGACGTAGCGCTCCTTCTCGCGCACCACCAGGTCGTTGAAGCCGCCTTCGCGGTAGACCTCGATCACGCGCGCCTGGAACTGCGGCGACGAAGGATGCTGCGGATGGCGTTCGATGAAGGCAGCAAAAGTGCCGGCAGCATCACTGAATCGGCGCTTGTCGAGAAACATCTCGCCCAGCGCGTTGTAAACCAGCGGGTAGAAACGCGGCTCCGGATGACTCGCGAAATACTGGTTCACCGCCGGGCCGCCGCCCATGACGGCAAATGCCAGGCTGGTGACGCGCAGGCTGTCCTTGGCAAGGTCGGCCTTGCCTTTCTGCACGGCTTTTAGTGCGACATCGACATCCTTCAGTTCGCCAGGCGGCAGCTCGCGGTCGAGGATGGCGAAGAAGACCGGCAGCGCCTCGTCGAAGCGCGACTGTTTGAACAGCGACCAGCCGTACTTGTACTGCGCAGGCTCGAAGAAGGGGGTGCTGCCGGCCAGATCCATTACATAGCGGTATTCGCGCTCGGCTTCGGGGTAGTTGGCGAGGCGGAACAACAGCTCGGCACGGCGGAAGTGCGCGTCGCCATTGAGCTGCGAGTTGGGGAACTGCGTGGTCAGCGCGGTCAGAGTCTCGATTGCCTTGTCCGGCTGGCCGCTGTTCTGATAAGCGCGCGACAGCTGGTAGAGCACGCGGTCATTACGGCTGTCGTTGGGCCTCTCCTGCAGCAGCTGCTGGTAGGTGAGAATCGAATCCGCCAGCAATTTCTCGCTGCTGCCGCTGCCGCCTGTGGCGTCGTCGGTCTGCACCTGCAAGTCGGCCATGCGGCGCATTGCCTCCTGCCGCACGGTGTCGTCCGGGGCAAGCTCCAGCAGGGCGCGGTAGTTTTCCAACGCCTTCTCCGGATCGGGCGCGACGGGGTCGGAGAGGATGATCGGCAGCTTGTTCTGATCCGGCTGTTTCTGATTGCCCAGCGTGCGGATTTCAGGACTTTTGTCCTGCGGCCGCAGGTTGGGCTGGCTGCAAGCCACCAGGGCGGTGGTCAGCAAGGCGACGAGACTTTGGGAATGGCGACGGCTCATGGCTTGCCTTTCTCGCTGAGACGGTCTTCGTAAATGCGGGCCAGTGCGAAGCGGGCCTCGATCAGGTATTTCTCGATCAGTTTTTTCTGGCCTGCCAGTTCGTCCAGCGCGACAGCCTGCAGCACGGTTGCCTGCGCGGTGCCGGCCTGGGCGACCTTGGGGCGCAAGCTCGCTAGCCGCGTGCGCAGATCGCCTGAACGCTCGCGTGCACCATTGAAGCGCAGCGGCGCTGCTGACAGGCGCAGCTGTAGGGGTTTCAATGTGTCTGCAGTGGCCGGCAATGCATAAGGCGCGGTGAGCTGCACATCGGCCTTGAGCTTGAGCTTGAACTTGGGTTTGTCGGGCTTGCGGCCGGCTTTAGCGCGGGCCAGCTGCTGCAGGACATTGGTGTTATCCACCGGACGGCTGGTGTAGACCACATCCAACTGCTCGGCACGGGTTTTCAAGCCATCCAGGTTGCGAGCCAGAAAACGGATGTCGCGGTAATTCTTGAGCGCTTCCTGGTAGCGGTTTTCACCGATCACGGTTTGCAGGTAGAAGGTTTCGGGGGCATCCGGCAGGTCGCGCAGACGCCAGTTCCAGCCGGCTTCACTGTCGATGTCGCGCCGCACGATGGTCTCGACCATGCGGTTGGCCTTGATCTGCGTGCCGGCGCTATCGATACGCTTGCGGCTTTCCTCCAAGAGGCCCACCGCCTTCTCGTAGAACTGTTGCGCTTCGATGTGCGCACCGACGCGATCCAGCGCGAAGGGGATGGCCAGCATGCCCTCCTGCACGGCAGGATCCATCGGGTCTCGGTTGATCAGTTCGGCCCAGGGCACCATGGCCCGGCGCAGGTTCGACTCCTGGTCCTTGGCGATTTTTTCCAGCTTGAAACTTTTCAGCCCCGCGCGCTTGTAGACATCTTGTTCGACCCGGGCCGGGTTGAGCAGGATGCCGAGTGTCGCCAGCGAGGCCAGCGGATTGGCTTCCGGCAGGGTATCGCCGATATCCACCTTCTTCTGCTTTTCGCCCTGCGGCGCGAGTTCAGCCCAGCCCATGCCGAGCAGCGCCCGGTTGGAAAACGGGCCTTCGACCCGCACGCGGCCGAGCACGCCCTTGGCCGTGCCGCCCTGCTCCTTTTTCAGAAAGTGGTAGCCCAGCGTCAGGTTGGCCTTGTCGCGCAAGGCGAAGGATTCGGTGTCCTTGGGCGCTGCGCGGCCAATCTTGTCGAGCAGCGTTTCACCCTCGGCAGCGCGCTGGCTGTTGATGAGCGCGACCGCCAGGTTGTAACGGGTGTAGGGCGACTGCTTGTCGCCGTTTTTCATCTCGGTCAGCACTTCGATCGCATCGCCATGACGGCCCTGGGCCATCAACGTGCGGGACAGCAAGTCCTGCCACTGCAAAGACAGCGGCGCCGGCAGCTTTTCGCGCATCCGCATCATCGAGTCAGTGGATTCCGCCAGGAACCCGCGCGAATAGAGGAACTCAGACAGGCGGATGCGGGCGCGGCCCAAAGCCTGGTGATCGGTAGTGGTCACCGCCAGCTCCCGGTAGAGCGCCTCGGCACGGGCACGCATGCCGAACGCTAGATAGCTCTCTGCCAGCCGCCAGGTGTAGTCGGCAGGCCATTTCTGGTCTTCGATGTCGCTCTTCATCGACAGCAGCGTGGTGGCTGCACTGAAGTGACGCTCGTCGGCATTGAGGAAGTCGGCCATGCGTACGCGCGGATCATCCTTGCCGCCGCGTTTGTAGCCCTTGTGGGCCACCAGCTTGCCGCCTTTGCCGAAGCGCAGCTCGATCTCGGCTTCGACCTCCTCCTTGTCGAAACTGGCCTCGAAGCTCTCGCTGACCGGGACGGTCTTGGCAGCGTCGATCGGCTTGCCCTTGAACTCCACACGCACCCGGTGCCGACCCTTGGCGACGTTGGCGCGCATCACGCGATGCAGCCCGTTTTTCAGCAGTCCGCGCGATTCGTTCTCGCCATAGGTGTATTGCACTGGCGCCGCATCGTCGACCATGACCATGACCTCGCCAAGTAGCGCCGGATTATCCGGCGTGCTGCCGATGTAAACCGACAAGGCGCTGTGGCGGGGATAGGCATAGTCATCCTCCAGCCTTTGCAGCTCGGCATTGAGTTCGAGCGTTTCGTCCTTGAGCGACTGGATCGCCGCATCAAGCGCAATGGCCTCGGCGGTTGGTTGCGGCGGCTCAGCCGCCCGGGCTGTGGTGCCGCAGAGCAGGCCCACAAACAAAACCCAAGTGGGCCGCGTGAGCCATTTGATGGCAATCGGTCGGAAGCGCATGAACGGCTTGGGAGGAGGGATGCAATTGGAGAAGGGTGACTATAACAAATGAAAACCGCCCGTCAGCCTCGGCGTGTAATGCATTCAGGGGCAATGCCGGATTGGGCTCTCATCGCTACTTTACAGATGCGATGTGCGGCCATGATTTTTCGCTGAACGGTCTTGCGTGCCAGCCTGCAATAGCCCATGCGGTGACCGCGCTGCACCAGACAGGAAGACAGATATTTTTGCTAAGGTCTGCGGGCCATGCCTACACCAGCTGATCCCGCCCAGATGCGCCAAGCCAACAGCCACGACCCGGTGCTGCGCTGGGCCACATCGGCCCGCGGCCGCAAGCTCACGGCGACGGAGCACGAGGAAGTGAGGCGGCAGGTGCCGGAACTGTTCGGACGGCATTTTTTGCAGATCGGCCACTGGGGCAGCGACAACGACTGGCTGGATAGCAGCGAAATGCTGCATCGCGCCGTGCTGACCACCAATGCATCAGCCAAGGGGCAGGCACGTGTGGATGCACTGGCACTGCCGCTGGCCAGCCGCAGCATTGATGCAGTGCTGCTGCCCCACACGCTAGAGTTCGCCGCTTCGCCGCACAGCCTGCTGCGCGAGGTGTCGCGGGTGCTGAGTGAACGCGGCAAGTTGCTGATCCTGGGTTTCAACCCCTGGAGCCTCCTGGCACTCCGGCGCTGGATTGGCCTTGAGCCACGTGCACTGCCACGCGATACCAACTTCTATTCGGCAGGGCGGGTCAGCGACTGGCTCACCCTGCTGGATTTCGAGATCAGCTCGGTGCGTCGTTTCAATGCTGGCTTTCCCTGGCTGGCACCGCGTGGCAGCGCGCAGTTTTTCAGTCCGGCCACACTGCTACAGCCCTTGTGCGAGGGCTATCTGATTGCGGCCAGGAAAAGAGTCGCGCCATTGAATCTGGTAGGCCGCAGTCAGCGTGCGCAGATCAGGCCGCTGGTCACAGCACCGGTCGCCAATGCCGTGCGCCAGGGTGTCGAACCCGAGTCCCCCACGAGTTGATTCCTACCTCTTGAAGCTGGTTGTCATCCATACCGACGGCGCCTGCCGTGGCAATCCCGGCCCCGGCGGCTGGGGCGCCCGTCTTGCATTTGGTGCGCATGTGCGCGAACTGTGTGGCGGCGAACCCGAAACCACCAACAATCGCATGGAGATGATGGCCGCCATCCAGGCACTGGAGACACTCAAGGAGCCTTGCGCAGTGACGCTGTATACCGACTCGGTGTATGTGCGCTCCGGCATTCTCGAATGGCTGCCAGGCTGGAAGGCACGCGGCTGGAAAACCGCCAGCAGGCAGCCGGTGAAAAATGTTGACCTCTGGCAGCGGCTTGATGCGGCAAGGCAGCGGCATGAAGTGGACTGGCGTTGGGTAAAGGGCCATGCCGGCGATCCTGGCAATGAGGCGGCGGATCAGTTAGCGAACAAGGGAATCGATTCACTGAGGCTGAAATGACTCTACGACAGGTTGTCCTGGACACCGAAACCACCGGCCTCTCCGTGGACGAAGGCCATCGCATCATCGAAGTCGGCTGTGTCGAGATGAAGGATCGCAAACCGACCGGCAACAATTTCTGGCGTTACATGAATCCCGGCCGCGAGATTGATGCCGGTGCGGTTGCCGTGCATGGCATTACCAACGCGTTTCTGGCCGACAAACCGCTGTTCCATGAGATCGCACAGGCCTTGCTCGACTATCTCAGGGGCGCGGAACTCATCATCCACAATGCCAGCTTCGATGTGGGATTTTTAAATCGAGAGCTTCAGCGTTGCGGCATCGACATCCCGCTGGCCGAGGTCTGCACCATCACCGACACCGTGTCGATGGCGCGCAGGATGAACCCTGGGCAGAAGGCCAGCCTAGATGCACTGTGCAAGCGCTACGGCATCGACAATACCAACCGCAAGTTCCACGGTGCCCTGCTCGATGCACAGCTGCTCGCCGAGGTCTACCTGGCGATGACCGGTGGGCAGTCGCGCCTGCTGCTCGATACCGGCAGCCACGCCGGTACGCGGCGCGGCGCACGGGTACTGTCAAGGCTGCAATTGTTGAGTGGCGACAAGCCTGCAGTGGTGCAGGTCGCCAGCGAGCTTGAACTGTCACTGCATCAGGCACGGCTGAAAGAGCTGGCGAAAAAATCCGGCAAGATGATGTGGATCGACAAACCAACTAGCTAGCGCTGCGCCACTGCCGTGATGACCTCGAAGTAGGGCGGGCGGGTTTCCCGCGAGGTGACAGCACAACTCGACACCTCGAAGCCCACTTTCTTAAGCAATCTGGCCAGCGTCTGGGCCGAAAGGCCAGTGTTGCGATGATCGAAAGCGCGCACGGTCTCGACATGGGGATGTTCCGCCAGTGCGGCGACGATCAGCGTGCCCTTGGGTTTGAGTACGCGGTGTGCCTCGGCCAGCACCGTGGCCGGCTCGGAGGAGTAGGCGAGGGTATGCAGCGCAAAGGCCGCCTCGAAGCTGCCGGATGCGAATGGCAGGGCATGCATGTCGCCCTGCTGGAATTCGATGTTGCTGTGTCCGAGCAGGCGACGGCGCGCGGCGGTGAGGACGGTATCACTGGAATCCAGGCAGGTGAGCTGTCGGCAGCGCGGTGCGATCAGCTCGGCGAAGACACCATCGCCGGAAGCGATATCCAGCACCTTGCCGAGCTGTACCACGCTGATCAGCGCATGCGCGGTGGCTTCCCAGGTGCGGCCGGGCGAGTAATGCCGTTCCATGCGGCCCGCCACCGACTCTGCCCAGGTCTGCCCTTTGCTGCGGGCACGCAGCACCTGTTCGGCGCGTTCCAGATCGGCATTGGCGTGGGCATCATCGAGCTGCGCGCGCAGCGAGGCCCACAGTCCGGCCGCAGGGCCGTCGAGACGACGTACCGAGTACAGCGCAGCCCCCTCGCTTTTTTCGGCCTGCACAAGACCTGCCGTTTTCAGTCGTGACAGATGCGTAGAAACGCGGCTTTGCGCAAGGCCTGTGATTTCCGTCAGCTCGGTAGCGGAAAGCGCATGCGCTTCGAGCAACAGCAGCAGGCGTTGACGGGAGGCATCCGCCAGAAGGCTGCACAGTTCGGTGCTTTGTTTGAGTGTGAGCATCCGGTAATGATGACCAATAAAAAAGCCCGCCGATAGGCGGGCTTTGATAGGTTGAAATCACTTCACCCCATCTTGCGCACGGTGCTGCCGACCTTGGCTGCAGCCTGCTTGGCCTTGCTGCTGGCCGCTGCGGCGCGTGAGTTGGCGGAGGGTTTGGCGGCAACGACCGGCTTTTTGACCGGTGCAGCCTTGGGCTTAATGTCGAGCACGGAGCCCAATTTGTGCTTGACCACTTTCACATCGCTCTTGACGGTGGCAGCGACTTTCCTGGCGTCGGTTTTCACGGCGGTAGCCACCTTGTCGGCGGAGCTCTTGGCCTGTGCGGTGACTTGCGCAGTGATCTGTGCCGCGCTTTTCTGTGCCGTGGCAGCAGCAGTCTGCACGTCGGCAACGGCTTTTTTGGCCTTGGCGGTGATCTTGTTCAGCTCGGTTTCGGCAACGGCGCCGGTTTTCAATCCTTTCTGCACCAGATTGACCAGCTCCTGACGGGTATCGGCCACGATACCCAGTGAGTCGCGGGCGTTGCTGATCAGGCGGGTGACGGTGTCCTGCATCAGGTCGAGCTGCTTGGCGGCGAGATCTTTGACGGATTCTCCCCCCTTTGCTGCTTTCAGTGATACCAGCACGTTCTTGTAGGTGTCATTCAGCGCTTTCAGCTCATGCTCGGCAAGGCGCTGCACCCCTTGGGTCACAATCTTGTTGGCCTGTCCCACAACTTCCAGCGAATCCTTGCGGATCTTGTCGATGGAGGTTTTAAGGCTGTCGAAACTTTTGCTCATTTGAGACTCCCCTTCTGGACGACGGATATGTACCGCAAAGCGCATTCAAGCCGAAAGTTTACAAAGCTCGGCAAGTCACTGTCAAACAATGAGTTTTCCGACATCTAGCGCATTTTTTGATCGCATACCGAAAGGTTTGTTACTGCATTGTGGCGACGGGGTCTGGCAGGTAAGATCGCCGCGCCTACTTCGCAAAGCCGCTGACGGCACCGGTAGCTCCAAAGCTTCAAGCGGCAGTCCCCTTCAAAAGAAACACCAACCCCATGAGGTGCTCATGTATCAAGGCCAGTCCATTCAGGTCAGCAAGCTCGACGGCGGCATTGCCGAACTCCGCTTTGACAACAAGACCGACTCCGTCAACAAGTTCGACCTGCGCACGGTCACTGAGCTAGCTGAGGCCACCAAGGCCATCGCCGCCGACAAGGGCGTGACCGGTCTGCTCGTCAGTTCCGGCAAGGATGTGTTCATCGTCGGTGCCGACATCACGGAGTTTGGTGCCAACTTCCAGAAATCGGAAGAAGAGATTGCCAACTGGGCCTTCGAGGCCAACCAGATTTTCAACGCGGTGGAAGACCTGCCGTTCCCGTCTGTCACCGCGATCAACGGCATTGCGCTGGGTGGCGGCCTGGAGATGGCACTGACCACCGACTACCGCGTGATGAGCGAGACCGCGCAGATCGGCCTGCCGGAGGTGAAGCTCGGCATCATGCCGGGCTTCGGCGGTACGGTGCGGCTGCCGCGCTTGGTAGGTGCCGACAATGCCATCGAGTGGATTGCCGGCGGCGAGCAGAACAAGGCCGATGCCGCGCTGAAAATCCATGCCGTCGATGGTGTCACCAAGCCGGAAAAACTGAAGGACGCGGCGCTGAAGATGCTCAGAGCCGCACAGGCCGGCCAGTTCGACTGGAAGGCCCGCCGCGAGCAGAAGAAGGGCAAGCTCAATCTCGACAATCTCAGCGGCATGATGGTGTTCTCCACCGCCAAGGGCTTCATTGCGGGCAAGGCGGGCAAGAACTATCCCGCCCCGGTGGCCGTGGTTTCCACCATCGAGAAAGCGGCCGGCAAGGGCCGCGATGACGCGCTGAAGATCGAGGCCGCCGGTTTTGCCAAGCTTGCCAAGACCACGGTCGCCGACTCGCTGATCGCACTCTTCCTCAACGACCAGCTGCTGAAGAAGAAGGCCAAGGCTGCCGGCAAGATCGCCAGGCCGGTGAAGCAGGCTGCCGTGCTGGGTGCCGGCATCATGGGCGGCGGCATCGCCTACCAGAGTGCTTCCAAGGGCACGCCGATCATTATGAAGGACATCGCCGACAAGGCCTTGGACATTGGCATGGGTGAGGCGAACAAGCTGCTGTCGGCGATGGTCGACCGCAAGAAGATGACTCCGGCCAAGGCGGGCGCGGTGCTCAGCACTATCCGTCCGACGCTCAACTACGGTGACTTTGGCGGCGTCGACATCGTTGTGGAAGCAGTGGTCGAAAACCCCAAGATCAAGAAGAGCGTGCTGGCCGACGTCGAAAAAATCGTCAAACCCGGTACCATCATCGCCAGCAACACCTCATCCATTTCGATCGAAGAACTCTCCACGGCGCTCGCACATCCCGAGAACTTCCTCGGTATGCACTTCTTCAATCCCGTCCACAAGATGCCCTTGGTGGAAGTGATCTACGCCAGCAAGACCTCCAAGGAATCGATTGCGACGACCGTGGCCTACGCCACCGCCATGGGCAAGACTGCCATCGTCGTCAAGAACTGCCCCGGTTTTCTCGTCAACCGCATCCTGTTCCCGTACTTCGGTGGCTGGACACAGCTGCTGCGCGATGGTGCCGACTTCCAGAAAATGGACAAGGTGATGGAGACCTTCGGCTGGCCAATGGGTCCGGCCTACTTGCAGGACGTGGTTGGCATCGATACCTCTCACCATGTTGGAGACGTGCTGGCTGAGGGTTATCCCGACCGCATGGGCAAAACTTATCGCACCGCGATGGACGTGATGTATGAGCAGAAACGCTTCGGCCAGAAGAACGGTGTGGGTTTCTACAAGTACACCACCGATCCCAAGGGCAAGCCGATCAAGGCTGTGGATGAAGGCACTTACGCACTCATCAAGCAAGTGCAGCCCGATGGCCAGAAGGATTTCAGCGACGAAGAGATTGTTGATCGCATGATGATCCCGATGATCATCGAAACCGTGCGCTGCCTGGACGAAGGCATCGTCGAGACGCCGGCAGAGGCGGATATGGGTCTGATCATGGGTGTCGGCTTTCCGCCGTTCCGTGGTGGCGCGCTCAAGTACGCCGACACCGTGGGCCTCAAGGCCATCATCGAGAAGTGCGCCAAATATGCCGCACTCGGCAAGCTCTACGAGCCCACAGAATCGATGAAGAAGATGGCTGCCGAAGGCAAGCTCTACTACCCCAAGTAAGTCTGCAAAACCGAATCCGGAGAACCGAACATGAGTAATCAAACTGAAGTTGTGATCGTCGATGCCGTCCGCACGCCCATGGGCCGCAGCAAGGGCGGTGCCTACCGCAATGTCCGCGCCGAGGAGCTCTCGGCGCATGTCATCAAGACCATCATGGCGCGCAATGCCGCGCTGAAACCCGCCGATGTCGAGGATGTGGTCTGGGGTTGCGTTGGCCAGACGCTCGAACAGGGCTTCAACATCGCGCGCAACGCCGCCCTCATGGCCGGATTGCCGCAGACCGTGGCAGGGCAAACCGTCAACCGTCTCTGCGGTTCGTCAATGTCGGCCATCCACATTGCCTTCGCCAGCATCCAGTCCGGCATCGGTGATGTGTATCTCTGCGGTGGCGTCGAGCACATGGGCCACGTACCGATGACGCACGGTTTTGACGGGGCACCCGGCATGAGCCTCAATACCGCCAAGGCCGCCGCGATGATGGGCCTGACCGCTGAGATGCTGACCCAGACGCACCAGATCAGCCGCGAGCAGCAGGATGCCTTTGCACTTGCCAGCCACCAGAAAGCCTATGCTGCCATCCAGCAGGGTACGACCAAGAACGAAGTGGTGCCAACGCCGGGCCACGACGCCGATGGCACGCCAATCCTCGTCGAGCACGATGAAGTGGTGCGCGCCGATGCCAATCTCGCCGATCTTGCCAAGCTAAAGCCCGCCTTTAACCCCAAGGGCAGCGTCACCGCCGGTACCTCATCGGCCATTTCCGACGGCGCCTGCTGCGTGCTGGTGATGTCCGCCGACAAGGCCAAGGCGCTGGGCTTGAAGCCGATGGCAAAGATCGTCTCGGTCGCAGCCGCCGGCTGCAATCCCTCGATCATGGGTATCGGGCCGGTGCCGGCCACGCAGAAGGCGCTCAAGCGTGCGGGCATCGACATCACCCAGATCGACTACTTCGAGTTGAACGAAGCCTTTGCGGCACAGTCGCTGGCGGTCATGAAGGATCTCAAGATCACCGACAAGATGGATCGCGTGAACTTGAAAGGTGGTGCCATCGCCCTCGGCCATCCGCTGGGTTGTTCCGGCGCGCGTATTACCGGCGCGCTGGCGCATGTGCTCAAGGAGAATGGCGGCGAGTATGGTCTGGCCACCATGTGCATCGGCATGGGGCAGGGTGTCGCTACCGTCTTGCAGCGCGTTCACTAAAGAATTGCGGCAGAAACTCGAATAAGGCCGGGAGACCGGCCTTTTTCGTTTCTTACGACTTCTTGCGAATGTCAGCTTGCGGCTTCAAGAGGCTTGATCTCTCCGTTCAAAACGTTCTGCTTTTGCTCCGGCTAGACACGTCCATAATCACTTCCACACCCCGCTCACGGAGCAAGCCCTTGGCCCCGATGCGCTACACCCGCACTGCCATTTCGCTGCACTGGCTGATCGCATTGCTGATTATTGCCGCGTTCGCGCTCGGCCTTTACAT
>JAKFXK010000020.1 GCA_021731445.1 Nevskiaceae bacterium | reverse complement strand
GATCAGTTCGTCACGCGCTTGCAAGACGCGGGGCGCATCATGTGAGATGGGTGGCCTGATCCGGCGGCTGCCGCGATCCTGTCGAGAGGTCAACCGTCATGAGTGCTCCCCGTCGCCGCCGCAGCCGTCTGCGCCTGCTCCGTCCCAGCGGATTTTCGCGTCGGGACTTTTTGAAGCGCCTGGGCAGCGCGGCAGGCTTGGCGATGGCAGCACCCGTGCTGAGCGGCTGCGGTGACAGTGCGCTGGTGGGCGGCAGCAATCCCAGCCCCATACCCTCGCCGGCGCCTGGCCCAGCACCCACACCCGCCCCATCGCCTTCGCCCGTGCCGATGGCGGCGGTCTCGCCTTTCAACCACGGCATCGCCTCTGGCGATCCGCTGCCCGATGCGGTGATCCTGTGGACGCGCGCCACCCCCGTCGCTGCCGAAGATGTTCTGGTGACCTTGAAGGTCTACCGCGACACCGCACTCACCCAGCTGGTGAGCACCCGTGTGCAGATGGCGACCAGCGCCCGCGACTGGACGATCAAGATCGACTTCACCGGCCTCTCGCCCGGCACCACCTACTACTACCAGTTCGAGGCAGTCGGCTTCAAAACCGCCATCGGCCGCACGCGCACGGCTCCGGCCGCCGATGCCGACAACACCCGGCTGCGTCTGGGGCTGGTGAGCTGCTCCTCGTATGCGCATGGTTTCTTCAACGCCTATCGCTTTCTTGCCGCGCGCGCTGACATCGACGTGGTGCTGCATCTGGGCGATTACATCTACGAGTACGCCTCCGATGCCGCGAGTGGTGACGAGGTGTACGGCACCGCGCGGCCCTATGAGCCGACCTACGAGATGAAGTCGCTCGCCGATTACCGCATGCGCCACGGCTATTACAAGCGCACCGATCCCGATCTCGTCGAGCTGCACCGCCAGCATCCCTTTGTCACCATCTGGGACGACCACGAGTCCACCGACAACAGCTGGCGCGATGCGGCGGTCAACCACAACGAGGGCGGCAAGAACGAAGGGGTTTGGGCCGAGCGCAAGACGTTTGCCCAGCGGGCCTATGACGAGTGGATGCCGATCCGCTACCCCGAGCCGGGCAACGTCAACCGCATCTGGCGGCGCTATCGCTACGGCGCGCTGATGGAGCTGTTCATGACCGACTCACGCCTCTACGATCGCGACGTGCCGCTCTCCGCGCCCATCCAGCCGCAGGAGCCGCGCAACAATGCCGCCCGGAAGATGATCGGCCCCGAACAGCGCGATTGGCTGCTGGACGGGCTTGGCAGTTCAACGGCGACCTGGAAACTGGTCGGCAACCAGGTGGTGTTCCACCAGTGGAGCCTGCAACCAGGCCTGAAATCCGCTGGCGGGCCGATGGGGCTCAACGGCGATTCCTGGGACGGCTACACCGTCGAACGCCAGCTCATCATCAACGGCTTGCGTGCCGGGCCGATCAACAATGTGGTGATCCTCACCGGCGATGTGCACAGCACCTGGGTGGGTGACATCACCGACGACCCCAACAATCCGGCCGCCTACACCAACAACCCGGTGGACAACAGCGGCAGTGGCAGCCTGGCAGCGGAGTTCGTCGTCACATCGGTGACCTCGCCCCCCCAGGCACAGCTCGCCATGCTGGATCCGATCATCGACAGCTTCCGGGCCAACAATCCGCACATCAAGCACATTGATCTGGTGAACAAGGGGTACTCGGTACTCGATGTCACGCCGGAGCGGGTGGTGTGCGAGTACTGGGTGGTGAGCACGATCGCCACGCGCGGCGGCACCGAGAGTTTTTCCACCGCGTTCCCGGTGCCGGTCAGCGCCAACCGCGTGCGCGCGGCGCTGAGCACACCGACGACCCCGCCCGCCAGTCCGCCGCAGCTGGCTCCATAGGTTCAAACCAAGTCCGTCTTTGCGGCATCCTTGCGTATCGCGTCCGTCGCGGCGCACTACGCAAGGGAACCCAATGAACCGCCTCAAAGCCTGGCTTGCCGCCACGCTGCTGCTGCCCGCCTTAGCCTTCGCCGCCGAAGGTATGTGGACGCTCGACAACCTGCCTGCCAAGGCCATCCAGAAGTCCGCCGGCTTCACGCCCGATGCGACCTGGGTGAAAAAAGTGATGCAGTCCTCCGCCCGTCTCGGCAATGGCTGTTCCGGCAGCTTCGTCAGCAAGGATGGCCTGGTGCTCACCAACCACCACTGCGTGCGCGACTGCGTGCAGGAGCTTTCCAGCGCCAAGGTGGACTACATCGCCGATGGCTTTCTCGCCAAGAAGCGCGAGGACGAGCTGCGCTGCCCGGCGCTCGAAATCAACCGGCTGGAAGAAATCACCGACGTGACGGCCAGGATCAATGCCGCCACCAAGGCGCAGTCCGGTGAGGGCTTTGCCAAGGCCGAGAAGGCCGAGATTGCAGGCATCGAATCCGCCTGCACCGGAGAGAGCAAGGCCACGCGCAACTGCGAGGTGGTCAAGCTCTACCAGGGTGGCCGCTATCACCTGTACCGCTACCATCGCTTCGACGACGTGCGTCTCGCCTTTGCACCCGAGCAGCGCATCGCCTTTTTCGGTGGCGATCCGGACAATTTCAACTTCCCACGCTTCAACCTCGACATGGGACTGCTGCGCGTCTACGAGGGCGGCAAGCCTGCCAGCGTGGCGGCGTTCTTCCCCGTCAAGTCCGCAGGCGCTGTGGAAGGCGAAGCCAGCTTCATCACCGGTCATCCCGGCACCACCCAGCGCGGCCTCACCGTCGCTCAGTTGGCACTGCAACGTGATCTGGCATTGCCGCAGCGTCTGATGCTGGCGAGCGAGTACCGTGGCTACCTCTTGCGCTATAGCGCCGAGGGCAAGGAACAGGCGCGTGTGGCGCAGGATGACCTGTTCGGCTTCGAGAACAGCCTCAAGGCGCGCAAGGGCATGCTCGAAGCCCTGCAAGACCCGGAGGTCTTCGCCTTCAAGCAGCAGCAGGAAGACGCCCTGCGTGCCTACGTCCGCAAAAACCCCAAGCTGAAGAAGGAATACGGCCAGGCCTGGGACGCCATCGCCAAGGCGCAGACGACCTGGCGCAACATCTATTGGGAACACCGCATGCTGGATGGCGCCGGCTTCTACAGCAAGTATTTCGATCAGGCCCGCACGCTGCTGCGCGGTGCCGAAGAACGCGCCAAGCCCAATGCCGAGCGTCTGGCCGAGTTCGGCGAGGCGCGCCTGCCGCAGCTCGAAGCGCAGCTGTTCAGCGAGGCGCCGATCTATCCGGAATACGAGAAGGTGACGCTGGCCTATTCGCTCACCAAGCTGCGCGAATACCTCTCTCCCGATCATCCGGTGGTGAAGGCCGTGCTCGGCAAGGACTCTCCGGAAACCGTTGCCGCAAGGCTGGTCGATGGCACCAAACTCGGCGATGTCGCCACCCGCAAGGCCCTATGGGCCGATGGCGGCAAGGCCGTGACCGCAAGCCAGGATCCCTTCATCCAGCTCGCCCGCGCCGTCGACGCCCCGGCCCGCGCGCTGCGCAAGACCTACGAGAACGAGGTGAAGGCCGTCGAGACCCAGAACGCCGGCAAGATCGCCGCCGCGCGTTTCGCCATGCTGGGTACCAGCGTCTACCCGGATGCCACCTTCACGCTGCGCCTCTCCTACGGCGAAGTGAAAGGCTGGACTGAAAAGGGCAAGCCGGTCGCCCCCTTCACGACGTTCGGCGGGGCCTTCGAGCGCGAGACGGGCAGCGACCCCTTTGCCCTGCCCAAGAGCTGGTTCGCGGCGAAGGACGCCGGCGCGCTCACGCTCACGCAGCCCTTCAACTTCGTGTCCACCAACGACATCATCGGCGGCAACTCCGGTTCGCCCGTGATCAACAAGAACGCCGAGATCATCGGCCTGGTGTTCGACGGCAACATCCGCTCGCTGGGTGGCGCGTTCTGGTTCGACGAGCGCAGCAACCGCGCGGTGTCGGTACACGCCGGGGCCATCACCGAGGCGCTGCGCAAGGTATATGGCGCGGGCTTTCTGGCCGACGAGATGGGTGCGCACTAAAGCTCAACCCAGATAAAAAAAGGCCCCGCACTTGGCGGGGCCTTTTTATTGGCGCTCTGCCATCAAGCGGCAGCCATCTGCATCCTCAGCAGGGCCACGCGCTGACGCTGCATTTCCAGCGCTTCTTCCAGGGCGCGTTCGAGCGTGGCAAGTTTCTTCTTCATCTCGCTCGCCTCCCAGCGCTCCTGCAACTGGTGCTGTGCCTCATGCACACGCTCGGCCATATGCAGCTTGGCGGCGTCGAGTTTTTCGCCCTGCAGCTTCGACCACTCGGCCACAGTCTGGCTGAACTGCTGCCACTCGGTTTCGAGCAGATGCTGCAGGTCGGTCAAGCGTGAGGGGTTGGTGCGGGAGTGCAGCAGCTTCTCGCGGGCGCGTTCGAACTGCGCCTGCAACATGGCGCGCTGGATCTTGAAATTGGGCACACGCTTCAGATCCTTGGACAGCCCCACCCAGGAGCAGGCAGCGATCAGCCACTTGGTAGGGTCGAAATGCCACCATTGGATGCCGTTGCGATAGTCCATCTGGAACAGGTGGTGGTAGTTGTGATAACCCTCGCCGTAGGTGAGTAGTGCGATGAAGTCGTTGTCTCGCGCGGTGTTGGTCGTGGTGTACGGCTGGCGACCCCACATGTGGGCAAGGCTGTTGATGAAGAAAGTGACGTGGTGGTTGACCACCAGTCTGAGAAAGCCGGCGATCAGCACGAAGCTCCAGACATCGCCATAGGTGAAGCCCAGTGCCACCGGGATGACGATATTGCTGCCGAAGGCGAACCACAGATAGTGCCGGTGCTGGAACATCACCACCTTGTCATCGAGGAGATCCTTGGCATTGCTGTAGTCGAGCTGTGCGGAGGGATAGTCGCGCAGCATCCAGCCCATGTGCGAGTACCAGAAACCGCGCTTGGCCGAGTACGGATCGTGGTCGATGTGATCGACATGCTTGTGGTGCACGCGGTGCATCGCGGCCCAGATCAGGATGGAGTTCTGCACCGCCATGCCACCGAACAGCGCCAGAAACCACTTCAGCGCCGGGTGCGCCGAGTAGGTGCGATGCGCCCACAGGCGGTGATAGCCGGCGGTGATGCCGAGGCCGTTCAGCCAGAGCAGGATGAAAGCCCAGACCCAGGGCGCGGCGCTCACTTCATGCGTGACCAGATACCAGGGCAGCACGGTCAGCACCGGCAGCGTGGTGAGCGGAAACATGATGGCGGCCGGCCAGTTGATGGGCGCTTTCTGAGGGGCTTGGGCAGCGAGGGGTGATGCCGGGGAATCCATTCGGGATGGCTCCTGATGAAGGGCGAAAGCCAGTGGTTCTGAACTTTCAGTGAACAGATGGTAACAAAGCGCACAGGTCGGCTGGATGACCGTCGCTTGGTAAGACTGACCTATTGCGCCTTCGACGGAGCGGCTGTCCGCAGGCCCAGCGCCTCGGCATCGCCAGCGTCGACCTGGCGCGCGCCAGCATTGCCGGTGACGAGGCCGAAATTGCCGGCATAACCAAACAGTGTCCAGGCGACACCGCGCGCTTCAAGCCCCCGGCGCACATCGCCCAGCCAGGCGCTGCGGGACTTAAGCGGCGCGCCCAGCCTGGCGGTGCCGAACTCGCCGCACCAGATCGGCACGCCGTGGGTCTTGGCCCAGTCGCGCACCAGATCAAGCCTGGCGTCGATGCGGCTCTGATCCCAGCGTTGCTCGCCGTACCAGGCGATATGCGGCCTGGCCTCTTCGCTCATGGCTGGCAATAGGGGTGCTACCAGTTCCGGCGAGGAGGGATAGGGCAGATCCTTGAACTCGGTCAGCAGCGGCCAGCCCCAGGTCGCCCCTTGGTGCGTGAAGTTGTGCGGCTCGTAGAAGTGGAAGCTGTAGACCAGGTTGGCTGCCTCCAGCGGTTCGAAGGCGAGCAGGTCGTCGATGCCGGAGTAGGCATGGCCCTCGACCACCAGCGTGTGCCGGGGTGCGACGCTGCGCACGGCCTGCACCAGCCACTGCATCAGCAGGCGGTTGCGCGCGGCATCGGTGTCGGTGGGCTCGTTGAGCAGCTCGAACACCAGTTGCGAGGGGCGCATGCTTTTCATGCCGGCGGCAAAAGCGCGCCAGAACGCTGCCAGCTCGGCGATGCCGGCATCGTCCTTCACCAGCCGGGATTTTTCCGGGCCTTGAGGCTCGGCGGCCAGTACCACCGTCAAGCCATGGGCGCGCGCCGGAGCCAGGGCGCGCTTCAGCTCGGCGATGCGCGCGGACTGCACCGCACCGGGCTGCGTCGGGTGGCGGAAATATGCGGGGTCGAACTGCACGCGCACATGCTTGAAGCCCAGCGATTTGATCAGCCGCCAATCGGCGGCATCCGGGTACCACAGCGCGGGGTCGATGCCAGCCTGCCCGCGAAAGGTGAACCAGATCGGCAGGTTGACGCCGCGTTCCAGCGTGCGCAGCAGCGCGGTGGGCGGTGGTGTGGCAGCGGCATGGGCGAGGCTCGTTGCCATCAGCAGTAGAGCGGCGAGAGTTTTGAGTGCGTTCATGGCGGTTTGGAGAGTACCGTGGCCAGCCGGATTGTCGCCGCCATCGCCTGCCCCGCCAGCTGGGGCCAGGGCGCTTTCGACAAGGACGTGGCCAGCAGGCGATCAAAGCGGCGCAGCCAGCGTGGCGATGCCGGGCTGATGCTGTCAAGCAGCAACGCCAGCTGCCAGGCATTGGCTGTGAGCAGCGCGCCGGTGTCACGCCACAGCTGGCGCTGCTGCGGTGGTGGCAGCGATGCGATGTGCACTGAGAGCGCGTGCAGAAAAGGTGCCAGCGACAATGGCGCCGCCTCATGCTGGGCGCGGTACAGCGTCGGCAGCGCGCGCAGCCAATCGACAAGCCCTGCATGTTCGGCGCCGACGATCAGCGCCATCAAGGCGAGCCGCGCGCTGTGACCTTCGGTCTCGAAACGTCGCGCCGAGGTCTGCAATGCCCCCGGCAGCAGCACGAAGCGGCCCAGCGCGAAGATTTTCGCGGCCAGGCGCTGATCCTCGTAAAACGGCAACGACTCATCGAAGCCACCCAGCCTGGCGAGGGTCTCTGCATGGATCAGCAGGCCCTGGTCGCCATTCACGGTGCCAGGCCGGTTGCTGGCACTTTTGGCTTCGAGCTGGCGGAACAACAGCTCATAGCCGGCCCGCTTGCGGTCAAAGCGCAGTGGCCAATGCCCGGCTGCGAGGGCGCTGCTGCTGTGCGCGGCGCGCAGGGCGTTGAGCGCAGTCACCAACTGGTCGGCGGCGGTCAGGCGGCAGTCCGCGTGCAGGCACAGGAGCCAGGGCGCGCGCGCAGCGGCGACGGCGGCATTGAGCTGCGCGCCGCGCCCTCGCGGCGCGGCAATCACACGGGCGCGCTGGCGTCTTGCGAGCTGGGGCGTGCCGTCATCGGAGCCGCCATCGGCGACGATGATCTCGATGCGGATACCACGCTGCGTGGAAAGATCGGCGAGCAGCAAAGGCAGTGTTTCCGCCTCGTTGAGCGCGGGGATCAGCACGGACAGGGCAGGTGCGGCCTGTCCCCGCCGCGCATGGCTCACAACGGCGAAGGCCAGCCCTTGATGCCGTTCTTGGCCAGCGTGCGGCTGGCGTAGGCGCGAGCCTCAGCCTGGGTGGCGAAGCTGCCAACCGCGACGCGGTGCATGGTCATGCCATTGACGGTCGCCGTACGGGTAACGGCGGGCAGGCCCTGATCTGCCAGCACCTGCGCACGGGCCGCAACCGGTTCGGGGCGGGATAGCGACAGCACCACCACCGTCCAGCCGCCCTTGCCCGCCATAGGAGTGCTGACGGCAGGTAGCACGGCGATGTCGGTGTCCGGCCGCCGGGACGCGGCGGCGATGATCGGCGTTGTCACATTCGCAAAGCGAGTGGCGTCGATGGCGCCGACGACGACGGCATCGCGCTCCACCGGGAACCGGTTGAGCTGGCCATCCGGCTCGCGCCGGATGCAGTTGCCGGGCGCGCTCAGGCGCTCCTCGGCGCCGTCGGTCTGTACGCTGACCGTGCCGGAGAGCAGGCACAGGGTGTCGCCCTCAGCGGTGTTTGCCGCCCAGGCCTGGGCATTGATGATGCGGGTCTTGAGACTGCCGACGTTCAGGCGCACGTCCTGCGCGGCCTTGCCGTTGGCAGCGCGACTATCAACGCGCAGCGCCCCGCCCAAGAGCTTGAGCTTGGCCAGTGCCAGCTGTTTGTTGCGTGCCTCCTGTGCCTCGAACACCTGCAGATCACCGAGACTGGAGAGCGTCAGAAGGCCGGTGCCCGCGAATTGCAGCTCGACCTTGCCGCGTGCCCCGGCCGAGATCACATCCCCCACGGCAATGGCCTGCATCGGCGTCAGCGCCCTGGTATCTCCGGCTTGGGTGATGTTTGCCGGGTCGTTGACACGGATGGCGGTCAGTACGGCGGCTGATGCCGCCGCCGCAAACGACCACCCGGTGATGCCCAGTGCGGCGACGATCAGTGCGCGGTGTTTCATATGTCTTCCCTATCCAGAACGGATCCTTGTGACAGCGATAATCAGGCAGGCGGGTGGCGGCGTCCATCCCCCCGGCGGCCTTGCCGTGCGTTAGCATCCACATCGACAAACCGCCGCACGAAAAATACAGCCCCGACGCCACAAGTGCCGCAACGACCTCCACCCTGTTCCACCCCCCAGCCGGCGCCTCTGCCATGACCGGCATCGTCATCGTCGATGACGCACGCGACTGGCCGCTGGCCATCCCCGGTGTCGATGTCGTCACCGCTTGGCACTACCTGACGCTCGATCCCTTCACCCGCCTGCGTGGGGTCAAGGTCTACAACCTCTGCCGCAGTTTCAGCTACCAGAGCACCGGCTATTACGTTTCGCTGCTGGCGCATGCGCGCGGCCACAAGCCGCTGCCCGACATCGCCACGGTGCAGGACTTGAAGCTGGCAGAAAGCCCCAGCGTGCTCAACGACGAGCTGGATGAGTTGATCGAAAAATCGCTGGCGCGGCTGGGCAGCAACGAGTACGTGCTGAACATCTATTTCGGCCAGAGTGCGACCAAGCGGCACGAGCGGCTGGCGCGCGCCCTGTTCAATTTTTTCCCCGCGCCGCTGTTGCAGGCGCAGTTCGAGTGGCGCGGCGATAGCTGGAAGGTCAATTCACTCTCAGCCGTGGCTCTCGGCGAGGTGCCGGCCTCGCACCACGAGTTCATGTACGAGGCGGCGCGCGACTACTTCGGCCGCCGCCGTGCGCCCACCAAGCGGCGTGACTCGGCACGATATGACCTCGCCATTCTCGTCAACGACGACGAGAAGGAGCCACCCAGCAACGCCAAGGCGCTCAAGGCCTTCGAGAAAGCTGCGGAGGACTTGGGATTCTCGGTGGATTTTCTCGACAAATCCGACTACGGCCATGTGGCGGAATACGACGCGCTGTTCATCCGCGAAACCACTGCCGTCAATCACCACACCTACCGCTTCGCACGCCGTGCGGATCGTGAAGGGCTGGTGGTGGTGGATGACCCGGAGTCCATCCTGCGCTGCGCCAACAAGGTGTATCTGGCGCAGCTGATGGAGCGCCACCGCATCCCGCAGCCGAAGACCATGCTGATCCATCGCGGCAACGTCAGCCATATCGCGCGCGAGCTGGGTTTCCCCTGCGTGCTCAAGCAGCCCGACAGCCAGTTCTCGAAAGGTGTGATCAAGGTGGCGACCGAGAGCGAACTCAAGCGCGAATGCCGCGAGTTACTCGAACGCAGCGATCTCATCGTCGCGCAGAGCTTCGAGCCGACCGAGTACGACTGGCGCGTCGGCGTGCTCGACGGCTTGCCGCTGTACGCCTGCCGCTATTACATGGCCACCGACCACTGGCAGGTGGTCAAGCGCGATGCGGCCGGCAAGAAGAGCGAGGGCATCCACGAAACCTTTGCCATCGAGGATGTTCCGCCGCAGGTCATCAAGGTCGCCGTCGATGCCGCCCGCGCAATTGGCAGCGGCCTCTACGGGGTCGATCTCAAGCAGTTCGGCAAGGTCGTGAAGGTGATCGAGGTCAACGACAACCCCAACATCGACGTCGGCGTCGAAGACCTGTTTCTGAAAGCCACGCTCTACCAGAAAATCATGGCCTACTTCGTCAAGCGGCTGGAAGCCCAGACCCGCCAGCGGCCGTGAGTGCCCATATTCGTGCTGCGACTGCCGCCGATATCGACGGGGTGTTGGCACTCGAGCAACTCTTCCCCAGCGATCAATTGAATCGCGCTGCCCTTCGCCGTTTCCTGCGCGTGCCGAATGCGCGGGTATGGGTAGCGGTGCAGGGCAAGGTGATCGTCGGCGACGTGATCCTGCTGCTGCGCTTGAATGCCGATTACGGCCGTGTCTACTCGGTGGTCGTTGCCCCCGCAGCCCGCGGACAGGGCTTGGGTGCGCGGCTGATCGCCAGTGCCGAGCGCGCTGCAAAAGCCGAAGGCCGCAACCGCCTGCGGCTCGAAGTGCGCAGCGACAACACCGCCGCAAGGGCGTTGTATGTCAAGCGTGGCTACCGTGTGGTGGCGACGCTCAAAAGCTATTACGACGATGGCGCGGATGGCCTGCGGCTGGAAAAAGCACTCCGCGCCTCGCCTATCGGGCACTCGCCGTCTTCGCATCAGGCTTGAGCCGCAAACCCTCCACCGGCAACCAGTGCAGTGCGGCAGGACGCAGCGGCGTGCCCGTGGCGGTTTCACCGCTCGACTGCGCAAACGTCGAGAAATCGAAACTGGTGTTGAAATTGAGCGTGTTGATATTGGCCGTGCGCACGTTCACCGGCGTGGGCAGATCGGGCGTGGTGTAGATCGCGCAGGCTTCGCCGCCATCGCAGACCTGGCCATCCTCGTCGCTGTCGGTGCCGCCCAGCACGATGTAATCACCGGGGGGCACCGCATTGAACTGCAGGGCGTAGCTACCGTCAGCAGGTACCACGCGCACCTGGTCAAGCACCTCATAGCTCGCGGCATTCAGCAGCAGGAAGTAATGCACCCCGGCCGTTGCCGTGGGGCTGGCCCCGCCGACCTGCAGCAACACCGGGATCCGCACCGTATTGGCCGAGGACTCGATGGTGATGGTGGCGGTATAGCTGCCCACCGCCAGCGCGCTGCGGTTGACGCTGGCGGTGAGCGGCAGGCGGTTGTTCTGTGTCGTGCCGGCGCTGACGCTGAGCCAGGGGGCGTCGTCATTGACGGCGGTGATGCTGAGATTGCCGGTGCCCCCGTTGCGAGCCTCGAGGCTGGCGGTGCTGCTGCTGCGCCCAAAGTCGATCTGCTCCGGCTGCACCACGAGTGAAGGGCGGTCGGGCACGCTGCCGCCATTGGCGAGGCGTGCCGTGGCCTGCACCGCCTTGGCGGCGTCGATCAGCCCGAAGCCGGTTTGATCGTCGCGGCCACTGGCACCGATATCGTTGCTGAGTTCGCCGGCGGCCAGCAGCTGGTCGAATTGCGCGGGCGTCAATGTCGGCAGCACCGCCTTCATCAAGGCCATCACCCCGGCCAGATGCGGCGAGGCCATCGAGGTGCCCTGCTTCAGGCCGTAGGTCGCACGCCGCTGGCTGGCAAAACCCTCAGCCTCGGTGCTGAGGATGGTGGTCTGGCGCGCCGGGCCCAGGCTGGCATCACCGCCGGGCGCGGCCACATCGACGAAGCGGTTGAACTGCGAATAGGTCGCGCGGCGCGGCGCGGCACTGCCCACCGCAGGGCCGACGGCGGCCACCGACACCACACCGTCATAGCTGGCGGGGAAGCCGATGGGATTGCCCGCGTCACCGCTGTTGCCGGCGGCGGCAGCGATCATCAGGCCGCGACTGATCGCATCCCGGTAGACCTCGGCCTCGCTGGCGGAGAAGCAGTCATCGCAGCCGAGGCTCAGGTTGAGGATCTGCGCGGCGCGCGGCGCACGCACGCCGCCCACGTCGAGTCCTGCGGCATAGCGCACGGCGGCGAGGATGTCCGCGCTGCTGCCGGAACCGCCACGCCCCAGCACCCTGAGCGGCATGATGCGACTGTTCCAGCTCACCCCCGCCACGCCGCTGCCGTTGTTGCTGGCGGCGGCAATCGTGCCCGCCACATGGGTGCCGTGAAAGCTGCCGCCGCCGGAGACATCGTCACCCGGATCGTCGGCACTGCCGTCGCGGCCATTGCCATCCAGCGCGTTGTTGGTGTTGCTGATGAAGTCGAAGCCATCGGCATCGGAGGCATCGAACTGTCCGGCGAGGTCCGGGTGGCCCAGAGCCACGCCGGTATCTGCCACCGCGACCACCACATTGCTGCTGCCGACGGTGATGTCCCAGGCCTGCGGCAGGTTGATGAGCCGGTAATGCCATTGGTCGGCAAAGCCGGGGTCATTGGGCACGGCGGCGGCGCGCACGATGAAATTGGGCTCCACCCGCACCACACCCGGCAGCCGTGCCACCCGCTTCAGGGCTTGCAGGGTGTCGTGCCGGGCGCGGCTGGTGACATCGGCGTACGGCCCCAGCGCGCGGCCTTCGACCACACCCAAACCTTGCAGCGCGGAAGGCCAGAACATGTCCGGCCCCAAGCTCCAGACTTGCAGGGTGTCGCTGACGAGGGTGGAGGGCTTGAGTCCCGCAGCCATCAACTGCTGGTGCACCTTGCTTGCCGCACCCTCGGCCACAAGCACCAGCAGATCGCCCGGGATGACCGGCGACTGCGTGCGCTGCCCATGCCGCATGGCCGAGGCCTGCCGTCCGCCCTGCCGCACTGTCAGCACATAGTTGCTGCGGCCCTCGAAGGCCTGCACCGCGACGAGGTAATCACCGGCCGATGCGACCGTGATGGACTCGATGTTGGTGGTGCTCTCCGACGAGGCCACGATGTTGCCGTTGCGATCCGCCAGCACCAGATCGAGGTCGTTTTCCAGCCCATCCTCGGACACGGCGAGGTCAATGCGCTGGCCCTGCGCCAGCTGCATGGCGTAGATGTCGATCTCATCCTTGGCACGATCGGCATGACCGCCCAGCGTCACCGGATTGGGCAGGCTCTGGGCACGGGCGAGGCCATCGTTGTCGCCATTGCTGGTGGTGACATCGGCGGTATCGAGGTCGATGGCGCTGTCCTGCGGTATGGCCACCCGGCCGGAGAGTGTGAACAGCGCAGGTGCCGGCGCGGGCGCAGGTGAGGGTGTCGGCGGATTGACCGTTGCGGCTCCGTCACCACCGCCACACCCCATCACCGTGCCGGCAACGACCGCGCCGATGACCACCAAGCCGAAAGTACGCATGGCTGCTCCTCAGTTTTCTTGAATGCCCGATCCCCATAAAGCCTACGCCGATTCCACTGCCCGCACCGGGCGGCAAAGCGTCGGGAAGCATCCGGCACTACGCTTACAGTGCGGCTGTCATCGCCGTGACCCGAAACTGCCATTTACTGCCCCGCCACCCCGCAAGCACCTCTCAATGTCATGAGCACCAAAGCCGCCCACGAGTTCCTCAACCGCGAACTCTCGCTGCTGCAATTCAACCGTCGTGTGCTGGCGCAGGCACTGGATGAATCCGTGCCGCTGCTGGAGCGTCTGCGCTTCATCTGCATCGCCTCGTCCAATCTCGATGAGTTCTTCGAGATCCGCGTCGCCGGCATCAAGCAGATGATGAAAACCGGCAGCCTGATGCGGACGCCGGATGACCTCTCGCCCTCGCAGCTTTTTGCCGCCATCACCCAGGAGGCGCACACGCTGGTGGATGAGCAGTACCGGGCCTTCAATGAAGTGGTGATGCCAGAGCTGGAACAGGCCGGGATCCGCTTTCTGCGCCGCGCGGCATGGACATCGCAAGTCGATGCCTGGCTCAAGCATTATTTCCAGACCGAGCTGCTTCCCGTGCTCTCGCCGATCGGGCTCGACCCTGCGCATCCTTTTCCGCGCCTGCTCAACAAATCACTCAACTTCATCGTCTCGCTCAACGGCCGTGACGCCTTCGGCCGGGAGGCGCGGCTGGCCGTGGTGCAAGCTCCGCGTGCGCTGCCGCGCCTGATCCGCCTGCCGAAGAAAGTCAGCGGCGGCGAGGATGATTTCGTGTTCCTCTCCTCGGTGATCCACGCCTATGTCGATGAGCTGTTCCCCGGCATGGAGGCGAGCGGCTGCTATCAGTTTCGCGTCACCCGCAACTCGGACTTGCTGGTCGACGAGCAGGACGCCGAAGACCTGCTGGAAGAGCTGGAAGACTCGCTCGAACAGCGCCAGTGGGGCGATACCGTGCGGCTGGAGATTGCCCACAACTGCCCGGGCGAAATGCAGCAATTCCTGATGGACGTGCTGGCCCTGTCCGAAGCCGATATCTACCGCTGCAACGGCCCGGTCAACCTCATGCGGCTGATGCCGGTGCCGGAGATGATCGAGCGGCCTGACCTCAAGTACCCGCCATTCACGCAAAAGCTGCCGCGCTGGAGCCAGGGCGATCTGTTTGCCGCCATCCGCGAGCAGGATCGCCTGCTGCACCACCCATACGACTCCTTCGCACCCGTGGTCGAGCTGCTGCGGCAGTCGGCCAAGGATCCGGCGGTGCTTGCCATCAAGCAGACGCTCTACCGTACGGGCGCTAAATCACCCGTCGTCGATGCGTTGGTGCAGGCCGCCCGCAACGGCAAGGAGGTGACGGTGATCGTCGAGCTGCGCGCACGCTTCGACGAGGCCGACAACATCGACCTCGCCGAACGCCTGCAAGAGGTTGGCGCGCACGTGGTCTACGGTGTGGTCGGCTACAAGACCCACGCCAAGATGATGCTGATCGTGCGCCGAGAGACTGAAGGCGAAAACGCCGGCAAGCTGAAGAACTACGTACATCTGGGCACCGGCAACTATCACCCGCGCACCAGCCGCATCTACACCGACTACGGTCTGATGACGGCGGATGTGGATATCTGCCGCGATGTCCACACCGTGTTCCTGCAACTCACCAGCCTCGGCAAGGTAACCAAGCTGCACCGGTTGATGCAATCACCGTTCTCGATGGTGAGCGGTATGCACGCCAAGATCGAGCGCGAAATGGCGCATGCCAAGGCAGGCAAGTCCGCGCACATCGTCGCCAAGATGAATGGCCTGGTGGAGCCGGAGATGATCAGCAGGCTCTACGCCGCCTCGAACGCGGGCGTGAAGATTGATCTCATCGTGCGCGGCATGTGCAGCCTGAGGCCGGGCGTGAAGGGCCTGTCGGAGCACATCCGCGTGCAGTCGGTGATCGGGCGCTTTCTCGAACATCACCGCGTGTTCTATTTCGAGAACAGTGGCGGCGAGGCCGAGGTGTATCTCTCCAGTGCCGACTGGATGGAGCGCAATCTGTTCAAGCGGGTCGAGGTGGCCTTCCCGCTGCTGGACAAGAAAATCCGCGCGCAGGTGATCGAGCAGCTGATGGGCTACATGCACGACACCGCGCAGAGCTGGCGGCTTGCGGAGGACGGCAGTTATTCTCGGGTTGCGGGTGGTGGCAAGCCGGTGCAGATCAAGCTGCTGGAGCAGCTCACCGGCGCGGACGAACCCGAAAAGATCAAATTGAAATCGACCTTGCTGCCGCGCGTGGCCAAACCGAAACGAAAGAAGCAGTAACCGTCTGCACAGCCACCCTTGCCCGCGCACGGAGCCCGATTCAGGCACCGCCGCAGCGTCGGACGGGGGTCTGGTCGAGCTTGTTCCACCACCATTCGGCGGCGTGCTCATGCAGCTGCCAGCTCAGGGACGACAGCGCGCTGAGCTGGCGGATCGCATCCTGTTGCGCAGCGGCGTAATCCTGGCGGGCCGGCATCGCGGCCACGCCCTGCATGCGACCGGCAAGGCTGTCTGCGAAACCGGCATCGTCGCTGGCCAGCACCCGCTGTTGCTCGAACAGACCCTGGCCCTCGATCAGTTCCTCGCGCAGGGCGTCGAGATGCTGCTGCGCAAAGCGCTCGTGGACAGCGAGCGCGGCGCGGTCGATATCAGTGCCCGGGCTGCACTGCGGCGCGGTGCTTTCCAGCGTATTTCGCTCGGCCTCGCCGATGCGACGGTGCGTCGCCTCCCAGCGCTGCCATGTGATCGCGGCGTCCTGCTGCAGGCGGCGCTCGCGCTCGCCCCGCACCATCACCGAACGCTGTCGCTGTTCGAGCAGGGCCAGCACGGCGCGATCAGCGGGGCTGGACGCAGCCGGTTGCAGGGCGCCGCTGACCTGCGCGGCGTACTGCTGCGCCCAGGCCATCTGCTGCGCGGGCGTCATGCCCTGCAGCTGCTGCTGAAGCGCCTGCGCCGAAGCGGCATCGGTGACGGCATCCGGCAGGGTCGTGGCGGTATCGACGCCTGCGCGCCGGCTTTCATCCGCGAGCCGGCGGTCGAGGTCAGCGTAGACCGGCGGCGGTGCGAAGCGCGAACCCGACGGCTCCGCCTTCAGTACCGCCAAACCGTAGGCCTCTCGGGCATCGCGCGGTGGTGACGGCACCTGGCCGATGTAGGAAGACAAAGCGGTGTGTCCGGTGGCAGCCAGCGCCAGCACCGGCAGCAGGGACAACAGGACGACGCTGCGCATGGCGTGCTCTCCTCAGTTCTTGACCTGGTGCGCCAGCTGCACTGCGGCGGCCTCGTCGAAGCGGCCACCGAGCAGGGGATACAGCACGAGGAAATAGGCCTTGCCCGCCGGCTGGAGCAGCAGGCCCATGCTGGTGAGACTGGCCGACCCTGCCAGGCCCTCGACGGCCTTCAAGCCGCCGCGCTTCCCGGCATAGGCGACCGTGCCGGCGAACTCGCCTGCAGGGCGCGCGGTGAGCATCAACATGCCGCGATCACCCAGATAGTTGCAGCCGCCGAGCAGCGAACCCTGCGGAACTTGCGCCTCGGGCGGTTTGGCGAGCGCACCCACGCTACCGGCTGCGGCTGCGGCATCGAGCAGGGCGCAGGTGTCGACGGCTTGACCGCTCGGCGTGGCCGGGGCGGCGGGCGCGTCGCGCACCTCCGCAGGCAGCGCGGCGGCAACAATCGGCGGCGCCTTGGCCAGTGCTTCGGCGGGGCTGCCGGGATCGCCGCAGGCTGCGAGCGCGAGTAGCAGGCCGACGACGATTGGAGGGGTTCGGGTCTTGGACATGTGGACTCCTATTTTCAGCGACGGCTAAGTTCGACGCGGCGGTTCTTCGCCCGGCCCGCCTCGCTGTGGTTGTCTGCGATCGGCTGGCTGTCGCCGTAACCTTTGGACGTCAGCCGGCCGGCCGCGATGCCTCGCGCGACGAGCGCCTTAACCACCGCTGCGGCGCGCGCCTCGGAGAGCCGCTGGTTGTCGCCGGGCTTGCCGGCGTTGTCGGTGTGCCCACCGATCTCCAGCTTCAGCGCCGGTGCGGCGGCGAGCATCTGCAGCACCTGCTCGAGCGTGGGCGTGGCATCGGGCCTGAGGCTGGCCTTGCCGGTATCGAAGTTGAGGTAGAGCGCGACGTGGCCCTCGCGGTTGATCTTCTCCAGCAACTCGTTGGCGATCACGTCCTGGCGCAGCACCTCGCGCTCGACGATGGTCAGCGCGTAGGGGCCGTCGTCATTGGCACGCAGCAGGACCCACACCTCGCTGCCGTCGCGGGCGATGCGCAGGGTGGTGGCGCGGTTGCCCCCGCCGAAGGAGGACAGGTCGATGAACTCGTGCTCGTACTCGCCCTCCACCGTGCCGCCTACGGCTCGCGCCGCGGCCTGGAAGTTGCGCAGCACCTGCAGCGGCGAGGCGGGTGTCTGGTTCTCGCCTGGGAAGTAGCTCAGCTCGCTTTTCCGACCCTCGACCGTCTCGCGCTTCAGCGATTCGCTGTCGGCCGCCTTTCCGACCGGAAAGCGGAAGTCGTCGAACTCCTTGTTCTCGCAGCTGGCGATGACATAGCCCTTGATGCGGTTGAACAGCGGATGGTCGCGGCAGCCATCGGCGTCCTGCGCCTGCAGCGGGGCGCTCGACGCCAGCAGCAGCCAGCCAGCCAGCCAGAGCCTTGTGTTCATCAGTACATCTCCCATCGGTGCAGAGCGCGAAGCGGCTCCTGTCTGGGGATACACAAGTCCGGCGCGAATCCGGACATCGCCGGGGCGCCACTATGGAAAAATGCCCTCATGAGCACCACGGACGAAGAACACCAGCTCGCCCTGTTGACCGAGGCCTTGTATGCAGACCTGAAGCGCGTCGCGCACCGGCAGCGCGCACGGCTCGTCGCCGGCGCCACCCTGCAAACCACCGCCCTGGTCCACGAGGCCTGGATCAAGCTGATGCGCGGCGGCGGCTGGCAGTCGCGCGAGCACTTCATGAACAGCGCGGCGCGGGCGATGCGTCACATCCTGGTCAACACTGCCCGCGACCGGCTGGCCGCCAAGCGCGGCGGCGGCGGCGTGCACGAGGGCCTGGAGGAGAGACATGAAACCGAGGCTGCGGAGGATGCGGCCCTGCTGCTGCGCGGCGAAGCCCCGGAACAGGTTCTCGCCCTGCACGAGGCGCTGGAGCGCCTCGCCGAGCTGAGCCCGCGACTGGTGCAGGTGGTCGAGTGCCGCTACTTCGCCGGCTACAGCGAGGCAGACACCGCGCGACTGCTCGGCCTCACCGACCGCACCGTGCGGCGTGACTGGGTGAAGGCCAAGGCCTGGCTGTTCCGCGAGATTGGCGCCGGTTAGCGTCCCGTCGCTGCCAGGGCCGCCAGCTGCCCGCGCGCCGCCCGGCTGCGCGGATGATCCTTGCCGTAGCGCAGCTCGAAGATCGCCAGTGCCTCGCTGAGCGCCGCGCGGGCCTGGGCGAGATCGCCCCGCTGCGTGGCGAGCAGGCCTTGCTCCTGGCGCAGCAGGCCGAGGAGCGGATGCTGCGCGGGCAGGCGCGCGAAAGCCTCGGATGGGATGGAGTCCAGCCGCTGCGCGAGGCGTTGGTGCCGACCCAACTCGCGCAGGATCGCCGCCTGGGTCAGTCGCTGTTGGGTGGTCCAGAGGCTCAAGGGCCCGTCCAGCCGCTCGGCGCGTGGCAGCGCCACCTCGGTCAGCGCCAGCGCCTCGGCGAGTCGGCCCTGGCGCTGCAGGACTTCAGCGTACTGGGTCTCGGTCCAGGCGGTGAAGCTGGAATCGGCACCGAATACCAGGCGGCGGATCCGCAGCGCATCGGCCATCAGCGGCTCGGCCTCGCCAGCGCGGTTCTGCGCGAGGCGAAGACGCGCTGCGGTGTTCAGGGCCATGGCGAGCATGGCGTCGTCCGGCCCCACCCAGCGGCGGACCACGGCGAGTGCCGGCTCGATCTCGGCAGCGGCGGCGTCGAGGCGATGGGTTTCCACCAGCAGCGAGCCCAGCATGAGGCGCGAATCGGCCGTGTCGATCTGTTCCTCGCCCAAGAGCCGCACACGGCCGGTCGCGGCGGCACGCAGCTCGCGCTCAGCGGCGACGTAGTCCCCCAGCCAGCGGAGATGGGCACCGTAGCGGCCAGCGAGATCCAGGCGTTCGGCCTCGCTGAGGGTCGGCGTGCGGGCTTCCGTTTCCAAGAGCTGGCGTGCTAGCCGGGTGGCACCGGCGAGATCACCGAGACCGTAGAGCAGGCCGGACTGCTCCATGCGCAGCCTGCTCACCGCGTGTGCGTCGCCCCGCCGCTGGTGCCCGGCGACGGCCTCCTCGAACAGCACACTGGCTTGCTCGTAGCGGCCAACGTGCGCCAGGGCGTTGGCGTGCTTGGTCAGTACCGACAGCGCGGCCGGCGAGCCGCGTCCACCGAGCGCGCTACGCAAGGCCAGGGCGCGGGCGAACTGCACCTGCGCCGGCTCGTAGGCGGTGAGACGGACATACGAATCGCCGAGCGACTCGTGGATTCTTGCTGCGGCCTCGGGCTGGCCAGAGAAGCGTTCGCCGATCTGTCTTGCGGCAGCATCGAGCAGCTCGCGCAGACCGATGTCGCGTGTCGGGCCCTGGGCGATGTCGGCCGAGGCGAGCAGATCGCGATTGAGAAAGTCGTTCACCGCCTCGGCGGTGGCGGCCGAGGACTCAGCGTGGTCGCGCGCGCGGCGTGCCTCGAAATAAAAGCCGAGACTCACTGCCAGCCCCGCCACCAGGGCCAGCAGCACCGCACCCGCCGAGGCGACGGCCATGCGATGGCGGCGCACGAAGCGGCCGACCACGTAGTGCAGGTCGTAGCCGCGCGCATTCACCGGCTCGTGGCGCTGGTGGCGTTCGAGATCGGCGAGCAGCTCCGCCGCCGAGGCATAGCGCTGCTCGGGAAGCTTGCGCAGGGCCTTCATCAGGATGCCGTCGAGATCGCCCGCGAGCTGGCGCGGCAGCGCCGGTGGGCTGCCACCCCGGTCTAGGATGCGCTGTGCGGCCTGGCTCGGGCGCGGCGGCTCGGCATCCAGCACCCGCGCAATGGAGAGCGCCAGCGGCAGCTCTGCCAGCGGCCAGGGCGGTTCGCCTACCAGCAGCTCGTAGAGGATCACGCCCAGGGCATGGACATCGGTGGCGGTGCTGGTCGCCCCACCCTGCAGCTGCTCGGGTGCGGCGTAGGTCGGCGTGAGATGCCGGGTGCGGCCGGGCTCGCCACCCGCACGCGCCGGGTCGAGCAGCTTGGCGATGCCGAAGTCGAGCAGCTTGGTCTGTCCTTCTGCGGTGACCAGGATGTTGCCGGGCTTGAGATCGCGGTGGATGACCAGATGCCGGTGCGCGTAGGCGACTGCGGCCAGAACCTGCCGGAACAGCGCCAGGCGCAGCTCCAGGGTCGGCGCCTGACGCTCGCACCAGCGGCAGAGATCCAGGCCCTCGACGTATTCCATCGCCATGTAGGGGCGGCCATCGGCAGCGAGGCCGCCGTCGAGCAGTCGCGCGATGCCGGGGTGCTCCAGCTGGGCGAGGATCTGCCGCTCCGCCGCGAAAGACGCCGTGCCCTCGGCGAGCGGCGCAGCACTCAGCTTGAGCGCGACGCGCTGCTCGAACTGGTCGTCGGCACGCTCGGCGAGATAGACCTCGCCCATGCCGCCGCGTCCCAGCAGCTGCAGGACGCGGTAGGGCCCGACTCGCGCATTCGCCGCAAGGGAGGGCGGCGTGGACGACTCGATGCCGGTGGGCGGCGGCCTGCCCTCCATGAAATCACCCAGTGCCGATTCGGCGGCCAGCAGGCCGTGCAATTCCGCTTCCAGCGCCGCGTCGCCGCGTGCGAGGGTCTTAAGCCGCGCGCCGCGTTCCCCCCTTGGCAGCGCCAACAGCTGGTCGAGCGCGGCCTCCACCGCAGCCCAGCGGGATGCTGCGGGGTCAGGACGGGAACGGGATTCGACGCGCACGACCGCGGGCCCGCAACGTCTCAGTTGTAGCGCAGCCGCCAGCCAGCCGCCGCAAGGTAATCGGCCTCTTGCGCCAGATCCGCCTCGGTCAGTGGGTGCTTGGCGAGCCAGCCCGCAGGAAACCCGATATCGAGTGAGCGCCGCAGGCCCGTCAGCGTGAACGGCAGGCGAATGCCGGGCGCGCGCGAACGGTGCAGCAGCACGGCGAGCCGCAGCAACACGGCGAGCCGCTGGATCGGCTCCTGCCATTCGACCGGCAGCTCCTGCCAGGCACTGACTGCAAACTTGCCGCGATGCAGGCGCACCAGGGCGGCCAGCAGGTGCTGGTCTATTTGCGAGAAGCCGCGCAGATCGCCGTTGGCGAGGATGTATTCACCATGCTTGTGGTGGTTGTCGTGGGCGATCACCAGGCCAATCTCGTGCAGTGACGCCGCCCAGCCGAGCAGGGTTGCGCTTAAAGCCCGTGGCAGCTCCCAGCTGGCTGCGACCTGTGCCAGCGCTTTCAGCACGGTGCGCTGCACCGCCCCGGCATGGGCGGCATCGGCCCCATAGCGGCGGGCGCTGGCCGCCACCGCCTCGGCACGCACATCGCGGTTGCCGAGACGGCCCAGGAGGTCATACACCAGTCCCTCGCGTAGCGCGTGCTCGCTGGTCTGCATCTCGCGGATTTGCAGTGCGTCGAACACGCCCGCCAGCACAGCAAGGCCGCCGACGAAAACAGGGCGGCGATCCTCGCGCAAACCGGGGTAGGCAATGCGCTCGGTGCGGCCGGTCTGGATCAGCAGGTTGACGGTTTTTTCCAGTGCCTCGCGAGTAATGAGTTCATTGGTCCAGCCCTGGCCCATCATCACCCGCCAGGCGCCACGGATGGTGCCGGAGGCGCCGATGGCGACATCCCAGCCCGCCTCGCGGTAGCGGCGTTCGAGAAACTCCAGCTCCACCCGTGCGGCCAGCCGCGCCTGACGGAACCTGGCGCGGGTGATCTCGCCATCGGCAAAGTATTTCTGCGTGTGCACCACACAGCCGAGTGCGACCGACTCCATCAGCTTGGGCTCGTCGCGGCTGCCGATGATGAGCTCGGTGGAACCGCCGCCGATATCCACCACCAGCCGGCATGGACTCACACGGCCCATGCCATGGGTGACGCCGGAATAGACCAGACGCGCTTCTTCCACGCCGGAGATGATCTCGATGTCGTGGCCCAGCGCGCGCTCGGCCGCCTCGATGAACTGCTCGCCCTGTTTCATGCGCCTGAGCGTGCTGGTGCCGACCACTCGCACCTGCGCACCCGGTAGCCCGCGCAGGCGCTGACCGAAACGGGTGAGGCAGGCCAGCGCGCGACCCTGCGCCTCGAGGCTCAGATGACGTTCGGCATCCAGTCCGCCTGCGAGCCGCACGGCATCGCGCAGGCGATCAACGATCTGCAGCTGGCCGCCATCCTCGCGCGCCACCAGCATGTGAAAGCTGTTGGAGCCGAGATCGACGGCGGCAACGGTTTCACCCGCACCGGCTTTCTTCCGGGTCGCCATGCGTCAGGGAGCAGCCGGGTTGTAGGTTGGCATCGGGGCACGTCGTATTGAGAACCGACGGCACTATAAACGTCCGCATCGCCCTCTGCGGCATTGTCACGCCTGCATCGCAGGCCATCCAATTCATTGACGGCATGGGCTGTTTTCCACGACCATACGGTGCTTGCGAAAGGCAGCGAATGCCGACGCGCACCGTTTTCGCATTTCCCGGAGATTCAATGATGTTGACCGCGCCCCGCGCTGTCCTCGCCGCCCTTGCCTTGAGCCTTGCCACCAGCGCCCACGCTGCCGGCGACATCGAGGCCGGGCGCATCAAGGCCAACACCTGCATGGGCTGCCATGGCATCCCCAATTACAACAATGCCTATCCCAGCTACCGGGTGCCGCGTCTCGGCGGCCAGCACCCGGAATACATCGTGACGGCGCTGAAGGAATACCGCGATGGCAAGCGCGCCCACCCCACCATGCACGCACAGGCCACCGCCCTGTCCGACCATGACATCGGCGACATCGCTGCCTACCTGGCCAAAGCGCCGGCCCATCACTAAAGCGCACGCCATGAACCGCATTCTTTTTGCCGCACTTGCCCTCGCCGCGACCACGGCCAGCGCCGCCCCTGAACTCACCAAGCCTGAAAAGGCTGCCACCTGCGCCGCCTGCCATGGCGAAGCGGGCGTGAGCGCCATCGGCATGTACCCCAACATCGCGGGCCAGTACGCCAACTACCTGGAACATTCGCTCAAGGACTACAAGAGTGGTGCGCGCAAGAACGCCATCATGGGCGCGCAGGCGGTCAACCTCAGCGATGAGGAGATCAGGCAGCTCGCGCGCTGGTATGCCGCCCAGCCTGGCCCGCTCTATACGCCGAGCGTGCATGGCGCGCTGAAACCCTGAAGATCTGCTTGGCTGCGCCGATCCCGGCTGGCGTTGATCGCCAGCCGGGATTTTTATTGCACGCTGCGCCGCAGGATCAGAGCGGGATTTCCATGACCAGGCCAATACGTGCGCCTGCCACTTTCGCATCCAGCGCGTTCATCGGCTCGATGATCTTGTAGCGCCGCTGGCGGTACCCGGCTTCAAGACCAACGGGGCCGAGCAACTTCCACAGCAGGCGCGCTTCCAGCTCGTCCGCACGGTTGCCATCGTACTGCACGTAATCGCCACTCAACGACAGCCGCAGCGTATCGGTCGGCTGCCATTCGACGCCCAGGCCCAGCAGCGGGAAGGTCTCGTTGATCTTCTGCGTCTGCTGCTGGCCATTGCTCTCGTCCGCCACCATCACAGTGCCCTTGAGCGTGGTCAGTGTGATGCCGCCCATCAGGGTGAACGCCCCCAGGCGCCAGGGCCAGCGGGCGGTCAGTTCGTAGTCGTTGACGCTGGTGCGGTCGTCCACCACGGCTTCGGTGGGGATGAACATCCCCGTGACCGGATCAAGCCCGGTAGCCGGCAAGTTCTGGAAGCGCTGCTGCCCATCGGCGACAATGCGCACGTAGTCGAACTCCAGCATCGGCACCCAGCCCAGTTGCGCGGGCGCATAGCCGATCAGGTAGTTCTGTCGTGCCGTCGACTGCAGGCCGAGGTCTTCTTCGAGATCGAGCGCGCTGGTGTTGGTGTAGATGCCCGTGATGTCGTACGCCCAGCCACCGATGAAGGCATAGGCCCTTGCGTCCCCTGCTTGCGCCGGTGAAAACGACAGAACCAGCAAGGCGGCAATCACCAGACGCAGCATCGTTAATCTCCGGCTCACCACAAAAGGTTTGACTATCTGCCACCACGTTAACAGACGGTCGAAGCGAAGCGCCGTTACGGCAGCCGTCGTGGTTTCACCCCAACCTTATGGAGATTGAAAAATGAAAACATTGAAGCCCCTGCTGATCGCTGGCGCCTTGGCAGCTCTGCCCCTGTCGGCATTCGCGCAGGGCTTGTCGTACAACTACCTCGAAGGCGGGTACACTAAGGCGACGCTGGAAGATGGCAATGCCAACGACTTCGATTTCGACGGCTTCAGCGTCGCAGGCTCTGGCAAGTTCACCGACAACTTGTTTGCTTTTGGCGACTATCGCTATCTGGAATCCGACACCCGTGGCGGCACGCGCGCTGACTTCAACTCCGGCCGCATTGGCTTGGGCTTCATCGTGCCGGTGAACGAGCAGTTCCACATCAATGCAGGTGGTGGTGCGACTTTCGGCAAGTTCGAATACGAGGGTTCAGGCTCGGCGGCGACGCCGGAAGACAATGACGACACCGGCTACTTCGTACAGGCCATTGCCCGTGCCAAGGTTTTGCCGGCCCTTGAAGTCAATGGCGGTTACCGCTTTGAAACACTGTTCAGCGAGAACGAATCGACGGGTCTCGTCGGGGCCGTGTTCAACTTCACACCTGCCATTGCGGCATTGGGAAACTACGAGTTTGGCGACGGCACCAACCGCTACACCTTGGGTGGCCGTTTCAGCTTCGGCCTGTAGGCTGCCTCAAGTTTCCGGCTACAAAAAAGCCCCGCATCCCGGGGCTTTTTGTTGAGGCCGATCAGCTGCGCTTGCGCTCGTGCTCTTTCAAGAACTTCTTGCGCAGGCGGATCGAAGTCGGCGTCAGCTCCACCGTCTCGTCGTCGTTGATGAACTCCAGCGCCTGTTCCAGCGAGAACTTCTTGGGCGGGGTGAGGATGATATTTTCATCACTGCCCGAAGCGCGCATGTTGGTGAGCTTCTTGCCCTTCAGCGCATTGACCACGAGGTCGTTGTCGCGGCTGTGGATGCCGACGATCTGGCCCTCGTAGACCTCATCGCTGGGCGAAACGCACATGTGGCCGCGCTCCTGCAGGTTGTAGAGCGAGTAGCTCAAGACCTTGCCCTGCTCGTTGGAGATCATCACGCCGTTGTAGCGCTGGCCCAGTTCCTTGTTCTCGCCAGCGGGCCCGAAGTGGTCGAAGTTGTGGAACAACAAGCCCGTGCCGCCGGTGTTGTTGACGAAGTCCGAGCGGAAGCCGATCAGCCCGCGCGAACTGATGGTGTACTCCAGGCGGACACGGCCCTTGCCGTCCGGAATCATGTTCACCATCTTGCCGCCACGTTCCGCAAGGCCGGTGATGACCGTGCCCTGATGGGTTTCCTCGACGTCGGCAACCAGCGTTTCGTACGGCTCGTGTTCGACGCCGTCGACCATCTTGGTGATGACCTGCGGGCGACCGACGCCAATCTCGTAGCCTTCGCGGCGCATGTTTTCGAGCAGCACCGAAAGGTGCAGGAGACCGCGGCCGGAAACGAGAAACTGATCCGGCGCCTCGCCAGGGGCGACGCGCAGTGCGACGTTGGTCTTCAGTTCTTTCGTCAGCCGATCACCGATCTGGCGACTGGTCACGAACTTGCCTTCCTTGCCCGCGAACGGCGACTTGTTGACCTCGAACACCATGGTCATGGTCGGCTCATCGACCACCAGCGAGGCGAGGCCTTCCGGGGTCTTGGCGTCGCAGATGGTTTCGGAGATGCCCAGCTCTTCGATGCCGGTGATGGCAACGATGTCACCCGCCTGCGCCTCAGCAGCCTCGTGCTTGTCGAGGCCCATAAACGCGAGCACCTGCAAGACGCGGCCTTGACGCACGCTGCCGTCACGGCCGACGATGCTCACCGGCATCATCGGCTTGACCCTGCCGCGGGTGATGCGGCCAGTGCCGATCACGCCGACATAGCTGGAATAGGCCAGCGAAATCACCTGCATCTGGAATGGGCCTTCGACATCGACCTTGGGCACCGGCACCTTGTCGATGATGGTCTGGAACAGATAGTCCATGTTGCCTTCGCGGATGTCGGGGTTGTCGCCCGCATAGCCGCCGAGTGCAGAGGCGTACACCACCGGGAAGTCGAGCTGAGTATCGGTCGCGCCGAGGCGGTCGAACAGATCGAACACCGCATCCATCACCACATGCGCACGCGCGCCGGGGCGGTCGATCTTGTTGATGACGACGATGGGATTGAGGCCCATGTTGAAGGCCTTCTGTGTCACGAAGCGGGTCTGCGGCATCGGGCCGTCAGCGGCATCCACCAAGAGGCAGACGCAATCGACCATCGAGAGCACGCGCTCCACTTCGCCGCCGAAGTCGGCGTGCCCCGGGGTGTCGACGATGTTGATGCGGTACTCGGTGTCGGTGCGCTTGTCGAGCCACTTGATGGCGGTGTTCTTCGCCAGAATCGTGATGCCGCGCTCGCGCTCGAGATCGTTGCTGTCCATGATCCGCTCGCCCAGGTGCTCGCGGGCGTCGAGGGTCTGCGACTGGCGCAGGAGCTTGTCCACCAGGGTCGTCTTGCCGTGGTCAACGTGGGCGATGATGGCGATGTTGCGGAGGTTCTGGATGCTCATAGGACAACTCTGGCGACTTTTGCTGCGGTGCAGCACTTAAAAAAGATCGCGGATTCTACGCGCCTCGGCGTGACAAGGCGAGGCAGACACCTGAATGGCTTGACCACCGTCACGCGGCAGGGTGCTCTGGACATCCCCCATGCTTGATCGGCCGCCTCGCAAGGGGCGGGCAGCGATCTCGATAGCTATATGACCGGCAAGGCGCTCGATGCCCTGTTCGTGCAGGTAGCGGCCGAGGAGTCACGCATCCGCGACAACCCGGCGGCACGCGGCTCCGACATTCTCAGAAAAGTGTTCGGGGCTGCCAAAAGTAACGCCCTGTTATCAATCCGGTAGGTCGGATTTACCGGTGTTTCGGGGCGGGTCAGCCCCCTACAGTACGCACCCGGCCGCAAAAAAACTCAAAGGAACCCGCCATGCAATGGGATGTATTGATCCGCAACGGAATGCTGTTCGATGGTGACGGTGCAGCACCGCGCCTTGCCGATGTCGCCATCAGGGGCCGCGAGTTCGCCGCCATCGGCCCAAACCTCGACGCTGCACAGGCCGCCGAAGTGATTGATGCAGAGGGCCAGTGGGTGATGCCCGGCCTGTTCGATGCCCACACTCATCTCGATCTCGAAGTGGAGCTTGATCCGCGCCTGCCCGAAGTGGTGCGCCACGGCACCACCACGGTGGTGGTCAGTAACTGCTCGCTAGGCCTCGCTTTTGGCCGCCAGAACCGCAATGGCGAAGAACCTATCGTCGATTGCTTCGCGCGCGTCGAGAACATGCCCAAGCATGTGCTCGAAAAAGCCGCCAGCAAGGTGGATTGGCAGGATCCCAAGGGCTATCTAGATCACCTCGCCACGCTGCCGCTCGGCCCCAACATCGTGCCGATGATTCCGCACTCGATGCTGCGCGCCGAGGTGATGGGCTTGAAGGCCAGCGTCAGCCGCTTTCCGACTGGCGAAGAGCTGGCGAAGATGGAGAGCATCCTCGACACCGCCATGCAGGATGGCTACGCCGGCTTCTCGACTGATGCGCTGCCCTTTCACTATCTCGCCAACGACCCGCACCGGCGCAGCAAGATTCCCTCGCAGTGGGGCAGCTTTGCCGAGCTGCGTCGCCTCACCAACGTCGTGCGCGCGCATGGCCGCGTCTGGCAGGCCACCCCGCCCAAGGACAACCCCTTGCAGGTGCTGCGCAATTTCTCGCTCACCTGCTCGCGGCTCTGGGGCAGGACGCTCAAGGTCACGGCGGTGGCGGCGATGGACATCGCCACCAATGCAAGCCTCGCCAAGCTGGCAATGTTCCTGACGCGGGTACTCAACTCGAAGTTCATGGGCGGACACTTCCGCTTCCAGGCGCTGGCCGCACCGTTCCGCGTCTGGTGGGATGGCCCGATCAATCCGCTGTCGGAAGAAATCGCCGAGCTGCGCGAATTGAACGAACCCGATCTGGAAGATCGCGCCGCACGCCAGAAGCTGCTCAACGATCCAGCCTTCCAGGCACGCTTCCGCAAGATGTGGCTGACCGGCCGCAGCGGCTTCAACCTCGCCAACCTGCTTCGCCTGCTGAAGCGCGAGCAATACGCCTTCTCGCGTCGCATCGACGAGATCAGCGTCGATGGCGGCCCGGTGCCGCCGATGTGGAAAGGCGAGACACTGGCCGCGCTGCACGCGCGCATCCTCAACTGGCAGACGAGCAACCAGGGCGCGCGCAGCACCGAGGAGGCCGATCACTTCGCGCGCGTGCCGAAAGCGGTGGATGAGGTGGATTTCATGCTGCATCTCTACCGCGAGTACGACACCGCGCTGCGCACCGTCACGTTGACAGCCAACCGTGACCCGGCGCTCACCGAAAAGCTCTTGTTCGACCCGCAGGTGCTGCCCGGCTTCAACGATAGCGGCGCGCACCTCACCAACATGGCCTTCTACGACGGCAACCTGCGCGGCCTGCAAATGGCACAGCGGCACGGCGTCGAGAAAGTGGCCTGGCATGTGCGCCGCCTCACCCGAGACCCGGCCGAGTTCTTCGGCGTGCATGGTGGCCGCATCGCAGTGGGCATGCCGGCCGATGTGATTGTCATCGACCCGGAGGCGCTACGCCGCCATGACAGCGAAGCCAACACCCACCTCGTCTGGCGCGAGCAGCTGGCACACCAGCAGATGGTCAACCGCTCCGATGGTGTGGTGAGCGCGAGCTTCATCGCCGGCCGCGCCGTGTGGCGCGACCAGCAATACACCCCGCGCCTCGGCCGCGAAAAACTGGGACGGGTGCTGCTGGGTAACGGCCGCGAGGCAACCGCAAGCGCGCTGCCGATGGCTCAAGCGGCATAGTCGACAGGGCAAAAAAAACGGGCCGCGAGGCCCGTTTTTTGTTTCAGCAGACATTCGCCAGCTTACGGCTTGACGCGCACCTTGGCCGCTGCATCGCGCGCCTTCTGCCGCGCCTGTTCGATGTCCGCACCCAGCGCCAGCGCCACACCCATGCGGCGGCGGCCGACGATCTCCGGCTTGCCGAACAGGCGGATCATCGTGTCCGGCTCGGCGAGGGCTTCGGCAACGCCGCTGTAGCTGGGGGCGACACAATCACCTTCGAGCAGAATCGCGCAGCTTGCCGCCGCGCCACGCGCGCGGATGTTGGGAATCGGCAGGCCGAGAATCGCACGGGCGTGCAAGGCGAACTGCGGCAGGTCCTGCGAGATGAGCGTGACGAGGCCGGTGTCGTGCGGACGCGGGCTGACTTCCGAAAAATAAACTTCAACTTCGCCGCCCGTGGCGAGACTTTCGCCCTCTGAACTGGCCCCGGCCCGGCCATCCATGGCCGGGCGCTCACCCTTCACGAACAGCTCTACGCCGAACAGGCCACGGCCGCCAAGATTGCCGGTGATGGTCTCGGCGATGGCCTGTGCTTTGGCTAGCGCGGCATCGGACATGCCACAGGGCTGCCAGCTTTCGCGGTAGTCCCCGTCGATCTGCAAATGGCCCACCGGGGCGCAGAAGCTCGTGGTGATGCCCCCCTTGCCATCGCTGTGCCGCACCGTCAGCAGGGTGATCTCGTAGTCGAAGTCGATGAAGCCCTCGGCAATCACGCGGCCCGCGCCCGCGCGGCCCCCTTGCTGGGCGTAGTCCCAGGCCTTCTGCACGTCGGCAGCGGTCTTCACCACGCTCTGGCCCTTGCCGCTTGAAGACATCAGCGGCTTCACCACGCAAGGGATGCCAACGGCGGCGACGGCCTGTTCGAACTCGGCGTAGGTGTCCGCAAACTGGTAACGGGAGGTGGGCAGCCCCAGTGTCTCGGCGGCGAGACGGCGAATGCCTTCACGATCCATCGTCAGCCTTGCGGCGCGGGCGGTGGGGATCACGTTCCAGCCCTCGGATTCGAGTTCGAGCAGCGTCGCGGTGTGGATGGCTTCGATCTCCGGCACGATGAAGTGCGGTTTTTCCAGCTCGATCACGCGCCGCAGCTCAAGCCCATCGAGCATGGAGAACACATGGCTGCGGTGCGCGACCTGCATGGCCGGTGCATCGGCATAGCGGTCGCAGGCGATCACCTCGATGCCGAGGCGTTGCAGTTCGATGACCACCTCCTTGCCGAGTTCGCCGGAGCCCAAAAACAGGACGCGCGTGGCTTCGGCCGAGAGCGGCGTGCCAATAACGGGGGACATGGGCGATCAGTAGATAAAGCGGATGCCGATGGTTTGCAGATCTTCGCTGACGCGCATGTAGAGCACTTCAACCGCCGCGGTCTCCTCGCCGAACTTGAAGCCCGCGCCGCCGCCGAAGCTGAAACCGGTGCTGCCGTTGTCCTGAATCTCTTCGATGCTGGTGTTGGTGAGACCGAAGCCGACGCTGCCGATGCCGTAGAACCGTCCCGGTGAGCGATACACCCCTTGCAGGGTGAAGATGAAGGTTTGCAGGTCGTTGCTACTCTGGGTGAACTTGCCTTGCTCGGTGGTCGTGCTACCGCCACCACCCAGTACGCCACCGCCGCCGGGGGTCGTGGTGGTCTGCGCCGGACCTTGGTTCTTGCCGGGCGCGACCGTCACACTCAGGTTCAGCTCGGCGGAAATGCGCCCCCAAGGCTGGCTGGGCACGATGTTGTAACCGCCGATGGCATCGAGGTTGTAGGCATCTTTCAGGTTGTCAAAGTCGGCACCCAGGCGGCTGGCACCAACGCCGGTATAGGTGGCGGACGAGAACGAGCGCGAAAGCTGCGCCTGCGAGGGTCCCGCAAGAGCGAGGAGGATGACGGCGGTCAGCAAGCGGTGCAGCATGGGAAATCTCCTGAAAATGAGTCAGTGCGTCATCCAACAACGCAGTGCAAAGCAATCGGCAGACCGCAGCGGGCGACAACGGTTCACGGTGGCGCGCTACCCTAACGCCCATTCTTTGTCATGCCAATGCTGAAATCCTTATGAACAAGCTGGTTCGCCGTACCAAGATCGTCGCCACCCTAGGCCCCGCCACCGATGCACCGGGCGTGCTGCGCGCGCTGGTGGCGGCGGGGGCGGACGTGATGCGCATCAACTTCAGCCATGGCAGTGCCGAAGACCACGCCCGCCGCATCTGGTTGGTGCGCGAGGCGGCAGCGGAGCTGGGGCGTGATATCGGCATCCTGGCTGATCTGCAAGGGCCGAAGATCCGCATTGAATCCTTCGCCGACGGCCCGGTGACCTTGAGGGAAGGCGCGCCATTCGCGCTCGACATCGCCTTGGGCAAACTGGCAGGCGACGAGACCGTGGTGGGCTGCGCATACGAGCGGCTGCCGCACGATGTGTTTGCCGGTGACACCCTGCTGCTCAACGATGGCGCGATTGCCATGCGGGTGGAAAAAATCACCGGCTCGCGCATCGACTGCGTGGTGACGCAGGGCGGCGTGCTCTCCAACCGCAAGGGCATCAACAAGCTCGGTGGTGGGCTGTCAGCGGCGGCGCTCACCGAAGAAGACAAGATCAACATCAGGCACGCCGCCAACTGGGATGCCGACTTCATCGCTGTCTCCTTCCCGCGCAGCGCGGCGGACATGCACGAGGCGCGGCGGCTGGTGAAGGAGGCCGGCGGCAGCGCCCACCTCATCGCCAAGATCGAACGCGCCGAGGCGCTCACCAACCTCGTGCAGATCGTCGCCGCCAGCGATGGTGTGATGGTCGCGCGCGGCGATCTGGGCGTGGAGATCGGCGACGCAGAACTGCCCGCCTGGCAGAAAAAAATCATCCACGCCGCGCGTGAAGGCAACAAGATGGTCATCACCGCGACACAGATGATGGAGTCGATGATCGTCAACCCCATCCCCACCCGCGCTGAAGTGCTGGATGTGGCCAATGCGGTGATGGACGGCACCGACGCGGTGATGCTGAGTGCTGAAACCGCGAGCGGAAAATATCCGGTGAAGGTAGTCGACACCATGGTGCGCGTGGTGCTGGGGGCCGAGGCGCATCCGGTGCCGGATCTGGCGGCGGGACAGAGCGATTCGCACTTCCAGCGCATCGACGAGGCGGTGGCGATGTCCACTGCCTGGACGGCGCGGCGCATGCACGCGGCGGCGATCATCGCGCTGACCGAGTCCGGCAGCTCGGCGCTGATGATGTCGCGCGTCGAGCGCTACACGCCGATCTACGCGCTGACCCGCCATGACCGAACCCGCCGCCGCATGGCGCTGTGCCGGGGCGTGTATCCAGTGCTGTTCGACCCCAGTTCGCTGCAAAGCGTGATCGCCGTGCGCGAGGCCATCGAGGCCCTGCGCAAGCGCGGCCTGCTGCAGGACGGCGACCGCGTGCTGCTGACCATGGGCGATTTCACCGGGCCGGGTGGCACCAACACCATGAAGATTGCCACCGTCGGTTCGCTGGGCTGAGCTGCAAGCCAAGGAGTCGCTGCCATGAACAAGCCCCTGCTCATCGGCCATCGCGGTGCGCGTGGCCTGGCCCCCGAAAACACCCTGCTGGCGCTGGACGCCGGCATCGGCGCCGGCTGCCTCTGGCTGGAGTTTGATGTGCAGCGGCACCCTGCGGGCCATCTGTTTTTGCTCCACGACCTCACGCTCGACCGCACCACCAGCGGCAAGGGCGTGGCGACGGAATGCGACTGGTACGAGCTGCGCATGCTCGATGCCGGAGGGCAACAGCACATCCCCACGCTGGACGAGGCGCTCGACCTCATCGACCAGCGCGCGCGCGTCAACATCGAACTCAAGACCTGGGATGGCACCGCCGCAGCGGTTGCCGAGTGCCTCAAAGCGCGGCTCGCCGAGGGCTGGCCGGCCGAGCAGTTTCTGGTGAGCAGCTTTCACCTGCCGGAGCTCTACGAGTTTCGCCAACTGTTGCCGGAAGTGCCCGTGGGAGTACTGCTCTGCGGCGTGCCGCTGGATTGGGCCGCCTGCGCCACCGAGCTGCAAGCAGTCGCGCTCAACCAGTCCGCCGAGTTCGTCGATGCGCGGCTCATCGCCGATGCCAAGGCGCGTGGCCTGACAGTGAATGTCTACACCGTCAACGACGTGGAGGAATACCAGCGCCTCGCTGCGATGGGTGTCGATGGGGTGTTTACCGATGTGCCGGGGCGTTTGCGCAATGCCGGTGGATTTGCAGACTAGGGCACCGCGCAACGGCTCTTGAGGCTTTCAGGACGCTTAAGGACTTCACGGCACCCGCGCAGGCTCTGGGTGTGCATCGCGGGTTTCGATCAGTGGCATCAGATTCTCGATCACCAGCAGGCGGTACTTCACGGCGTAGCGCAGCTTCTGTGCCGTCAAGGCGGTGATCGCCTGCTGCTCTTCGTCCTCGTCGACCGCCTTGATCAGCAGAAAGCTGCAACCATCCCTCGCGAGTTCGTACTGCTTCTGGCGCACGTTGAGTGTCGAGCCGATGCTGACGAAGATCGAAGGGTTCTCCAGATTCGCCGATGCCTGCGCCTGCATGTCGTTGGCGGAAACAAACGTGACGTCCTGGGGCGCGAAACCGCTATCGAGCAGAGCTTTCTCCGCCGCGCGGGTATCGGCTTCGGCGGGGAAGCCTGCGACGATGAAGCCCTTGGGGTAGAACATTCCCGCCTCGAGGCTCTTATTCTCTTCAGCTTGCTCGACGAGTTTGCTCATGGTTCTGCTCCTTTTCGATATTCGTCGCAAGTGGAGCAACGGCAGCTGAAGCGCAGTTGAAGAAATCAGGCAGACACCGGCACGAGTAACTGTCGCATCTGCTCCAAGATGGCGTCAGCGCTTTCCGGCCGCACCAAGCGGCTGACCTCAGCGCCATCTCGAAGGAAGATCAGCGTGGGCCAGAGCTTGATCCGGTATGCGCGTCCCAGTGGTCTGCCCCTGCCGTCTTCGATCTTGAGGTGTGGTATCGCCTCAAATCCGTGCAGCGCCGAAGCCAGCAGCGGCTGGGCGGCACGGCAGTAACCGCACCAAGGCGTACCGAACTCGAGCAGCAGTGACCCGCGACTCGCGCGGATTTCGGCAGCCGTCGGTTCCGTGCTTTCGAAGGCCGTAGCGATTGCCATCACCTATGCCGCCCTACGCGTCATATAGCGCCGAACAAATACAAGACCAAGATGATGATCAGGATCGTTCCCAATCCCCCAGAGGGGTAATAACCCCAGTCGCGGCTGTGCGGATAGACCGGTAGCGCGCCGATCAGCAGCAGCACCAGCACGATCAGCAGGATGAGTGAGATGGACATGGCGCAACTCCGTGTGGGGTGTAGCCGACACCACATCAAGTGCGCCTGAACCTTTTCTGATTGAGCGCAGGCTAAGGCAGAGTTCACAAGGTGCACCTAGCTTCAAAAGTCCAAACCCCGAGTCAGGAGTGCTGCGACATGGAAAACAACCAAACCATCAACGTGATCAAGGAACTCGTCGAGATGTCGGTCGACGGCGAACGCGGCTTTGAGGACGCCGCCAAGCTGGCTGAGGAGCCTTCGCTCAAAGCGTTGTTCATCGACTGTGCGCGCGGATGCAGCGCTGCCGTAGTCGAATTGAATGACTACATTGCCTCATTCGGCGAGCCTGTTGATAAAAACGGTTCGCTGGCTGGCAGCGCCCACCGTAGCTGGCAGAAGATCCGTGCCGCCATGGATGACTCCAGTCTGGCCGTGCTGGAAGAGGTGGAGCGTGGAGAGGATCACGCCAAGGCTGCCTATCGCAAGGCACTGAACACCGACCTGCCAGCGGAGGCGAGAGCCTTGGTGCAGAAACAATACGAAGGCGTACTGAAAAACCATGATCGAATCCGCAATCTGCGGAATACCTATCGCGCCCAGACTGCGTGAGTCCTTAGCCCTCAAGGCGCGCATGCTCTGCCTCTGCGCGCCTTGAGCTCGATGGAGTCTTGAAATGCCGGAAAACAAAACCAGCCGCAGCGTGAAGGCCACCATAAATCGCCAGCGACGCGTACAGAAGCAGGTGGAATTGGCAGACCAACGCTCCGCGCGCAATGCGCAGCCTAAGCGGAAAAAACCGGCGCAGACTGGCAAACAGGCTTATCCGGAAAACCCCCTGCCCCGGCAGCATCTGCGCAAGGGTGGACTCGAATCTTCGCTGAAGCCGGCGCCCGCATTTCTCGCCCCTGCTTATCGCGGCAGCGGCAAGCTCGAGAACAAGGTGGCACTGATCACCGGGGGCGATTCCGGTATTGGTCGCGCAGTGGCGGTGTTGTTCGCACGCGAGGGTGCCGACGTCGCGGTGGTTTATCTCAACGAGCATTCGGATGCAAAGCTGACCCGGCGGCACATTGCCAACGAGGGCCGACAATGCCTTCTGCTTTCGGGCGACGTAAAAGATCCCGCCTTTTGCAGATCAGCGGTTGAAAAGACCATCGCGCGTTTCGGCAAGCTTGACGTGCTGGTCAACAACGCTGCCTTCCAGCAGCACAGCCAGACCCTTGAGGGACTGAGCGAAACGCATTTCGACGAAACCATCCGCACAAACATCTACGGCTATTTCCACATGGCGAAGGCTGCGGTTTCGCATCTGGGAAAGGGTGCGGCAATCATCAACACCGGCTCCGAAACCGGCCTGTTCGGGCATGGCAGCCTCATAGACTATGCAACTACCAAGGGTGCGATCCACGCATTCACCAAGTCGCTGGCAAGCAACCTGCTGCCGCGCGGCATTCGTGTAAATGCCGTCGCGCCAGGCCCGGTCTGGACACCGCTCAACCCTTCTGACAAGAGCGCGAAGGAGATCACCCAGTTTGGTCACAAGACCGAAATGAAGCGACCCGCGCAACCGGAAGAAATCTCGCCAGCGTATGTTTTTCTGGCGTCAGAAACCTGCTCCAGTTACATCACTGGCATCGTGCTGCCTATCCTTGGGAGTGTCGGCGAAAGCTAGTTGTTTAGTGCCCTGAGCTAATGACCATCTTCAGTGCCGAATCGTCAGCAGGAGGATGAGCGATGACAAGTGTTTTACAAGGCAGCGCGTCGTAACGCTGCGTTTTCAAATCAAGCTACAAGCGCAGCTTTCCCCATTGCATGGCAGCCAGCAAAGCTAGTGCGACATCAGCAACTTCAGGTGTTCGCATCCGGCTGCTGCTCAGGATGCGCCGCCAAAAACGCAGGCAGTTTTTCCAGGCGCTCGCTGGTCGTGGCAAGGCGCGGATATTTCGTCAGGTCAGCGCCGAAGCGCCGCGCCGCATACATCTGCGGCACCAGACAGCAATCGGCGTAGCCGGGGGCATCGCCGAATAGGGCGGCGCGTTCGGGCAGATCGGCGATTTCCTGTTCGAGTGCGGTGAGGCCACGGTCGATCCAGTGACGAATCCACTCAAGCTTCTGTTCCTCGCTGACCCCCAGTGTGCGGGTGAGATAACCGAGAGGCCCTAGATTTTGCAGAGGTTGAATGTCGGCATTGATGGCCTCGCAGAACTGCCAGATGCGTGCGCGCAGCTTGAGGTCACCCGGCAGCAGCCTGGGCTCGGGGTATTGCGATTCCAGGTAGCCAAAGATGGCGAGCGACTGACCGAGCTTGAAGTCGCCATCCACCAGGAGCGGCACGCGGCCTTCAGGATTCAAGGCGCGGTAGGCGGGCGCATGCTGCGCACCGCCATCCTTGACCAAATGCAGGGGGATCGTCTCGAAAGCCAGGCCCTTGAGATGCAGCGCGATGCGCACCCGGTAGCTGGCCGAGCTGCGCCAATAGGCATAGAGCTTGAGCATGTCAGCGGGGACCGCAGTTGAAGCCGTCGCCGCCGCCGACGCTGCGGATGCAGTTGCCGCGCTTGACCGGCAAGAGCTTGAGTTCTTCCTCGTTGAACAGCAGCGACGCGGCTTCGGGGGCGGGCACGGCGGACGCATCGGGGGTATCGATGCGGACGACATCGCCGGCTTCGGCCGGACTGCTGCCAGCCGAATTGCCCAGGTCGATGCCACCTTCGAGCACACCGGCATAGAGGCCGTCGGCAGCCGGTTCGCCGTCGATCTCGCAGTGGTCGGCGGCCTCGCAGAGACGCACGGCGTAGTCGGTGCCGCGCACCTTGAGGCTGGCCTTGGGGGTATCGAGCGCGTACTGGCTGGCGGGATTCTTCGGGATCATGCCGCTGATGGTGCGCACCGCGCCCTTGAGCAGCTTGAGGTTGATGGCGCCGACGCTTGCGTCCTTGCTGCTGAAGCGGAACTCCTTCAACAGTACGCTGGAGTTGACCCGTAGCAGCAGGGTGGTGCCATCGAGCAGGCGCACGCTGGCCTCGGTTCTGGCATCGGTCGTGAGCGTGTCGCCACGGCGCACGTTGTCGATGGCCAGCAGCGAGTGGCGCTGGCCTAGGCTGCCTTCGACCTGCACCGGGCCATCGGCGGTGACCAGCGCGCCAATGATGGATTCGAGCGGCTTGGGCGCGACCAGGGGCTCTGGTACGGGCGGTGGCAGCGGTGGCGGCATTGGCACCAGCTCGCTGGGCTTGCGATACAGCGGCAGGCGCAGCGAGGTACCAGTCTTGACGACGCGGCTGCGCGGCGCGGTGAACGCCTCCGGGTTGTAGGTGGCGATGTATTTCTCCACCTCGTACCAGGCCTGTGGCAGCTCCGGCATCTCGCGCCGGATCAGGTTGGGCAATGGCTCTTCGATGACGGTGGTGACATCGAGAAACGCGAAGAAGCGGTAACCCTCGATGGCTGGCGGCGGCGGCTGTGCGAGCGCGGGGCCCGCCAGCAGCAGGGCGGAGAGCATGCAGAGCGAGGCGCGGAGGCGGGTCATGGCGGCTGGCGATTGAGAACGATGTGCATGTTCGGAGGTGATGAGTGGCTTGTAAAGCGGACAAGATGGCCCAGACTGGCACCTTGCTCCCGCACACCGCCACTGATGAACAAACCCTCGTGGTTCCAGACCTTCATTGCCCTGCTGCTCTCGATCAGCCTGTTGGCCTGCACTTCGATGCGGCCGATCCCGGCCAGCGATAGGCAGGCCGTGCGCACCGCCGTGAAAGTGGGTGACGAAGTGAGCGTGGTGGCGACCAACGGCAAGACTTATCTCCTGGTACTCACCACCGTTGAGGACGACAAGATCGTCGGCACCGGCGACAACAAGAAGGTGACGATCCGCTACGAACAGATCAAGTCGATCGAGGTGCGCAAGGTCAGTGCCGGCAAAACGGTGGGCCTCACCGCCGCCATCATCGGCGTCACCCTGGTGGCGCTTATCGTGCTCTACACCATTGCGCTCGACAATGCGCTGGAAGAAGCGTTCGGCGCTGAAAACTGATTCGCTTCGATGCGGCTTTCCTGTTTGCGAACGGGTCCCTCAGGGCTTGTAGGCTTCGACGGCCTGCTCGATGGCCCCGAAGATCGAAGCGCCATGCGCATCGCGCATCTCGATCTTTACCGTATCGCCAAAGCGCAAAAACGGCGTGACCGGCTTGCCGTGCAGGATGGTCTCGATGGTGCGCACCTCGGCGAGACAGGAATAGCCCAAGCCGCCTTCCTTGATCGACTTGCCGGGACTGCCATCCGCGCCCTTGTTGCTGACCGTGCCGCTGCCGATGATGCAGCCCGCGCCCAGGGGCCGGGTCTTGGCTGCGTGGGCGACGAGGGTGGGAAAGTCGAAAGTCATGTCGCTGCCCGCATCGGGCTTGCCCAGGGGCGTGCCGTTCAAATAGCTGAGCAGGGGGCGGTGCAGCCTGCCGCCGCGCCAGTCGCTGCCCAGCTCATCCGGCGTGACTGCGACGGGTGAGAAGGCACTCGAAGGCTTGCTCTGGAAAAACCCGAATCCCTTCGCCAGTTCGTTCGGGATGAGATTTCGCAGGCTCACATCGTTGACCAGCATCAGCAGACGAATCGCCTTCGCGGCCTGCTCGGGCGTGGCGGCCATCGGAACGTCGCCGGTGACGACCGCGACTTCGGCTTCGAGGTCGATGCCGTACTCCTCGCTGACCGCGCTGATCGGCTCGGTGGGTGCAAGAAAGGCATCGCTGCCGCCCTGGTACATCAGGGGGTCTGTCCAGAAACTCGTGGGCATCTCGGCATTGCGTGCACGGCGCACCAGCTCGACGTGGTTGACGTATGCGCTGCCATCCGCCCACTGATAGGCGCGCGGCAGCGGCGAGAGGCATTGCGTGGCATCGAACGCCAGCGTGCCGCTGATCTTGCCGCTGTTGAGTTGCTCGCTGAGGGCGAGCAGGTCGGGGGCTACAGCATCCCAGTCATCGAGCGCGGCTTGCAGGGTTTTGACGTGCGGCACGGTCGCCGCGCGGGTGAGATCGCGGCTGACGACCAGCAGGCGGCCATCGCGGCTGCCGTCTTTGAGTGTGGCGAGTTTCATGGGGCGATCCTTTCAGGTTAGTCATTGTAGGGCGGGTAGCAAGAGCTGCACCTGCAAGCCACCACCCTCGGCATTGCGCACCTCGATGCGTCCGCCATGCGCGGTGATGATCCGCTGCGCAATCGCCAGTCCCAGTCCATGACCCTCAGCACGCGCGGCGTTGTCACCGCGATAGAAGGGCTGGAACAGCTGCCCGAGCTGTGCCACCGGCACGCCAGGGCCGTGATCGCGCACGCTGATGCAGGCCATGCCTTTCTCAGTCGAGATCTCGAGCGCGATCACGCTGCCCGCTGCCCCGAACTTGATGGCATTGCCAAGGACATTGCCGAGCGCGCGGGCGAGCAGCGCCGCATCACCGTCGACACGGCTGGCCATGCCGGACACTTTCACGTCAAGGCGGCGCGCATCGATCTCCAGGGCGTGTTCGGCGAGCACCGCCTGCGCGAGTGCGATGAGCTCCACCGGCATCGTGGTCATGCCGGGCAGTACCGTCTCCAGCCGCGAGAGGTTCAGCACTTCGCCAATGAGATCGTCGAGTCTGCTGACCTCCTTCGCGGCACGGTCGAGCTGGTGCTGGCCACCCTCGCTGGCACCCTGCCGCGTGAGTTCCAGCAGGAGATGCAGCCGCGCCAGGGGCGAGCGCAGCTCGTGGCTCACATCCTGCAACACCGTGCGCTGCTGGCCCACCAGCGTTTCGATGCGCGCTGCCATGTAGTTGAAGTCGCGCGCCAGCGCACCCAGCTCGTCGTCGCGCGCGCTGGCCGCCACATCCGCGCGTGCACCAAGATCGCCTGCCGCCATGCGCCGCGTCGCGGACTGGATGGCGGTGATGGGTGTAATGAGCGAGCGCGCCAGCACGAAGCCAAGTGCGGCGATCGCCAGTACCGACAGCGTGATCTGCACTAGCAGCAGGAGATCGCGTCGTGCAGCCTGTGGCCGCTGCCCGCGAAACGCGATGAACTGCAGACGCTCGCCCTTGGCCGTGGTGAGCGCGCGCGCCGCCAGCCAGCGGCCTTCGCCCGGTTGCAGCACCAGCGCATCGCTAGCAAGCAGCTGCGGCAGAAACGGCCGCAGCGGCGGCGGCGGCTTGCGCTGCATCAGGTTTTCGCCATCGCGATACAGCGCCACATCCATCGCACGGGTGCGTCGCATCAATTCGTGTTGCGCGGCCAGGCCCAGCAGACCTTCAGCTTCATAGCGCGCCAGTGTTTCGCGAGCAATCGTGTCCCAGTCCGGCTCGTTGGCGTTGGCGTGGCGGCCAATGCGGTCGGTGACGAACACGCTGACCAGCAGCACCGCGATATTGGCGGCACAGAACCACAGCAGCAGCTTTTTATAGAGCGGGCTCATGGCACAGCGCTCGTCATTCCCGCCTGCGCGGCAATGACCGTTTTGATTTGCACGACTGCATTCAACCTCACGCCGACACCAAGTTTGTGGACGGTGCGGCAAGTAACTGATAGCCCGCGCCGCGCACGGCTTCGATTTGCGGCGCGCCTGCGGAGGCGGCCGCGAGTTTCTGCCGCAAGCGCGAGACATGCACGTCGATGGCGCGGTCATAGCGCTCCAACTCACGGCCCAGGGCCTCGCGGGTCAGCGTCGCCTTGTCCACTACCGAACCCTGATGCTGCAACAGCGAGTGCAGCAGCGCGAACTCCGCACCTGTGAGCTCCAGCGGCACCCCGGCGCACCAGGCACGGCGCTCGCCGGTCGAGAGCTTCAGCACGCCTGCTTCGAACGAGCGATGCACGAGGGGCGCGGCACCGCGCCGCAACAGCGCCTTGATACGTGCCAGCAACTCACGCGGCAGGCAGGGTTTGGCGAGATAGTCGTCGGCACCGAGTTCGAGTCCGATGACGCGATCCAGCGGCTCGCCACGGGCGGAAAGCATGAGCACCGGCAATGCGTGCGTGCCACGCAGCTTTTGCAGGGTGTCGAGGCCATCGCGGCCGGGCATCATCACGTCGAGCACCAGCACATCGGGCTTGAAGCCCGCGTCGTTCAAGGCCGCGAGCGCGGCATCGCCATCGTGCACGGCGCGTACCGCAAAGCCCTCCTGCGCCAGGTATTCGGCGAGCAGCACGGCGAGCGCGCGGTCATCGTCGGCAAGCAGGATGTTGGCGGGGCTATTCATGCGGCGCACTCTAGCGGCGCGTGACTGAACCGCAGAGGCCTTTACCGAACTTTACGCGCCCGCAATCCCTCTTAACGGCGCGGCTGGGTGTAATGCACCCGCTCCGCAACGGAGCTGCTTCCAACCCCGGAGACTCACCCCATGAACACTTTTACCCGCACGCTTTTTGCTGCCACCCTCGCTGTCGCTACTTTCGGCGGTGTCGCCATTGCCGGCCACGACGGCCCTGGTCGCGGCGAACACCGCGAGTTCGATGCCGATCGCCTGCCCAGGCATCTTGCAGCGCTTGGCTTGAGCGATGCGCAGAAAACGCAGATCAAGGCGCTACGCGAGGCAAGCCATGCCAGGCACCAGCAGGAACGCGCCGACCGCAAGGCCCTGCACGAAAGCCTGTGGGCCTTGAGCCCTTCGGCCCCCAACTACACGGCCGAAGTCGATCGCATCGCCACGCTGCTCGGCCAGGAGCACGCCACGCTCATCCGCGCGAAAGCGGCCCTGCGCGCACAGCAATGGGCCATCCTGACACCCAGCCAGCAGTCACAGCTGGCGGCCATGCCAAAGCCTGATTTCAGCAAGATGCGCGGGCATCGCAGGCAGAAGTAGGACAAGGCGGTGAGCAGCCGGGGTGCGGAAGCACTCCGGCTTTTTTGTGCGCGCGGCTTACGGTTGGATGCGCCAGCTCAGGTGGTAGTCGGCGTTTTCCACACCCGTCGCAGCGGCGCCGATCTCCAGCGCATCCCGCGTGTCGATCATCACCGCGTACTCATCGGTGGCTTCCTTGGTCTGCACCAGCATCTTGCCCAGCGCCTTGGGGTGCGGGCCGTGGGTGAAGCCACAGGGGTGCAGCGTGACCATCCCGGCATGGATGTTGTCGCGGCTGAAGAAATCACCCGCGTGATAGAACAAAACCTCGTCGTAGTCGTCGTTATTGTGGAAGAACGGCACCTTGATCGCACCCGGATCGGTCTCGAACGGGCGTGGCGCAAACGTGCAGACGACGAAGCGGTTGGCGACGAAGGTGGTGTGTGCTGACGGCGGCAGGTGATAGCGCGCCGAGACGAGCGGACGGATGTCCTTGACGTTGATGCGCACCGGATGCAGGTTGCCGTGCCAGCCCAGCGCATCGAGCGGATTGAAGGGATAGGTGACGGTGCTGAACTGTTGCCGCCGCTTGATGACCACCTTCCACTCTCGCGCTGCTTGCGCAGCCTGCGCCTTGAACGCCTCGTCAATGGCCGGGATGTCGAGCATCGCCGGGTCGAAGATCGCGTGCTCGCCCACCAGTCCCTTGTCCGGCAATTGGTAGCTGCTGCCCGTCGCCTCGATCAGCAGCATGGTCACGGGCGCGACGCACTCGATGCGCCACAGCGTGCCGCGCGGCAGCATCACGTAGTCGCCGCTGGTGATCGACAGATGTCCGTAGTCGCAGAACAGCTCGGCATCGCCTGCATGGATGAACAGCAGCTCGTCGCCATCGCTGTTGCGTACCAGCGCCGTCATTGAGCGTCTGCAAGTCCATTGACGGAAGCGGCAGTGGGCGTTGAACAGCAGCTCGTGCGCATCCCAGGGCAAGGCAGCATCACCACCGAGCTTTGCCGCATCGAAGGCACGCGGCCGCAAGGGGCCTTCCCACGACGTCCAGCCGGTCGGCGGCCTGGGATGGATCATGTGGGTGGCGGGGCCGAAAAAGCCTTCCTTGCCCAGCTCCCGCTCTACCGTGCCCGGCGGCAGATCGGCGTGAGCCTGCCTCGAGGCAAGGCCCTCTACGTGTGGGCGCTGGATCCATTTGCGTGACATGGGGGCTGCCGGGTTTCCTGTTTGCGGGGGAACTGCTACGCCGTCATGGCTCAAGCACGATTTTACAGCGCGCGCTCAACGTCCATTTCGATCGCCGCCTCACGCCACTGTAGGAGCGCAGCACTCACTGCGGCGATTCGAAGAACACGTAATTGCTGGCGTAATCCGAAAACTCGAAATAAACCCGTTTCTCGCCCTCGCTCTTCTGGCCATCGAGATTGCCATCGAGCACGCCATAGCCAAAGCGGTAGGGGCGTGGCTGGCCGTCGTCGGTGCCAAACGCAGTGGAGAGCTTGTCGATCTGGATGAAGCGTCGCACCAGCTTGTCGCCGGCGTAGATTTCCAGCGTGCCGTCGGTGCCAGTCCAGTTCTGGATCGAGCGCCCGATCTGGTTCTGGGTTTCCTGGGTGCAGCTGGTGACCAGCCAGACCAGAAGCAGGGCTGCAGGACGAGAAAACATGGCAGACACTCCGTAATGGCGTGAGGCACGCCCACACCAGTTTGCATCGGCCATCGACGCAACGCACGCCCTAAACCGGTCTATCCTTTGTGTCGGATCGCGCGGTCAGGGAAGGCGCGCCATCGCTGCTTTGCCGAGTCGAACAGGGAGTTCGGACGAGGCTTTGGGGATTCGCATGACACGCTTTCGTTTCCGCCTGCCACGCCTTGGGCTGTGCCTGTGCCTGACGGTGCAACTCCTGGGCTGTGGCGGTGAGGGCGATCTGGCCGCTGCGCAGGCCGTTTCGCCGCCGGCGAGTGCGGCAACTGCGGACAAGGCCGCCGCGATTCCCGATTCCGGCAAGGCGCTGGCTGCCTACCTGCACGATCTCTCGCCCCGGCTCAAGGGCGTGACGGCCGCCAATGCCCGCCTGGAGCATTACCGCATCCCCACCCGTGACGGCGTGGTGCTCGACAGCTGGGTGCGCCGCCCGCCCGGCGAGTTCGGCCAGCCACTGGTGCTGGTGTTCACGCCCTACCATGGCGGCGGCGACCCCGCCCTGAGCCCCTCCGGAGACCCTTCGCTGCAGGTGGCCGAACACTTGGTCCCGTACGGCTATGCAGTCGGTTTCGTTTCCGTCGGCGGCACCGGCAATTCCGGCGGATGCATCCACGCCCAGAGTCCCACCGAGACCGCGCAGATCAGCGACGCGGCCGAATACCTGGCAAAGCGGCCGTGGTCGAACGGCGCGATCGCGGCGATCGGAATGAGCTACGAGGGCGGCACAGCCAACCAGTTGTTCGTTGCGGCTCCGCCTTCGGTCAAGACCGTGGTGCCGATGCAGGGCGTGAGCGATTCCTATCGTTTCAGCTTCGCCTCCGGCGCGATCGCGCGGCGCTACAGCCCGTTCTACTTCACGACGTCCTATGCGATGCAAGGACTCAGTCCCGTCGGACTGGCCGATGGCACCGGGCCTTCCGATCCCGAAGGGTTCCTGACCGGCGTCCGGGGCGAACCCTGTAGCGAACAGCTGGGCATCCAGAGGGACAGCATCACCAGCCAGATCAGTGCCGACAAGACCGCGTTCTGGCACGAGCGTGATCTCATCGAGGCGGTCGGGAAAACCCTTTCCCGGCCGCGGCCGTCGATGTTCTTCATCCACAGCTTCCAGGATCACATCGTCGAACCGAGCGCGGCCGACGGCTACCTCGAGGCGGTCCGCAAGACCGGCGTGCCGCTGCACGTCTGGTTCGGGCAATGGGTGCATATCGAGCCGCAAGGCGGCAGTTGCGCACGCGGCGCGCCCTGCCGCGGCGATTACTGGGAGACCGTGCTGCTCGCCTGGTTCGACCAGTTCCTGAAAGGCCGCAACACCGGCATCCTCGATGCGCCGGCAGTACAGCTGCAGGCGGACGACGGTATCTGGCGCCACGAAGAGGTCTGGCCGCCGGTGGGCGAGACCTTGCGCTGGTATCCGCAGACGGATGGCAGCCTCGCTGCGGCCCCGGGCCGCGGCGGCACCGCAAGCTACCGCGATGCCGGTTCCAACCATCTCAGCGAGGCGAATGCCGGCGAACTCGCGGCTCTTCCGCAGCAAGTGCCGGGCACTTTCGTGGAGTTCGTCAGCGCACCGCTCAGGCAGCGCCTGCGCCTCACCGGCCTGCCGCTGCTGAAGACCAGCGCGACGGCCGACGGGCGACGCGCCAACCTCGTCGCCACGCTGCTCGAACGCAAGGCCGACGGCAGCCAGCGCTACCTCAATTTCGCCGCACTGAGCTTGAACCATGCCGCTTCCCTAGATCAGGGTGCAGCCGACATCACCGGCCGCCGGCAGGCAGTGACCCTGCGCTTCTTTCCGCAAGACAACCTCATCGCCGCCGGCTCCCGCCTGGTGCTGCACCTGGGGGGAGATATCGAGACACGGCGCGTACAGACCGGCGACAAGCACAACCTGCTCAATTTCGGCATCAACATCCAGCCCATCTCGGTGGCCGCCAACGTGATGCTCGACCTTTCCCGCACCGAGTTGACCCTGCCGCAGAACCGCGGCGACCGCATCGAAGCCCTGCCCTGGGCTGCCCCCTGAATAAGGGGCGGCGTGATGCCGCACACTGTGGCACCCCATGCTCAGCGCCGCCCTCGCCACCAAATTATTCGCCTCGCCCCTGCTGATCGGCCTGGCCAGCCTCGCTGGCAAACGCTGGGGGCCGGGGCTTTCGGGCCTGCTCGGCGGGCTGCCGCTGGTGGCGGCACCCATCGTGCTCGCGCTGTGGCTCACGGATGGCGCGGCGATCGCGCACCGGGTCGCGCTCACCGCGCCGATCGGGGTATGGGCGACGATGACCTACCTGATGGTGTACGGCTTCGCCAGCGCCCGCTTCCGCTGGCAGGTTTCGCTCCTGCTGGGCTGGGTCGCCTATCTCGCGGTGGCCAGCGGCCTGCACTACTCGGCGCTCGATAGCCAGCACTGGCTCGGGGTGGCGGTGATCCCGGTGCTGCTGTTGGCCGCCACCCGGCTGTTGCCGCGCGCCTTGTCAGCGCCGCTGCCGGTCGAGCTGCCGCACCATGAGCTGCTGGCGCGCATGACAGCCGCTGTCGCCCTAGTGTCGCTGCTGACCTGGGCTGCGGCGCTGATCGGGCCGGAGTTCACCGGCGTGTTGGCCGGTGCGCCGGTGGCGGCGACGGTGATCCCCTCGTTTACCTTTGCGATGGCCGGGCGCGACCCGCTGCTGCGGGCGCTGCGGGGGTTCCTGAGCGGCCAGATGGGTTTCGCGGCGTTCTTTCTGGTGTTTGCGGCGACGATGTCGAAACTCGGCGCACTGGCCTGGCTGCCGGCCACACTCACGGGCGTTGCAGTCAGTGCCATCGGCGCCCATCTGGTCAAGGCCCACGCGCGCCGCAGCGGCGTCGTGCATTGAGCGGGTGTATCCTTCGCCCGCTTCAACTTACTAGCCTTCGATGATTGCCCGCACCGCCAGCGTCGAGCGCATTACGCGCGAGACCCAGATCAAACTCCAGCTCAATCTCGATGGCACGGGCATCTCGCGCTTTGTGACCGGCGTGCCCTTTCTGGACCACATGCTCGACCAGATCGCCCGTCACGGGCTGATCGACCTCGACATCGAGGCCAAGGGCGATCTTGAAATCGACGCCCATCACACGGTGGAGGACATCGGCATCACGCTCGGCATGGCGTTTCTGAAAGCCATCGGCGACAAGAAGGGCATCCGCCGCTACGCCCATGCCTACGTGCCGCTCGACGAGGCACTGTCGAGGGTGGTGATCGACATCTCCGGCCGCCCGGGCCTGATCTGGAACGTGAGCTTTCCCCGTTCGCACATCGGCGCCTTCGACGTGGACCTGTTCCACGAGTTCTTCCAGGGTTTCATCAACCACGCCGACGTCACGCTGCACATCGACAGCCTCAAGGGCGACAACGCCCACCATGTTGCCGAGACGGTATTCAAGGCCTTTGGCCGCGCGCTGCGGGCTGCGGCAGAGCTTGACCCGCGCCAGCTGGGCGTGACGCCCTCGACCAAGGGCGTTCTCTAGCGCGCCCAAGACTTCGCCAGAGTGCACATCCCCGCATGAAAACGGTTGGCGTCATCGACTACGGCATGGGCAATCTGCATTCGCTCGCCAAGGCGCTCGAACGGGTGGCCCCGGACCAGCGCGTAATCGTCAGCTACGACGCCGAAGAGCTGCTCGACTGTGACCGCCTGGTGCTGCCCGGCGTCGGCGGCGTGCGCGAGTGCATGAAGGAGCTGCAACGGCTCGAACTCTCACAGCTGGTACTCGAGGCCTCGCGCAAGGTGCCGATGCTCGGCATCTGCCTGGGCATGCAGGTGATGCTGGAGTTTTCCGAGGAGAACGGCGGCGTGCCGGCGCTGGGCTTGTTCCCTGGCGAAGTCCTGCGCTTCCCTGACCCTCTGCCCGCAGCTGAAAACGCAGAGCGCCTGAAAGTGCCCCACATGGGCTGGAACCGCGTCAAGCAGGAACGCGCGCACCCGATCTGGGCGGGCGTGCCGGACGAGAGCTGGTTCTATTTCGTGCACAGCTATTTCGCGCGGCCGCGCGACCCGCAGCATGTGCTGGGCAGCACCGAGTACACGCAGCTGTTCGCCGCCGCCATCGCCCGCGAGAACCTGGTGGCTTTCCAGTTCCATCCCGAAAAATCACAGGCGTTGGGGCTGACCCTGCTGGCCAACTTCGTGAACTGGAATCCCTGACGTGCCTCAGCACTCGCGCTTGCGACTGTCGCGGCGCTAGGGCAGAGTCGGTCGGGAGCATCCAGCTTTTACAGCCCGCGCGTTCCAACCCGCCAGACCAACCGAAGCCCAAAGCGACAAACCGTCTCAACGCGCCATGCTCCTGATCCCTGCGATTGACCTCAAGAACGGCCAGTGTGTGCGCCTGCGCCAGGGCGATTTCAACGATGTCACGGTGTTCTCCAACGACCCCGGTGAAATGGCCCGGCGCTGGGTGGGCGATGGCGCACAGCGCATCCATGCGGTGGATCTCGACGGTGCGCTCAAGGGGCGGCCGATGAACCTGCGCGCGGTGGAGGCCATCGTCAAGGCCGCCGGCAAGGTGCCGGTGCAGGTGGGTGGCGGCATCCGCGACGAGGAAACGGTGCAACGCTACCTCGAACTGGGCGTGAGCTACGTGATTCTCGGCACCCGCGCGATCACCGCGCCGCATGTGCTGCACGATCTCTGCATCGAGTATCCGCGCCACGTCATCGTCGGCCTCGACGCCAAGGGCGAACATGTCGCCGTCGATGGCTGGAGCAAGCTCAGTCACCACACCGTCACCGAAATCGCGCAGCAGTGCGAGCACGATGGCGTGGAGGCGATCATCTACACCGACATCGGCAAGGACGGCATGCTGGATGGCTTCAATGTCGAATCCACCCAGGCACTTGCACGGGCGATCAAGACGCCGGTGATTGCTAGCGGCGGCATCGGCTCGCTCGATGACATCCGCAAGCTCAAGGCGCTGGAGGCCGACGGTGTGATTGGCGCGGTGATTGGCCGCGCGCTGTACGAGCACAAGTTCAAACTCGCCGATGCGGTGAAGATCGCCACCGCCTGATTTGCTGATTCAATGCTCGCCAAACGCATCATCCCCTGCCTCGATATTGATCGCGGCCGCGTCGTCAAGGGCGTGAAGTTCGAGCATGTGCAGGACGCCGGCGATCCCGTTGAAGTCGCGCGCCGCTACGACGCCCAGGGTGCCGACGAGCTGGTGTTTCTCGACATCACCGCGTCGTCAGACGACCGCCCGACCCTGTTCCAGACCGTCGAAGCCGTCGCCCGCGAGATCTACATCCCGCTCACCGTTGGCGGTGGCGTGCGGAGCTGTGCGGATGTGAAATGCCTGCTCGCCGCCGGTGCCGACAAGGTCAGCATCAACACGGCCGCCGTCACCAATCCGGACTTCGTCACCGAGGCGGGCGACCGCTACGGCGTGCAGTGCATCGTCGTCGCCATCGACGCCAAGCGCGTCAGCAAGCGCAGCGAGACAGCGCGCTGGGAGGTATTCACCCACGGCGGTCGCAAGGCAACCGGCCTGAATGCGGTGGAATGGGCCGTCAACATGGTTCGGCGCGGCGCCGGCGAACTCTTGGTCACCAGCATGGATCGCGACGGCACCAAGGAGGGCTACGACGTGGAGCTGCTCGCCGCCATCAACCGGGAGGTGAACGTGCCAGTGATCGCCAGTGGCGGCGTCGGCACGCTGGAGCATCTCTACCAGGGTCTGGTCGAGGGCCATGCCGATGCCGCACTGGCGGCGAGCATCTTCCACAAGGGCACCCACACCGTCGGCGAGGCCAAGCAATACCTGCAATCGCGCGGGGTACGGGTGCGTAGCTAGAGCATTTTTGGTTTAAGTGCACGCACATCAATCTGTCATTCCGAGCGTAGCGAGGAATCTCCTCTCAGAGCCTGCACTGTGAGGGAGAAGATTCTTCGCTTCGCTCAGAATGACAGTGGGTATGTCGTGTCTTGAATCAAAAAGGCTCCAGGACGATCAGGCCGAAACCGCGACCGTGATGGTCGCGGCATAGCCATTGCTGTTGTTGCCGGTGATGGTCAACATTTCAGTCGCGGTGCCATCGCTGAACACATTGTCGTTTTCGTTGCGGGTGTTGTTGCTCGCGCTTGAGGGATACAGCGTGGTGTTTGTATAAGGGCTGCCACTGCCATCGACGATGGCCGCAGGGAACGCCAGCTGCGAGGTCGCGCGCTGCTCGCCGTTGGCCGGTGAGCTGTCCGGGAACACCTGGAAGTGCATGTGCGTCGCACGGCCCGCATAGCGACCTGGAAAGATGGTGGTGAAAGTCACCACGCCATTGGCATCGGTCTGCGCGACACCGCGCAAGAAAGTACGGGCTGAAAAATCACCGCCGTTGTTGTTGCCGCTGTACTGGCTGTAGCTGCCAGTGGCATTGGCATGCCAGAGATACACGTAGTAGCCCGCCAGCTTGGCGCAGCTGCCATTGACGTTGAGCAAGGTCATGGTGATCGTCAACGGCGTGCCGGGCTGGATATTGCTGCCGTCAAGATCGGCGCGGATATCCGTGCGGAAAATGCGCGTGTCGCTCAGCACATTCTTGCTGACGCCGGCATTGCTGTTGCTGCCATTGGCGGGGAACGGCCCTGCGGTTTCCTCCGCCACCTTGGTGCAGCTGCCGATGGTTGGCGTGGGTGTCGGGGTCGGCGCAGGCGTCGGGCTGGGCGTCGGCGTGGTGATTGCCGTATCGGCACCACCACCGCAGCCAGCCACGACAGCCGCACCGATGGCCCCGCCGCCGATCAGCCGGATGGCATGGCGTCGGCTGAGTGGAGTGCTTTGCAATGCGGCGCTGGTGATGATCTGGATTTTTGGGGTCTTGCTCATGACACACTCCTTCGTCTGCTTTAAGGCTTTGCCGGGTGCCCATCGCGCCCTGATCGAGGCACTGACGTACTGTTGACGCAATCGGCGCGCTACACTTTCCCGATGATTCCGCCAGCTACCAATCTGCTCGCTGCCCTGGAGCAGGAGCTTCGCCAGCGCATCGGGGCCGATCCTGCCAGTTCTTACGTCGCCAGCCTATATGCCAAGGGCGTGGACGGTATCTGCAAGAAGATCGGCGAAGAGGCGACCGAAACGGTCATCGCCGCCAAGAACGAGGATGACGCTGCGCTGGTCTGCGAGACGGCGGATCTCTGGTTCCACACCCTGGTGCTGCTCGCGCACCGGGGCCTTTCCCACCAGGCGGTGCTCGACGAACTCGCGCGCCGCATGGGCACTTCGGGCCACGCTGAAAAAGCGGCGCGGTCCAAATAATTCTGTTCTGTCATCGAAGGAGATTCACATGGGCTCATTTTCCATCTGGCACTGGCTGATCGTTCTCGTCGTCGTGCTGATCGTGTTCGGCACCAAGAAGCTGCGCGGCGCGGGCGGCGATCTCGGCAGCGCGGTGAAGGGCTTCAAGGATGCGATGAAGGAAGGTGCCGACGGCGTCGATAAAAAGCCCGATGCCGTCGCCGCGCAATCGCAGAACGCCCACAGCGACACCAAGAAAGAAAACGTCTAGCTCCGCGACCCGGCACGAGACGCGACGGTGTTCGACATCGGCTTTGGCGAGCTGTTCCTGTGCTTTGTGGTGGCACTAGTGGTGCTGGGTCCGGAGCGCCTGCCCAAGGTCGCCCGCATGGCGGGCCGCTGGACCGGGCAGGCGCGTGCCTACATGCGCAACCTCTCGACCGAACTCGAACGTGAAACCCATGCCGCCGAGATCAAGAAGCGGCTTGAAGAGGCCAACCGCATCGCACGCGCTGAACTCGCCAGCTTCAAGGCCAATGTGCAGACCGAAGTGACAGACGCCCAGCAGGCGCTGGCCCCGCCGCCTGCCACCGACACCAAGGCTTGAACGATGGCTGGTGACAATCCCCTGGGGCCTGAGCAACCGCTGCTGCAACACCTGCTGGAACTGCGCACGCGGTTTTTGCGGGCGCTGGTCGGCGTCATCGTCATCCTGCTGCCGCTGGCGGTGTTCGCCAAGGAGCTGTACGGCGTCTTCGCCCGGCCGCTGGTGCAGCTGCTGCCTGCGGGCACCTCGATGATTGCGACCAAAGTCATCTCGCCCTTTCTCACCCCCCTGAAGCTCTCGGCCTTCGCCGCGCTCATCATCGCCATGCCCTGGGTGCTCTACCAGGTCTGGGGTTTCGTCGCCCCCGGCCTCTACAAGAACGAGCGGCGGCTGATGGTGCCGCTCTTGGTGTCCTCGACACTGCTGTTCTACGCGGGCATTGCCTTTGCCTACTTCGTGACGCTGCCGATCGTTTTCCAGTTCACGCTGTCGGCCGCCCCGGAGGGCGTGGTGGTGGCCACCGACATCGGCGACTACCTCGATTTCATGATGACCATGTTCGTCGCCTTCGGCGTGGCTTTCGAGATGCCGGTGGCGGTGGTGCTGCTGGTCATCACCGGCTTTGTCAGCACCGCACAGCTCAAAGAGGGTCGCGGCTATGTGCTGGTCGGCGTGTTCGTGGTCGCCGCCATCATCACGCCGCCGGATGTGTTCAGCCAGTTGCTGGTGGCGATCCCCAGCTATCTGCTGTACGAGGTGGGACTGTTGTGGGCGGGCGTGATCGAGCGCGGCCGCCGCAAGGTCGCCACTCTCACTTGACGAAGCCTTGACCGGGCAGCGGCCTATCATTGGCCCATGCGCGTACTCGTCATCGAAGACCACCCCGACCTCGCTGCCAATCTCGGCGACTTTCTCTCGGCCCAGAGTCATAGCGTTGATTTCGCCGCCGACGGCCCGCGCGGCCTCAGCCTCGCGCAAGCCGGAGGCCATGACGTGATCGTGCTTGACCGCCTGCTGCCCGGCATGGATGGCGCCACCCTCTGCAAGAAGCTGCGCCAACAGGGCAACACCACGCCGGTGCTGATGCTCACCGCGCTCGACACCGTCGCCAACCGGGTCGAGGGCCTGGCTTCGGGTGCCGACGACTATCTGGTCAAGCCGTTTGCGTTGTCCGAGCTCAGCGCCCGCCTCAGCGCCCTGCACCGCCGTGCCAGTGGCTGGGCTGGCAGCGGCGGCAAGCTGCAAGTGGCCGACCTGGTGCTCGACCCGGAAACCGCCGAGGCCCATCGAGGCACGGTGAAACTCGACCTCACCCGCGCCGAACGGCGTCTGTTGGAAACGCTGCTGCGCCGATCCCCCAAGCTGGTCAGCCGCGCGGAACTCGAGCACGCGCTCTGGGGCGACGACACCCCCGACGGCGACGTGCTGCGCGCGCACATGCACAACCTGCGCAATGCCGTCGACAAACCCTTTGCGCACAAGCTCATCCATACCGTGCATGGCGAGGGTTATCGGCTGATCGCGCCAATCGCGTGAAGACCGCCGCCGCATCCACAATGGGCGGCCACCGCCTGCGCCGCCGCCTCGCCACTGCGCTGGTGGCGCTCACCGCCATCAGCGCGCTGATCCTGAGCCTGGTGTTTCTCGGCATGGAGCGCTACATCGAAAAAGCCACGCTGGGCACCCTGTTGGAGCGCGAGATGAGCTACCGCGTGCGCGCCAACACCGTGCCGGCCCCTGGCGACATGCAGGGCGAGACCCTGCGCTTCTACCGCCCGGCACTCGGCGGTGCCAAGCCGCCACACACGCTGACCGATCTCGCCCCCGGCAGCTACGACCAGCTCGTCATCGGCGAGCAGCGGTTTTTCGTGCGGGTTCAGCAGCTGGCAGCGGGCGACATCGCCTACCTGAGCTACCGCGACAATGCGATGGAGGCCCGCGAACGCCTGTTGTTCATTGCACTGTTCGGCGCGCTGGGCCTGATCGCGCTCCTGGGTTTCTGGATTTCGGGGCGGCTGGCGCGGCAAACCTTAAGCCCCCTCGATGGCCTGGTCGCCAAGCTGCACGCACTCGACCCGGAGCAGCGCGGCCAGCGCCTGGCCCCAGCCGACCGCGACAGCGAGCTGGCGGTGATTGCCGATGCCCTCAACGCCTACATGCAGCGCCTCGATGATCTGGTGGAACGCGAACGCGCCTTTGCCGCCGCCGCCAGCCACGAGCTGCGCACGCCGCTTGCCGTGATTCGCGGTGCCGCCGAGGTGCTTGAAGCCAGCAATTCTTCACCTGCGCTCGCACGCATCCAGCGCGCAGCGCGACAGGCGCAGCACGATCTCGATGCGCTGCTCTGGCTCAGCCGCGCCGGCGAGGCCCCGACTGTCGAAACCCTGCCGCTGCACGAGTGCCTGCAGGACCTCTGTGCGGCGCAGATCGACAGCCATGCCGTCGTCTGGCAGTTGCAAAGCTGCACCGTCGTAGCCCCCCCGGGGGCTGTCGCCATCATCGTCAGCAACCTCTTGCGCAACGCCCTACGCGCGGCGCCCAAGCCTGGCGGCGTGCGCCTGCGGCTCAGCAGCGGTGAGCTGATCGTCGATGATGACGGCCCCGGTGTGCCTACAGACGAATTGCCGCAGGTGTTTGCCCCGCGCACGCGCGGCCACGACGGCGGCACCGGCATGGGTCTCTACATCGCCGCCACCCTGGCCACACGGCTGGGCTGGGGCCTGCGCCTCGAAAACCGCGCGGGTGGGGGTGCCAGGGCCACCCTCAAGCTCTGCGGAGCCGATTCGGCTGGCTGAACGAAGCAGCCTGGCGCCAGTCAAACCGCGCGTCGCTATACTTTGCGCCGCTGATCCATTTCAAGACCCCACCAGGATTCACTATGTCCCTGTCCACCGTGACCCTCAAACGCTCCGCGTTCGCACTGGCCATCGCGGCCGCACTCGCCGTCACCGCCTGCAAGAAGGCGGATGAACCCAAGGCCATCAAGGCTGAAGACCTCAAGACCGACGCCCAGAAGTTCGGCTACGCCATCGGCGTCGACCTTGCCAAGTCGCTCAAGCCGGTCAAGGACGATGTGGACATCAAGTCGCTCGAAGCCGGCCTCGACGCAGTGTTCGCCGGCGGTGAGCCCGTGCTCGACGACGCTACCCGCGAGCAGATCAAGAACTCGGTTGCCGAAAAAATGCAGAAGCGGCAGCTGGAAGAGCGCACCGCCACCGCCACCAAGGCGAAGGCCGAGGGTGAAGCCTTCCTCGCCGGAAATGCGAAGAAGGCGAACGTGAAAACCACCGCCAGCGGCCTGCAGTACGAAGTGCTCACCGAAGGCAGCGGCACCGCGCCCAAGGCCACCGACACCGTCACCGTCCACTACAAGGGCACGCTGATCAACGGCGAGACTTTCGACTCGAGCTACGACCGTGGCCAGCCGGTGAGCTTCCCGCTGCAGAACGTGATTCCGGGCTGGACCGAAGGCTTGCAGCTGATGAAACCGGGTGCAAAGTACAAGTTCGTCATTCCCTCTGCTCTCGCCTACGGCGAACGCGGCGCAGGTGCCAAGATCGGCCCCAACTCGACCCTGGTGTTCGAAGTGGAGCTGCTCAATCTCGGCGAAGCCAAACCCGCCGACGCGAAGCCTGCAGACGCCAAGAAAAAGTAAGACTGCTGCTGCACGCAAAAAAGGCGGCCTTCGGGCCGCCTTTTTTGCGTGCGCTGTACCGTCTCAGCAGCCCTTACCCGCCTCCTGCGCCTTGGCAATGCTTTCTGCGTACTGCTCTTCGGTCATGCGCGACTCGCTGCCATCGGCACCCAGCACCATCAGCCGCCGGGGGATGGTCGAGGCCAGAAACGCCTGCCGCTCACGCGCCGCCGTGCAGCGCTTGGCCTTGGCTTCCGCCGTTTCAGCAACGGCGGCGGGCTTGGTTTTTGCGGGTTTGGCGGCAGCGGCGGGTGCAGGCGGCGTATCGAGGCTGACACCGGGCTGTACGCGCGTTTGCGACTGCGCCGAGACGGCCCCGCTGGGCGGCGGTGTCTGGCTGTAGTGCACCTGGCCCTGGGCATCCGTCCACTTGTAGATGTTGCTGGCGGCGGCCGGCAACGTGGCTGCGGCAATGAGCAGTACTGGAATGATGCGCATGGGGATCCTCGGGATACGGTTTGGTTTTACGCTGCGGGCAGGGTGGGTGCAAGGTGCTCGCCGACGGCAGGCGTGATCTCGAAGTACGCCGTCAGCAGCCGGAACAGCGCCGTATGGTGTTTTTCCAGCGCCGCAGGTTGCTGGAAGAACGCCTCCGCCACCACGCACCAGAACTCGGCAGGCGACTGGGCACCGTATGGGTCGAGCACTGGCGGGCGGCGGTGCCGCCTGAGCCTTGCGAACTCCTGGCCCATCACTGCCGACCAGTCGCGGTAGTCGGCCATCGGCGGCGCGCCTTCGGTGTCCGGGTTTTCGCTGTCCAGCGCATGGGCAAACTCGTGGATGACGACGTTGACGCTGTCGCCTTCGAGTGCCGCCTCGACATCCGACCACGACAGCACCACCTGGCCGGGGGCGTGCTCGCCGATGCGCTCGTCCGGGGCATCATCGACCAGCTCCAGGCCGTGTTCCGAAACCGTCTCGCGCGGCGGCGGCACCAGAAAGGCATCGGGGTAGAGCAGCACCTCGCGCACCATCGGGAACAAGGCTTCGTGCAACGCGTTTTGCTGCAAGCGCAGCAGGCAGGCCAGACCTGCAATGGTGCGCCGATGTGCCTCGGTGAGGCTGAGGCCCGCACAGCCGATGAACCGTTTCTCGTGCAGGAAGCGTTGCGTCTGTAGCTGCCAGCGCGCCTGCTGTTCGGCACTCAGCCACTTCAGCTGGGGCGGTGCCGCGGCCGTGATGGCGGCAGGCTCATCGCCCCAGTGCCGAGAGTGTGTGCGCCGCTGTCGCCAGACCATCACCGCCACAACGAGCGCGGCCAGCGCAATTGCAAAGTCGATGGCGGCGACGTTTAGTCCTTCCATTCTTTGAACGTCTTCGGCGTGGCAGTGGGTGGTGCCTTGTCGGGGTTGCGGCGAGTGCGCAGGTAGTAGGTGATGGGCGTGGCCGCGAGGGCCAGCACGATGATGACGATGAGGGCGGTGAACATGGCGTCTTCCTTTAGTTCTCCGGAGAAAAACTACAGGTTCTCTAGAGTTACTGTCGCGTAGCTGAATCTTTCGAGGATTAGCGTGCGCTGTGCGCACAGCGCACGCTACGGGCTCAGCTTGGCAAGGCCCAGCATCAGCCACTTGGTGCCGCTGCCGGCAAAGCGGATCTCGACACGGGCGCGCTCACCCTCGCCGTCGAAGCTCAGGATCACACCCTCGCCAAAGCTCGCATGGCGCACGCTCTGGCCGAGGCGAAAGCCCATGGTGCCGGTGCTTGAGTAGGTTTCCTGGGCCATGCGCGCAGGCACGCTGGGGCGGCTGAGGCCATAGCCCTCCTGCTGGCGCTCGCGCCAGGGTTGCGGCTCGCTGTAGCCGCTGCCCATCCGCACCGGCCCGCCGAAGCCGCCGCGTCCGGACTGCACGCCGAACTGCGAGCGCAGCACGCCCGCACGCGGACGCAGCTCCACAGTGCATTCCTTGGGGATTTCCTTGAGGAACTGCGAGGGCGCGCAGATTTGCTCGATACCGTGGATGCGCCGTGACTCGGCGTAGCTGACGAACAGTTTTTCGCGCGCACGGGTGATGCCCACATAGGCCAAGCGGCGCTCTTCCTCAAGGTTGCCTTCTTCGACAGCGCGCAGCGAAGGGAACAGGCCGTTCTCCAGACCCACCAGGAACACGACCGGAAACTCCAGGCCTTTTGCGGCGTGCAGCGTCATCAGCTGCACTGCGTCTTCACCCACCGTGGCCTGCCCTTCTCCCGCTTCGAGCGCGGCGTGCGTCAAAAACTCCAGCACGGGGTCAGCGCCTTCGGCCAAGCCTTCCGGCTTCTCGAAGGACTTGGCGGCGTTGATGATCTCATCGAGGTTTTCGAGCCGCGCTTCCGCCTGCTCACCTTTCTCTTTTTTGTAGTGCTCTTTCAGGCCGCTGGCGTCGATCACCTTCGCCATCTTCTCGGCCAGCGGCAGTGTGCGGGTCTGGCCATCGAGCAGGTCGATCGAATCGAGAAAGGCCGTGAGCGCACCGGAGGTACGCCCGAGTGCCGCCGTGCCGTGACGCGCTGCCTTCCACAGCGAGAGCCCGTGCTCGCGCGCGAAGCCGCGCAGACGTTCGATGCTGGTGGCCCCCACGCCGCGCGGCGGCGTGGTGAGCGCGCGCTCGAAGCTCACGTCCTCGTCGCGGTTGACCAGCACGCGCAGCCAGGCGAGCGCGTCCTTCACCTCCATGCGCTCGAAGAAGCGCAGGCCACCATAGATGCGGTACGGCAGGCGCGCGCGGATGAGTGATTCTTCCAGCACGCGGCTCTGCGCATTGCTGCGGTAGAGCACGGCGAGGTCGCTGTGGCGGCCCTTGCCGTCTAGATATTCCTTCATGCGGTTGGCGACGAAGTCCGCCTCGTCGTACTCGTTGTAGGCGGCATAGAGCGCAATCGGCTCGCCCTCGCGGTCATCCGTCCACAGATTCTTGCCGAGACGGCCGGTGTTGTTGCTGATCAGGCCGTTGGCAGCTTTCAGGATGGTGCCGGTCGAGCGGTAGTTCTGCTCCAGCCGCACGATCTCGGTGCCAGTGAAATCGCGGGTGAGCTTGTGCAGGTTCTCGATCTTCGCCCCGCGCCAGCCGTAGATGGACTGGTCGTCGTCGCCGACTGCGAAGATTTTTCCGTTCGTGCCGCAGAGCACTTTCAGCCACAGGTATTGCAGCGTGTTGGTGTCCTGGAACTCATCGACCAGCACGTGCCGAAACTTCTGCTGATAGTGCTGCTGCACTGTCGCACTGTCGCGGCACAGCTCGTAGGCGCGCAGCAGCAGTTCGGCGAAATCGACCAGGCCCTGCGCCTCGCATTGCTGCTGGTAAAGCGTGTAGGCGCGCACCAGCTGGCGCTGCATGAAGTCGCCGGTATCCTGCATTGAGGCGGGTCTGCGGCCTTCCTCCTTCTGCGCGTTGATCCAGCCCGTCACCATCTTAGGCGGGAAGCGATCCTCCGGCAGCTCGATCTGCTTGCACAGGCGCTTGACCATGCGCGACTGGTCGTCGCTGTCGAGAATCTGGAAGGTCTGCGGAAGGCGCGCCTCCTTGTAATGCAGGCGCAGCATGCGATGCGCGATGCCGTGGAAGGTGCCGACCCACATCGTCCGCGTCGGCACCGTGACGAGCTGTTCGAGCCGTCCGCGCATCTCGTTGGCAGCCTTGTTGGTAAAGGTGACGGCGAGAATCGAATGCGCGCTGACGCCCTCCACCGCCATCAGCCAGGCGATGCGGTGCGTCAGCACGCGGGTCTTGCCTGAGCCCGCACCCGCGAGCACCAGGCGATGGTCGGGCGGCGCCGTGACAGCCTCGCGCTGCGCCTCGTTGAGCGAGGCGACGAGCGCCACCAGTTGCGGATCGGTATCGAGCGCGGGCTGGTAGCTCAAGGCATGGTCTCCACCGTCGCTGCATCGGCCTTACGGCGCGAGAGCCGGATGCGCGACACCAGCGGCGGCAGAAACACGGCGAGAAACAGGATCGCCACCCCGAGATAGAACTGCGTGGTCAGCTCCTTGGTCTCGCCCAGCAGGATGGCGGCGAGTGCGACGGCATAGATCGGTTCGAGGTTCACCGCCATCTGTGCGACGAAGGCCGAGAGATGCCTGAGCGCGACCAGCGACAGCGTGAACGGCAGCGCGGTGCAGAACACCACGAACACCGCCATCAGCCAGAGATCCTTGCCCTGCGGCAGCAGGTAGATCGCCCCATCGTGCGGCAGCAGGGGCAGTGCGAGGGTCATGAACAATGCACCTGCACCCAGTTCGAGCGCCGTCACCACTTTCGGATCGGCGCCGTCGATATAGCGCTTGTTGAGGCTGGTGAACAGCGTCGCACCAAATGCGGCCAGCACGCCGACGACGAAGCCCACGATCTGCCCACTGCTCAAGCCCCCCGCGACGAGTGCGACGCCGGGGATCACCGCAAAGCCCAGCCAGAGATCGCGGGCAATGAACTTGCGACCGGTCACCAGCGGCTCGATCACGGCGGTGAAGGCGGTCGCAGCACCCAGGCAGGTGGCGGCGATGGAGGCATTGGCGAGCTTGATCGCGCCGTAAAAGGCCAGCCAGTGCAATGCGACGATCACGCCGATGCCTGCGTAGATGAAGAACAGCCGGCGCGACAAGGCGAAGACGCCGCGCACTACGCCGGGGAACGCCAGCAGCAGCAGCGCCACCAGCCCCATGCGCCACCACACCAGTTGTGGCGCGGGCAGCGAGATCAGCGCGCCAAGAATGGGCGTAAAGCCCCAGAGCAGCACGCAGAAGTGCAGCTGCCAATGGGCCTTGAGAGTGGGGGACATGCGGGACGCCGCGCGGAGAAGGAAGCGCGGCAGTTTACGCGTTCAGACCAGCGTCTCGCTCATGCGCGAACGCACATCGAACAGCATCGATGGTTTCTCCGGATGTTCGGTGCGGATCTTGAGGATTTCCGGCATCAGTTCCAGGAAGAGGCCCGCGAGGCGAGGGTCGAAATGCTTGCCGCTCTGCTCGCGGATATAGGTGATGGCGGTTTCCACCGGCCATGCGGGCTTGAATGGCCGCTCGCTGGTGAGCGCGTCGAACACATCCGCCAGGGCCACGATGCGCCCGACCAGTGGAATCTCCTCCCCCTTCAGACCCCGTGGATAGCCGGTGCCGTCCCATTTCTCATGGTGGGTCAGTGCAATACGACGGGCGATCTTGAGGATGGGCGCGTCGTGCTTGCCGATGATGCCGGCGCCGATGCCGGGGTGCTGGCGCATCACCCGCCACTCGTCCGGCGTCAGTGGCGTGGGCTTGAGCAGGATCCGATCCGGGATGCCGATCTTGCCAACATCGTGCATGGGTGCGGTAAGCAGCAGCAGGTCGGCTTCGGCCTCAGAGAGCCCCGCCGCGCGGGCCAGCAGCTGTGACACGCGCGACATGCGCTCGATGTGGCTGCCGGTCTCGTCGTCCTTGAACTCGGCGGCGGCGCGCAGGCGCTTCACCAGTTCGGTGTTGGCGGCATTGACCTCCTTGGTGCGGGTCTGGATCAGCGTCGCCAGCTGGCGTTTCTGCACATACAGCTGCTGATGCAGGCGCAGCCGTGCGAACGCCACCTTCTCGTCGAAGGGTGCACGGAGGTAGTCCTGCGCACCGCCGTCAAAGGCGGCTAGCTCCTTGTCAGAATCAGCTTGGCCGTTGTGGAAAATCACCGGCACGAAGCGGGTGCGCAGATTGCCCTGCAGGCGACGGCAGATGGCCGCCGCATCGAATTCGGGATCGGAGGCCTCGTAGACGATCAGCTCCGGCGGCGGGTCGAGAAACTCCAGCACCGGCGCCAGCTCGATCGGGCCAATTACCAGGGCATTGCATTGCAGGCGCGCGATGATCCCGCGCAGCGCCTCGCTGTCCGGGCCGGCTTCGGCCACCACCAGGATGGTTGATTTGCGCGCGTCGGTTGCCACTGTAGTTTTCCCCCGAAACCAATCAAAACCCGTCTGATTCAGCAGCCCTGGCCCATGATGAAGATCATAGCGGCTCGTCCTTTGGGTCGCATCGCAAATCGGTCATCGATTCAGCTTTGCCTGTCCCAGCGGCTGCGCAGCCGCACGATCTCAATGTCGGCGGCATCGAAATCGAAATCGGCGAGCATGCGTTCGAGCGCGTGGATTTCCTGCCCCTGCCCTTTCGGTATCAAGGCCAGCCGCAGCGCCTGCAGAGTATTGCGGGCGGCGGCGGTATCGCGGTGCAGGACGTGTTCCTTCAGCCGCGCCAGCGCCGGCAGCGCATCGCCCTCTGGGGTGGATGTCTGCGGCCTGGGCATCGGAGCCGCCTGCAGCGGCAGTTCGACGCGGAACACCGTGCCCTGACCCTGTGCGCTCTGCACCGACAGCTGGCCGCCCAAGGTCTCGACCAGAGCCTTGGAAATCGACAGGCCCAGTCCAGAGCCACCATGACGGCGCTCGGTCTCGCCGCTGGCCTGCTCGAAGGCATCGAACACGCGCGTGAGTTCGGCAGCGCTCATGCCGATGCCGGTGTCATGCACCTCGAAGCAAAGGCCGCACCGATCCGGGGTCAGTCCGTGCACCACCAGGGTGACGCTGCCGCTGTCGGTGAATTTGATGGCATTGGTGATGAGGTTGAGCAGCACCTGCTGGATACGGGTGGCATCGCC
>JAKFXK010000025.1 GCA_021731445.1 Nevskiaceae bacterium | reverse complement strand
TAGTAATAGTCGGGGTCGCCGGTCACTTCCTGCCGCGCAACCTGGGTGAGGAAGCGATTGCCGGACTCGATCATTCCTGGCGGCACGCTGAAGCCATGCTCGCCCGCCTCCAGCAAAAAGTGCAGCGCGTAGATCGACACCGGTTCGTAGCTGCTGCCAGAGCGATCCCAGTAGGCGAAGTCGCCTTCGGGCCGTTGCCGCAAGGCCAGCTCGTTGATGAGGCCGCTGATACTGCCGCTGCCGTCCTGCTTCCTGACATCGCCGAACTCCGGCCGGGCCGAGAGCACCATCGCCGGCATCGCCATGCTGGTGAGCTGCTCGGTGCAGTAGTTCCGGTAGTTGCCGAGGTAGGCCGTGAGGCCGTGCGCCATCACCAGCGGCAGGCCGGACACACTCGCTTCGAGCCGCCGGAACTCCGGGTAGAAGCCGGTGGCCTTGCTGACCGGAATATCGAAGCTCTTGCCCGGCTCCACCTGCACCATCGTCAGGTTGGGGCTGTAGGGCATCGGTGGGCGCACCGACAGGGTGTTGCGGATCTTCGCACTCTTGCCGCCATAGCTCGCATTGAAGGCGAGTTCTGCATTGCCCAGGCCATCCTTCGCGCGCACGCGCCAGCGCGCCACACCTTCGCGCAGGGCCGGGATGGTGAGTGTCTGGCTGGCGGCACCAATCACTTCGAGATTCGGCGTGGCCACGATGCTCACCGCCACCGCTGCATCCTTGGGCGCAGTCTCGATGTTGTTGGACACACCCGTACTCACCTCGAACTCATCGCCGGGCGTGACCGCCAGCGGCGCATTGGGCAGCAGGGTGAAATCGCCGCGCACCAGGGTCTTGCCCTCGGCCACGCCGATGGTGTCGGCGGCGACACTCACGGCGATCAGCTTGAGCGTACCGTTGAAGCGATCCGGCACCACATAGCTCAGCTCTTTCGCCTCTGGCCCGACCTCGACGACGCCGCTCCACCAGGCGATGGGCGCATCGGTCTTGCGCTTGAAGGGATTGAGATTCGCACCGAGCAGATTGTCGGCATCGCCACCCGGTGCGGCACTGGCAGGCAGGCCCCTGAACTCCGGCAGGATCAGATCGAGGATTTGCAGCGTCGACACACCGAGCGCACGTTTCTGGAAGTAGAAGCCGAGCGGATCGGGTGCAACATAGCGTGCGACCTGGTGGATACCCTCGTCCACCGCATACACCAGCGCCTTGCCGGGTTTGGCGGCGGTGAGCTTGAGCGTCAGCGTTTCTCCCGGCTTGATCTTGGACGGAGCCACCAGCGTGAGCTGCTGACGTCGTGCATCGATCGCCACCGAGAACGGTGCGACGCCATACGACAGCGGCGAGCTGAAGACATCCGCGCTGCCGGGGTCGCGGGTGAACAGCACATGCACATAGGCCGAGCCTTCGAGTCCGTCCGGTAGCCTGATTTTCTGCACGCTGGCGCTGGTCGCAGCCTTGAACCACTGGTAGGCCAGCACCTTGTCGCGCTCGATGGTGATGAGGCCGCTGCCCGCGTAGGGTGCAACGAGGTTGATCTCCACCTCTTCGCCAGGGTTGTAGTCTTTCTTCGAGAGCGCGATCTTGAGTTCCGCATTACGGTCGAGGCTGCGCGTCACGTTGCCGTAGCCCGACACCTCGTAGGGTATTTTGGCGAACACCTGCCCATTGCCATCGGCCACCACATACAGGTAGCTGCCGGGTGCCGTGGTTTCGAGCGTGATGGGCTTGCCGCTGGCAGTGATGCCCAGCTTGGTTTCGGACAGCAGCGTGTCCTTCTGCCGCGATTCGTAGTGGTAATAGCCCTGGTTGCTGCGCACCAGCACACTGACCCAGGTGCGTGAGTAGCGGCGCAGCTTGAGGCCATTGGCGGTGGTGCGCGCAGCCTTGTCGTCGATGGCGACGAGATGGACCACCGGCTTGGCATCCTTGGCGATCCAGCTCAATGAGCCCTCGGCCTTCCAGCCCACCAGATACGGCAGAGTCGAGACCACCTGCCCTGCCTCCGCCGTCACCCCACGCCCGCCACCGGGTTCGAAGCCCTGCGCGGTGAGGTGCATGAAGTAGCTCGCCGCCGCATAGGGCTTGAGATCAATGGCGAGATCGGCCTGACCTTCAGCGTCGGTCTCGACGTCGTTGATCTCCACCGTCACACCTTCTTTCGCCGCCTGCGGGTCGCTGAACTGGTAGTCCTCGAAGCCTGCGAAGCGTGGCAGCCAGGGCGTGAGCTTGAGGCTGCCGGTGACGCGTCGCGCCTGTGCGGGCGTACCGAACAGGTTTTGCAGATCGATGTGCGCGCTGCTGATCGCCTCCGGCTTCACCCAGCCATTGGCGCGGGCGGTGTTGAGGTTCATGCGGATTTTCAGGCGATCCGGCTCGAACTCGCGCAGCTTGAAATCGAGACTGCCGAGCTGCCGGCGGTTGCGTCCGCCCTTGCCGGTGGGCAGCCAGACATTGACGGTGTATGCGCCCGAAGGCGCGCTGCCGCTGCTGAAAAACTCCAGGTCATCGAGACCATCAGCGGGCAGCGTCCTGCTGGTCTTGAACACCACGGCACCGCGCGGATCGGTGATCTCGTAGGTCAGCGCGGTCTTCGGCAGCGCGCGGCCAAACTCGGCAGCCTTGACGATGACGCCGATGTGCGCCGACTCCCCAGGCCGATAGATGCCGCGATCGGTAAACAGATACGCCGAGAGCGCACCGGCATCGGTCGCCTGCGTCACGCCACCGACATCGAAGCGCGAGAGATCAAGCCCGCCGCCGCGCTGTTCGAAAGGCAGAAACGACTCATCGCCGCTCTTGCGCGCGAGGAACAGCACCGGCTCCTTTTCGCGCTGGAAGCCGGAGAGTTCCGGCAGCCGGACATGGCCGTCGGCATCGGTGACGCGGCTCAAAACCGACTGGCCGTTCTTGGCAATCACCTCGATGGTGGTGCCGCCCACCGGCTCGCCGGTCGCAATGGATTGCACGAACACATCCCGCGTGCCGTCCTGATTGCGTTTGGCGACAAGGCCCAGGTCGGTGATGACCACCAGCCGGGTGTCGCTGGTGCGCGGGCGATAGCCGTAGTCCTCCTCGTAGCCCTCGCTGCTGCCCTGCTGCTCGACATTGACGAGCTGCTGCGTTGACGGGTCGTAGCCGCTCAGCCGCAAAAAGAAAATGCCGCGCCGGGTCGCCTCGCTCTGGGCGAGGTACGGGGCCAGATCGAGCGCCTCGTAGTGCGCCTTGCCATGCTCGAGCGCAGGCAGGGTGATGTCCTTGCTGAACGTTTCGGTGAGATTGCTCTCGTCGAAGCTCCAGTGGTTCCAGTTGAAGCTGTCGAGCCGGCCACTGGCCTGGGTCACCACATGCTGCAGCTGCTGCGGCAGCAGGCGGCCAATCTGCACCCGCACGCCAGGCAGGTCGCGCGAGAAAATGGTCAGCTTCTTGCTGCCGCTGAGCGAGAGAAACGCGCCGTTGTGGGTGAGCCGCAGCTCGGCGGGAAACTTCGGGATCGCCAGCACCGTGTCATGGCTCTGGGCCAGCTCGTAGCCGCCAAACGCCTTCAAACCCTGCTGGGCGCGCACCAGCAGATAGCGGCCCGGCTCGCCCCGGTGGCGAAAGCTGTGCAGCTCGCTGTGATCGGCTTCCAGCACGTTGTAGCTCAGCGGCAGACTCTCGGCGGATCGGAACTGCGCCTTGGCGCTGGCCTGGCTCCACACATAAGGTTTGCCCTCGTTGCCGGGAGTCTCCTCGAAAGCCTTTTGCGTGGCCGCATCGGGATGCTGCAAGGGCAGCAGAAAGGCCTGCACCTTGCCGCTCGTCTCCGCCTCGGTGGCCGATTGCGAGAGTTGCAGGGTGAGCGTCTGCACCGGCGTGTCGTCGGCATCGCGGGCGATGCTGGCGGCCAGCTCCGTCACCCGCAGCGCACCACGACCGGGGATGTCCACCTTCGCCTGCTGCGCGTCCTTCAGCGCATTGCCACCGAGTGTCGAGACGACGCCCGCCTCCACCTGCACATCCATGCGGCCTGAATAGCTGGCGAGCGCCATCGTTGCCGTGGAGAGTGTCGCCGTGAGGCGCCGGGCATCGAGCACCAGGGTGTAGGCGGGTGCTTCCTGCTCGATTTCCTTCGGTGCGCTGGCGCTCTGCTCGGCGTAGCTGACGTAGCGCAGCTTCAGGCGGGTCTTGAGGCTGGCCTCGTCGATGGGATGGCTGGCGCGCAGCACAAACTGCGCCGTCTTGGCCGCCGGGTTGACCGGATCCTGGATGAAGGCGGACTCCTGCACCCAGAGCTTGAACGGCTCGGTATCGAACTCGAAGCCGGTCTCGGCCAGCGTCACGCCAGGCAGCGCAAAGCCCTGCTTCGCAAAGCGGACCTCGAAGTGCGTTGCCACCGGCCAGTCCTTGGCGGGGGTGAACACCAGGGTCTTGTCATCCGTCCAGCGCCAGACGCCGGGATGCGCTGGCGTCATCGTGATCAGGCCCTTTTCGGGGGTGACTTCCTTCTCGACCAGATCCAGCGGCGACACCGAAACCGGAAAACGGATGGTGAGCGGCTGGCCTGCGGCTGGCCCCTCGCAGTCATAGCAGGTGAGGGCTGGCGCGTTGATCTGGAAGCTCACGTCCTGAGGCACTGTCGCCGCCAGCTCTGCCCTGGCTGCACGGTGCTGCTGCCAGCTGAAACCAGCCGCACCGACGATGGCGAGCAGCAGCAGGCCCGCGAGTGCGGCAGTGAGCGGCCGCGAATGCGCGCGCAGGAGTGCCGTGCCCCTGGCACCCAGCTCGCGCGCCTTGTCGATGAGTGGCTGAAGCCAGGCCGGCGGCTGCCAGGACAGATTGCCGAAGAACCCGCTCAGCACGGTGCCCAGAAAATCCTTGAGGCCCGCAAAAATCCCCAGCACCACCGTCCACACTGCCGTCAGCACGCGCATCGCGCTCTCCCTTTGTCTGCCGCTGCCGCATCTTAGGACGGAGAAAAGCTACAAATGTGGCAAGCCGCGAGCGGCAGACGAAAAATTATTTTTCAGGCCGCCAGCACCGTCACCACCTCGAAGCGCCCCTGCATGACCTTGTGGATCGGGCATTTATTGGCAATGCCGAGCAGGTAGTCGCGCTGCTCGGCGGTCAGCGTGCCGATGAAGCGGATCTGGCGGTTGAGGCTGTAGAGGCCCGGCGCTTCGATGTGGGTGATGCTGACTTCGATGTCGTCCAGCGGCATCTGCTTTCTGCGTGCCACCATCATCACGGTCAGCGCGGTGCAGGCCCCCAGCGAGGCATCCAGCAGATCATGCGGATCAGGGCCGAGATCATCGCCGCCAAGCGCGTCGAGCACATCGGCCGTAAAGGCGTTGCGGCCCACCCTGACGGTGAAAGCAAGCTTGCCTTGCGGCGCCTTTTGCAAGGTGATGGGGATGGACATGGTGGCCGGGGATGAGGGGGCTTGCGGCTGGATTATTGCAGCGCCACCAGACGCTCTGGCGTGCCGACATCTGACCATAGTCCCTCATGCCGCGCACCGCTCACCAGGCCGCTGGCGATCGCACGCTTGAGCAGCGGTGCGAGGGCAAAGGCACCCGGCGTGCAGCCTGCAAACAGCGCCGGGCGCAGCAGTGCAATACCGCTGTAGGTGAGTCGCGGTTCGGCATCAAGGACGCGGCCATCGAGCAGGCTGAAATCGCCCCTGGGGTGCTGCGGCGGATTGGTGACCAGTACCAGATGCGCCTGCTCGTCCGCCCCCAAACCCCTTGCAAGCAGCGGCGCGAAGGGCAGGTCAGTGAAGACATCGCCATTCACCAGCAGGAAAGCATCATCGCCCAGCAAAGGCAGAGCATGGTGCAGACCGCCGCCGGTTTCCAGCGCAGGCCAGCCCTCGCGCGAGTAGTCGATGCGCAAGCCAAAACGCGCACCATCACCCAGATGCGCCTCGATCTTCGCGCCCAGCCAGCCGAGGTTGATGACCAGCTCCCGCACGCCTGCTGCCGCCATTTTTTCCAGATGCCATTCGATCAGCGGGCGACCACGCACCATCAGCAATGGCTTGGGCGTGTGGTCGGTGAGCGGGCGCATGCGCTCGCCGCGACCCGCCGCCAGGATGAAAGCCTTCATGCCGCCACCCCGACACGGTGCTTGCGCAGCAATGGGTGCGGGAGGGGTGGCATGGCGGCATTCACGGCCGCTGCTGACACGGCGAATCCGTTCATGCCGCCAGGGCGAGCGAGTCGAACAGCCTGGCGAGCGGTGCCAGTTGCGCATCGCTATCCACCACCTCGCGCACATAGCGGATGAAGCGTGGCGTGTCAGCGAGATAGTGCGGCTTGCCGTCGCGGTAGTTGATACGGGCGAAGATGCCGAGCACCTTGAGATGTCTTTGCAGGCCCATGAGGTCGAAGTCGCGGACGAAAGCGGCATAGTCGGCAGGCACCGGCAGGCCTGCGATGCGGGCGGTGTCCCAATACTGCTTGCGCCAGCCTGCGACACGCGCGGCGGGCCAGCTGGCAAAGGCATCCTTGAACAGGCTCACCACGTCATAGCTGATGGGGCCGTGGACGGCGTCCTGAAAATCCAGCACGCCGGGCATTGGCTCTGAAACCATGAGGTTGCGCGGCATGTAGTCGCGGTGGACGTAGACCCTGCTCTGCGCCAGTGCACGGCCGATGAGCAACGCTTGGGTTTCGTCCCACCAGGTCTGCTGCTGCGGCGTGAAGCTCAAGCCCAGGTGCCTGGCCACATACCAGTCCGGGAACAGGGCGAGTTCGCGTGCCAGCAGGGCTTCGTCATACGGCGGCAGCACGCCTTCTAGGCTTGCCAGCTGCCATTGCACCAGCGCGTCGATGGCCGCGGTGAACAGCTGATCCGCGTTGTCGGCCGTGAGCACCTGCAGAAAAGTCTGCCGACCCAGATCCGACAACAGCAGAAAGCCCTGCGCCAGGTCCTGCGCGATGACGCGCGGACTGTTCAAGCCCGCATCGAGCATCAGCTGTGCGATCTGGATGAAGGGCTTGCAGTCCTCGCGCTCGGGCGGCGCATCCATCACCACCCAAGTCTTATCGCCATGCCCGAGGCGGAAATAGCGGCGGAAGCTGGCATCGGCTGAAGCGGGTGCAAATGAGCACTCGTCGAGCGCGAGCGCCTCAAGGGCAAAGCGGCGCGCGGCCTGGGCGCGGGGATCGGGTGGAGCAGAGATGTCGGTGGTCATGGCCGGAGGTTAAACCAAGGCTGCGCGTGGCTGAATTGCCGCAGCGCAACGGCAAAGGCGATTAATAGGGGATAGACCACGATACTTTCCTCAAAAAGTTTAAATTGTGGTCTGTCCCTCATTGTCTCCTCGACACGCCCTACCGCACTCTTCAGTTTTGCCGCTGAAAAGTCGGATTACGCTGCGCTAATCCGACCTACACGGGCTGTCATCGAAACCGTCATCGGGTGAAGCAAAGACCCGGCTTGCAGCCGGGCTACGCTGGCTGCTCGTCATCATCGGCCGGATAAACACTCACTTCTAGCTTCGCGCCCATGGCAGCGATTTGATCTATACGAGACAAGAGCACTGTGCACGTCACGTTCGGATTGAAAGCTGCAACCCTCAGCGTTGCCTCGCATCGCGCGATCAGCGACTGCATCGGCTCAAGCGGCTTCAGAAAATCTTCGATCGCCTGAGCAAGCGGCAAGCTCACTTCTTCGCGTCTGCGAAGAACCAAGCCCCAGCCTTGCTTCGTTCGATCTTCAAAAGCGAATTTGCTTTGCAAGCCACGCCGCAACTCGATCTGCGCGTCCGCGAACTTTTGTAGAGACAGCTCAATGTCGAATGTCGCTTGCTTCATGGCGTCGGCACCATCGGCGGCGTTGGATCGGCATAGTCAGGGAAACCATTCTCGTTGCAGTCGTCACCTGGGCTCCTGCATCGCCTGGAGTGATTGGCCACGGAACCAGCCACTCCAACAGGCCCAGGTCAGCCGAGCCTTCTTCCCTGTTGCGTTTGCTGTCCGGACGCGGCTTTCCTTGCGCCTCCCAGTCCTTGCAAGATGACGGAGTAGCTCTCTAGATAGTCCACCTCAGCACCGTCTCGCGCGGCTTGCACCCCATCGAGCCGACGAGCGGTAGCGGTAGTGCTCAAGCGTCCAAAATTGCAGCCTTGTCACAAGGCTGTGAAGAGTTGTTCTAGCTCAGCTGCTCCAACCGGCACGAGCAAGAGGCACCGCCCTTCGTTGCAGGGCAATTAGCTCAATGGTGTCGTATGCCCTCGAAAGCGAGCCGTCGCTAAAAATCGGAGGGTCAAACTCGGTAAGCCAAAGAATCCATTGCTGCACAGCACCACACTCTGTTGGAGAAAGCAGCGGCCACCTAGCTCCAAAAAAATCATCCCATGATGAAGGCGCAGCAATTCGATCGAGCATGTTGATGATGGATTGGTTCATCATCAGGTCTGGATAATTTTCCCTAACGCTAGCCGTCATTATTCCAGGCAAATAAAAACAAAAAGCTTCTGGCGAAAAACCAAAAATTGCACTTGGGAGCCGATCAAAATCAGCGCAGGACAAGGTTTTCCAATGCTTGCCGCCAAACCACTGCGCTTCAGTGTATTCGTCGGTCGCAGGCGCATTTTTCTTGGTCGTCGATAACGGCATTTCACGTTCACTAAATGCGCTTTCGATTTCTTCCAGCAGTGTCATCTGGCGAGGCTCGAGCATTTGCCTACGTTTGCCCAAGCATCTGCCTGCGCCTGTTGATGACCGGAATCACCGCCAGCCCAGCAATTCATATCGCGCTTCGCGCGAGCCGAAGCGAGCTCGAGCCAAGCATCTAGTCGTTGTTGCAGTTCTGGACGGCTCATCCCGGCACGACAAGACCCAAGCGCTGACGTTTTAGCCTTAGCGGCCTGAACCTTCTGATTTAGCTTCTCACAGTCATTTGGATCAGGGCAGATTGCGTCAGCAATGGCATTCCCTGCCGCCGACATCGCAGCTACAAAGTCTCCGTTCTCTTTGGTGCCGGGTACTGCTACCGAGGGAAGAGGCGTAGGCAGCGGACCCATAGGAATAGTTGCCTGCAACCCCTGTGGGTCCGTGAAGGAAAGTGGATTCCCCCCGACATAGGCATAAGTATTGATCCCGCCGTCGAGCCCAATGGGATCACTCTGGATGTATCTCCCCAGTGCTGGGTCATATTCCCGGTTCCAGTTCTGATACAGCCCTGATTCCGCATCGAAGTATTGCCCCGGCAGTCTCAGGTTGAAGACGATGCTGGCGCTGTTGTTTAGGCCATTGCCGGTGACTTGTCTGGTCTTGCCAAACGGTTCGTAGCTGGCCTTCCAGGCGATGGTGCCGTTGGTCGTGGTGAGCACCTGCGGCGTGCCGAGATGATCGGCATGGATGCTGTAGGCCTTGAGCCCGTTGGTCGGGAGTGCCGCATTGCCCTGTTCGCTGATGGGCGCGTCGATGGGCCGGGTGTAGTGCGTGACTGGCCTGTCGTCGAGCCAGATGGTCTCGGCCAGCACTTCCAGGGTGTTGGGGTCGATTTCCTCGATCAGATGGCCTTGCTGGTCATAGAGGTAAAACCGGCTGACTTCGCCAGGGCCATAGACGTTGTTGTTGGCGACTCTGGCTTTGTAGACGCGCTGGCCCCTGGCGTTGTATTCGTTGCGGTAGCTGCTGGGCGCGGGGGCGTCGAGTTCGTCGGTGGGACCATTGGCGGCGAGGTCGTAGGGGGCTGCAATCAGCTTGACCTGTACCTGCAGGCGCGCGGTGGCGTTGTAGGAATAGCCTTGCTGGTCGACCGTGGTGCTGCCGCCGTTGCCGTCATCGACAGTGGTGGCACGGCCCAGGAGCTGACCCGCCCAGTCGTACTGGTGGGCGGTGTAGCGCTCGCCTTCCGATTCACCCTGAAGATGGTGGGTGTATTGCTGCAGGCTGTAGGTCTTGATGGCTTCAGGATCAGCATTGTCGGGAGCCTGACTCGTACGGTTGCCGCTGGCGTCGTAGCCGTAGTTGTGGCTGCCGTAGGCGCCAGCAGCGCGCTGCAGCCGGGAGACAGTGTTGTAGCTGAAGCTTTGGCTCTGGCCGCTGTCGAGCGTGTCGGTGATGCTGGTGATGAGATCGCGCGGGTCGTAGCCGTAGCTGCGGCTGAAAACACCGCTGCTGATGCCAGTCAGGCGGTAGCTCAGGTCGTAGCTGAGGGCGGTGATGGTGCCATCGAGCTGCTGCCAAGTCTTCAACGCGCCAAAGGGCATGTAGCCGACGTTCTGGACCAGGGTCTGGGTCACAGCGCCAAGCTGGCTGCTGACGCCGGTGATGCGGCCTTGGGCGTCCCGTGCATAGCTGATGATCCGGCCGCTGGGGTAGGTGATGCTGCTGAGACGGTCGGCAGCGTCGTAGCTGTAGCCGATGATGCGGGTGCCCATCGGTTGCGCGTGGTTCGATTGGACGCGGTCTTCGATCAGGTTGCCACGGGCGTCATAGCGGTACTCGTGACGGTCGGCGGCGTTGGAGACTCCGGTCAGACGACCGATGCCGTGGGGGACGCTGCCCACGTAATTGCTGCCGTCGTAGCGGTAGCTGACGTCGTGATTCTCACCCCAGGCTTCGGTGATACGCGTGACGCGGTTGAGCGCGTCGTAGCTGTAGGTCAGCGTCGAGCCGCGGGCGTCGTAGGCGGTCTTGCGGTTGCCAGCACTGTCGTAGGTGTAATGGGTGTTGGCGGTGTCGGGGCTGGAGTGATGCGTCTCGTCGCCCAGGGCATTGCGGGTGAATTGCGTGGTGAGGTAGTTGGGATCCTCGACGGCGATGAGCTGGTCGAGGCCGTCGTAGCTGTACTCGAGGTTGCTGCCATCGGGGCCTGTCGAGAGCTTCCGCCGGTCGAGCGCATCGTAGCTGTGCAGCGTGGCGAGATAGGCGTAATTGCCGGGAGTACCGGCTCTCAGGTTCTCGAGCGTGAGATTGCCCTCAGCGTCGTAGAAATAGTCGGAATACTGGTCGTTGACGCCAATCACCGCTCGCAGGCGGTTGAGCTGGTTGTACTCCCGTCTGACATACGTCTTGAGGTTGTTGCTGGGATCGTAGATTTCGTCTTGGATGCGGTTGCCCATCGCATCGAGGATGTAATGCATACGATTGCCTTCAAGATCGGTGATATCGGTGAGCCGATGCGCTGCGTCGTAGCTGTAGCTGACATAAGAGTTGTCGGGCAACGTGACCTTCTTGAGCTGGCCCGCGCCGTCATACAGATAGCTCGTGGTCTTGCCGTCGATCGTGCTGGAGCTGAGCCAGCCGCGCGGATGGTAGGTAAGCGTGGTGGCGACCCCGTTCGGATCAGTGATCACCAGCGGCCGGCCGTTGGCGTCGAAGCTGTTGAAGGTGGTCACATGACCCAGGGCATTGGTGACGGTGTGCAGCTGTCCACAGGCGCCGCCAGTGGTACAGCTGTAGTAGGTATACGTCGTGACGTCAGAAACATCCGTTCGCGGGCCATCGGCAGTCAGCCTGCGACCCAGATTGTCGTAGGTAAACGTCCAGGCGCGGGCCGTCGAGGTGGCGGTGTCGGTGACGGTCTTCGTCAGCTGATTGCCGCTGCTGTCGTAGGTGAAGGCGGTCGTGCGGCCAGGCTCAGTGATCTGGGTTGGCAGGCGATAGGTGGCATGCCAGGTGGTGGTGATGGTGCGGGCCTGTGGAGTGCCAAAAGCCTCCGTCCGCGACGTCTCCAACCCTCGCGCATCATGCACATAGGTCGTGACGTGATCGTTGTAATCGGTGATGCTGGCAACGAAACCATTGGTGTCGTAGCTGATGGCCTTTTTGTAGCCGCATTCGGGGCACGGTGAGCCGGTGACTGCGGCACTCTTCCTGTGGCCACCGACCTGCTGGAAGCCAAAAGTGCGCACTGCACCCAAGGGGTCAGTCTGCGTGGTGCTGCCGTCAGGGTTGTAAACGAAGGTCATGGCAGTGGACACACCGCCAAGCTGCGACGTGGTGACGCGGCCGAAGCTGTCGTAGCCAAGGTTGAAGACGGTCTGGCGGTTCTCATCAACAAAACTGGTGATGCCGGAGACCCAGTTCGCGGAGTTGTAGGCATATTCCCGGTACGTCGCATCGGGTCGAGTGACCATAACCAGGCGACCATTGGTGTCGTAGTCGTACTGCGTGACACGACCAGCCGAATCGGTGACGGTCTGCAGGCGTGCCTGCGGGTCGTAACCAAAGGTCAGGCTGTGGCCGAAATTGTCGGTAACGGAAGACAGCTTGCCGTTCGAGCCGCTGTACGAGAGTGTCTGGGTGTTACCGCGACGATCCGTCACCGTCAATAATTTTCCAGTGATATCGTAGAGTTCGACATTGTCAGCGTCATCGGTGAGTTTGTAGCCATTCGTCAAGGCAGCAAATCGTTCCGTTGTTCCGACCTCGACGTCGAGCAATGACATCGAAAAATCGCCATATCGAACAGCACGAAGGCGGGCACCGTCGTCGCGGTTGGCGTCAATCGTTTTGAGTTTTTGGAAGCTGCTGTTGCTGTAGATCGGCAACCGTCCTCTATTGACCCCGTTGCTGTCGAAGAGAATGCAGGTTCCATTCGTAAACACAGCATTCCAGTTTTCGCGGCCCTGTGAACTTGCTCGAAGTTGTGACCAACCACTTACACACGCTTCAGTCTGATCGTTGTATTGCGGCGAATACTTTTGGCTAGGCAGCAACTGGACAGATAGATGACGGCTGTAGCTATGCTGCCAATTGCTTCCTAAAGATCCGCTGCCTGTATCCAAGCTGTTATAAAAACGCCTGAATGCAATAGACCGCGCAGGCGCTTGGATATCGTCTTCCACCAATGCTTCATTTCCATTGGATGGATTTATGGGATCAGGACCATTAATGCATCTAGGCGAATCAGACTCACAGTTCGAACCGAGATCCGCAGCCATTGGCGATTGATAGGAATCCACCACAAAATATTTCGGACTCGCAGGACATTGACCCTTGTAGTTGAGATTTCCACTGCCAGTGTCGCCATTGTCGCTGACGCGCTTGTGCCCGAAAGTCGTATAGCCTTCCCAAAAGTTGAGCGCTATCGGGACAAAGCGGCCAGCGACCGAACTGACGTAAGTCGTATGGGTCGGTGGGCAGGTATAACCAATTGGATAGCAGCCATTTTCAGCTGCTGCAATCGACCCGAAGATCGTGCCAATTGCACATTGTGGGTTGCAGCTCACAGCGTTAATGCCCGTCACCTTCCATGCTGCGGGAGTCTGACCGCCTGGGCAGTCTTGAGCGTGGGCCTGCGGGAAGTAGAACATCACCACACCGATCAGGAGGCCAAATGCGACGCGTGCGGTGATGGTTTTGATCATGGTCTGGGGTGAAGAAGGGTTTGCATTAGCTGATGCTAAGTGATGGCTTACAACTTGCAAATGATGCGCGAGCCCCAGTGCCACATCAGGCTGTATGGCTGCACGATAATCGAGCAGGCCGAAGGAGTGTGGTTCTGGCTGCTGACACTCCCTAGTTGATAATCCATAGTCCCGAGCTGTGAACCGCTTATTGCCCATGTTGACCGCCATCAATCCTGCGTCCAGCGAAACCCGATGGCCCCCAGCAGCGTGAACAATACGCTGCACGCCACCAGCACCAGCAAGGGGGTGGCGACTGCCGCACTCGCTAAGTCCGCACCGTCGAGCATAATCGCCCGCGCGGCACCGAGCAGATGTGTGAGCGGGAACAGCTTGGAGGCCCACACCACCGCAGCGGGTGCGCCATCGAGCGAGAAGAACACGCCGCTGAGCGCCATCATCGGCCAGGACAGCACGTTCAAAAGGCCGCCTGCGAGTTCCTCTGAAGTGATCCGCGCGCTGATCACCAGCCCCATCGCAATCATCGAATAGCTGCCGATCAGTGTGACCAACGCGAGCAGCCAGTAGCTACCTTCCATGCGGAAATGCAGGAAGAAATTGCAGCCGACGAACACCACAGTCGTCACCACGAAAGTCAACACCCCTCGTCCTTCACGTCACCGCCGATTGCCGCAGGCCAAGTGCAGGGCGGATACTGCACATCCTTTTTTGCGCCGCTGACATGTCCCCACGCTCCCTTACCGCGCTGGCCCTCCTGGCACTGACTGCTCCTGCCGCCTGGGCCGGCGATGCCAGTTGCCCGCAGCTCGACCCTGGCACGCTTGCGGCCTCGCCGGACGGCAAGCTGGTGGTGACGGCAGACGAGATCGCGGGTGCGAAAGACAGCCTCGCCGACCTGCTGGGCGCGGTGAAGCTGCGTTTTGGCGGCCGGGAGATCACCTCCGAGGCGCTGCAATACGACGACGCAAAGCGCATCGTCAGCGCCAACACGCCGTTCCAGTTCCGCAACGAGCGTTACGTCATCATCAGCCGCGGCGGCAGCTACGACATCAACCGCGAGATGGGGGTGTTCAGCAAGACCGAGTTCACCCTGCTGTCGCGCGGCGCGCGCGGCAAGGCGGAAGAAATCACGCTGGAAAAATCCGGCCGTGCGCAGCTGACCCAGCTCAGCTACACCACCTGTGCGCCGGGCCGCGATAGCTGGCGGCTGACCGCAGGAGAGCTCGAGCTCGATCAGGACACCGGTCTAGGCACGGCGCGCAACGCCACGCTGCGGCTGGGCGTGGTGCCGGTGTTCTACACGCCCTACATCCGTTTCCCCATCGACGGCGAGCGGCACTCTGGCTTCCTGTTCCCGACCTTCGGCAGCAACACTCGCACCGGGGTGGATGCGCGCCTGCCGTACTACCTCAACCTCGCACCCAACTACGACGCCACCCTCACGCCACGCTACATGAGCGACCGGGGCACCCAGCTGGCGGTCTCCGGACGTTATCTGTCGGCGCGCGCGACCGGTGATATCAGCATCGAGTACCTGCCCGTCGATGCGCAGTTCGACAACCGCTCGCGCACCTTCGGCGAGTGGCAGCACGATTCGCTCATCAACAACCGCATGTCGCTCTCGGTGCACTACGCCGAGGCCAGCGACGACCGCTATCTGGAAGACCTGAGCTACACCCCGGGCCTGTCCAGCAATCCGTACCTGGAAAGCAGCGCCCTGATCGTCTACCAGGCCCCCTCCGCCTACACCCTGCAGGCGCTGGTGCAGAAGTTCCAGCCACTGGCCGGTACGCTGTCGGTGGATGCGCCCTATCGCCGCCTGCCGGAGCTGCGCTTCGACGGCGTGATGCGCAACGAGTTTCTCAATTCGCGGCTGGGCCTCTCGATGCAGGCGACCAACTTCGCCCGCAATGATGCCGTGCAGGGCACGCGGCAGGTGCTGCGGCCGACCATCAACTGGACACGCGACACCGGCAGCTACTACACCGGCGTGCAGGGTGATTTCCACTACACCCGCTACCAGTTGCGCGACCAGCAGGATGAACAGCTCGATGATCGCCAGCGCTCGCTGCCCATCGTCAGTGGCGACGCCGGCCTGCGCTTCGCGCGGATCGGCGACAACGGCGGACTGCAACTGCTCGAACCGCGCCTGTTCTACCTCTATACCCCCTACCGCGACCAGGATGGCCTGCCGGTGTTCGACGCAGGGCAGCCGGACTACGATTTTCCGCAGCTGTTCGCCCGCAACCGCTTCATCGGCGAAGACCGCATTGCCGACGCCAACCAGCTCACCACTGCCCTCACCTATCGCGCGCTCGACCCGGTGGGCGGGGCAACACGCTTCACGGCCTCGTTCGGGCAGATCTACCGCTTCGATCCCTCACGGGTGACGGTGCCGGGGCTTAGCAGCCCTGATGTCGGCAGCTCGGATTACCTCACCAGCGCCGAGCTCAGGCTCAACCGCAAGCTCTCGACCACGACCCTGCTGCAGGTGTCGCCCGACACCGGCCGTTTCAGCCGCACCAGCTTCGGTCTGCGCTACCGTGATGGCCGCTATCGCGCCGACTTTGGCTACCGCTATCGCAGCGGTCTGTTGGAGCAGTTCGATGTCAGCGGTGCGCTGCCCATCGGCACGGCGTTCAAGGTGGCCTCGCGGGTGCGCTTTTCGGCACGGGAAGATCGGCTGCTCGACACTCTCTTCGGCCTGGAATACGAAACCTGCTGCTATGCGGTGCAAACCGCCTACCGCCGCTATCTCGTCAACAGTTCTGGCGACATCGACAGCGGCATCTTCTTCCAGCTCGAACTCAAGGGCCTGTCGCGGCTGGGTACCGGTTTTGATGAACTTCTCACCGGCGATGACCGTCCACTGGGCGATGATTAGTAAGTGTTAACCTCCCGTTTCTTCAACGTTTGACCGGATTTCTTGCTGATGCGCGATACCGCTTTTGCCGCCTTTACCCTCGCTGCCGCCACTCTTGCCGCAGCCCTGCCCACCCACGCCGCACCGGTGCTGATCGACCGCATCGTCGCCGTGGTCAACGATGGCGTCATCCTGCAGAGCGAGCTGGAGCGCGCCGTCGGCATCAGCAGCAGCCAGCTGCGCGAGCGCAGCATTGCCATGCCGACGGACGCGGTGCTGCGCACACAGGTGCTCGACCGCCTGATCAACAGCCGTGTGCAGACCCAGAAGGCGCAGGAAGCCGGTATCCGTATCGACGACCGCGAGTTGAACGAGGTGCTTGCCAACATCGCCCAGCAGAACAAGATGTCGCTGGCGCAGTTCGCCGAAGCGGTGCGCAAGGATGGTCTCGACTTTCTCGCCGTGCGCGAGCAGATCCGCGACGAGGTGGTGATTTCCCGCGTGCGCCAGCAGGAGGTCGACAGCCGCGTGTCGGTGACCGACCAGGATGTCGACCTGTTCCTCGCCAACCCGGCCAATCTCGACGACGCCGAGTACCGCCTCTCGGCGATTCTCATCGCCGTTCCGGAAGGCGCCACACCCGAGCAGCGCGAACTGGCCCGCAGCAAGGCGCTGGGCCTGAAACAGCGGCTCGACAAGGGCGAGGAGTTTGCCCAACTCGCCGCTGCCGAGTCCGACGGCCAGCAGGCCCTGCAGGGTGGTGACATGGACTGGCGCAAGGGTGCCAACCTGCCCACCGTGTTCGCCACCGTCGCACCTAAGCTCAAGACTGGCGAAGTCAGCAGCGTGCTCGACTCGGCGGCGGGCTACCACCTGATCAAGCTCACCGACCGGCGCGGCGGTGGTGAGTCGCAGACCGTGACCGAGACCAAGGCGCAGCACATCCTGCTGCAGGCCAATGCCATCCGCGACGAAAACGCTACGCTGGCGCAGGCCCGCGAACTCGAAAAGCGTCTGAAGGCGGGCGAAGCTTTCGAGGCGCTGGCCAAGGAGTTCTCCGATGACCCCGGCAGCAAGAATGCCGGCGGCGATCTCGGCTTCCAGCCACCCGGCGTGTTCGCACCGGAGTTCCAGATCCGGCTCGATCAAATGGCGCCCGGCGAGATTTCGGCACCCTTCACCACCCAGTTCGGCTGGCACATCGCCCGCGTCAACGAGCGCCGCACGCGCGACACCAGCATCGAGAGCCGCCGCGCCAAGGCGCGTGCCGCCATCGGCCAGCGCAAGGCCGCCGAGGAATACGACAGCTGGCTGCGCCGCCTGCGCGATGAAGCGTATGTGGAGCTGCGCGGCGCCAACGGCAGCGTGATCACCCCTGCTGCCCCTCCTGCCGCGGAAGCAGCCAAGGCTTCGTGACCGCAGTACCGCGCCTGTTGGTCACGCCGGGAGAACCCGCAGGCATCGGGCCGGAACTGCTGGTTCAGCTGGCACAACACTCACAGCCTCATGCCGCGCTGATCGCCGTCGCCGATGCCGGGCTGCTTGAACAGAGGGCGATGCAGCTCAAGCTGCCGCTGACCCTCTGCGATTGGCAGCCCTACAAGCCCTCGCCGCCGCTGCCGCCGGGCCTGCTCTATATCTGGCACACGCCCTGTCCGGCGCGGTCCGAGCCCGGCCGGCTCGAACCCCGCAACGCCAGCTACGTGCTGGAAACACTGCGCCGTGCCACTCAGGCCTGTCTCGACCGGCAGGCCGATGCGCTGGTGACGGGGCCAATCCACAAGGGGATCATCAATGATGCTGAAGCGCATCCGCACTTCACCGGTCACACCGAGTTTCTGGCTGAACTGACGGGCGCACCACTGCCAGTCATGTTGCTTGCGGCAGGTGGTTTGCGCGTTGCCCTCGCCACCACGCACCTGCCGCTCGCGGAGGTGCCGGGCGCCATCACGCAAGCCTCGCTCATCGCCACGCTGCGGGTGCTGCGCGCCGATCTCGGCACCAGGTTCGGCATCACCGAACCGCGCATCCTCGTCACCGGCCTCAACCCGCACGCGGGCGAAGGCGGACATCTGGGCCGTGAGGAAATCGAGGTGATCGAGCCTGCACTACGGGCTTTGCGCGCCGAGGGTTTCCTGCTGGAAGGGCCTTTACCCGCCGACACCCTGTTCACGCCCGCCGTGCTGGCGCGTGGCGATGCGGTGCTGGCGATGTACCACGATCAGGGTTTGCCGGTGTTGAAGCATGTCGGCTTTGGCCATGCGGTCAATATCACGCTCGGCCTGCCGATCATCCGCACCAGTGTCGATCACGGGGTCGCACTCGACCTCGCGGGCAGCGGCCGTGCCAATACCGGTTCACTGGCGGCGGCGGTGCAAGCCGCCTGCGAACTGGCAGCCCGAAAAGACCGATGAGCAAGCACACTGCCAAGAAGCGTTTCGGCCAGCACTTTCTGCACGATGGCAGCGTCATCGACCGTATCCTCCGCGCAGTCGATCCACAGCCGGATGACCATTTCGTCGAGATTGGCCCTGGCCTGGGCGCACTGACCGTACCATTGATTGCGCGCTTGCCCAGACTGACGGTGGTGGAACTCGACCGCGATGTGTTGCCGCACCTGTACCGGGCCGTGGGTGCGCACGCCAGCAAGCTGACCGTGATCGAAGCCGATGCGCTCACGGTCGATTACGCAGCACTCGCACCCCGGGGCGGCAAGCTGCGCCTGATCGGCAACCTGCCCTACAACATCTCCACGCCGCTGCTGTTCCATCTGCTCGACCACGCCGATGCGGTGCAGGACATGCACTTCATGCTGCAGAAGGAAGTGGTGGATCGCATGTGCGCCGCACCGGACGACAATCACTATGGGCGGCTCACTGTCACCCTCGCTGCGCGTGCGGCCTGCCAGAACCTGTTTGCCGTCGCACCTGGCAGCTTCGACCCGCCGCCAAAGGTGGACTCCGCCATTGTGCGCGTCACGCCGTGCGCTGCCGCGTTCCCGATACCCGACACGGCTGTGTTCGAGAAAGTGGTGACGACGGCCTTCGCGCAGCGGCGCAAAACCCTCGGCAATGCACTGAAAACCCTGCTCGATGCCGATGCGATCCGAGCGGCGGGGGTCGACCCGCAGACCCGTGCCGAAACCCTGCCCACTGAAGCCTTCGGGCGGCTGGCGGCGCAGTACCTCAAGCAGAATTGACCGCCTACAGCGGCTTGGCCTCGCGCGCACCCAGCCACACGCCAAACTCCAGCGGCGTCAGCGCCGCCTGCAGGCCGCTGCCGCAGGCATGGCGGCCGCCCACCTTGCGCAGGCGATCCCACTGCGAGGCGCTTCCGACGCCTTCGAGCAGCACGGGCTGTTCGATGTTCTGGTAGCGCCGCATCTCTGCCAGTACCCGGATTTCTTCCGCTGCGCTGTCACCCTGCACCGGCAACACCGCCAAGGCGATGCCTTCCAGCGGGCCGTTGACATCGGGGTTGCGCACCGCGATGCGCAGGCCTTGCTGCAACAGCTGCGGCCAGAGCATCTGCACGCTACCTGCGGCATCAAGCCAGTCGCTGCCGTCGATGAGCGGAATCAACAACTTGAATGGCGCGCCGGCCATTTCCATGAGGTTGCGCAGGCGCTCCGAAAACTCCGGATCGCGCCATTGACGGCCGGTGAGCGGCAGCAACACCGGCAGCTGCGGCAGGTCCTGCTGCTGGTTGTGGCGATACTGGCTGGCGGCTTCGCGCAGCATCCAATTCTCGATTTCGGCATTCAGCCCCGCGCGCCTTGCAGCCTGCACCGTGTCGCGTGAATCGACGCGGCCAAACTCCGGGTGCTGCCAGTAGAAATCGACCACGGCACCGGCCACTTCGCCTGCCGCGCCGATCACGGGCAGAAACTGTATCTGGAACTGGCCGGTGGCAAGCCCGGCGTGGATCTCCCGCGCCAGATCAACCCGCTGCGGCTTCGGCTTGGCGCTACTGCTGTCCACGTTGGCCGCCTGGAACAGCTGCGTGCGGCCCTGGCCTTTTTGCTTTGCCTCGTACATCGCGGCATCGGCGTGGCGCAGCAGGCCCTCGGCATCGCAATTGTCAGCGGGATAGAGGGTGACGCCGACGCTGGCGGACAGCGCCACCTTCTGGCCACGGATGTCGAACGGCACCTTGAACAGTTCATGGATTTTGCCGGCCAGGGTCAGCGCGTCGTCGGTATCGCGGATGCTGTGGGCCAGAACCACAAACTCGTCGCCGCCGAAACGGGCAACCGTATCTGCCGCACGCAGTCCGGCATTGAGGCGGTCGCCCACGGCCTGCAGCACCGAGTCGCCAGCCTCGTGGCCGTGGACATCGTTGATCGGCTTAAAGCCGTCGAGATCCATGAACAGCACCGCCAGCATCCGCTCGGCACGCACAGAGACACGCATGGCCTGCTTGAGCCGGTCGAACAACAGGGTGCGGTTGGGCAGGCCGGTCAGTGCGTCGTAGTGCGCGAGCTGGCGCATACGCTTTTCCGCGGCCTCGCGCTCGGTGATGTCGAGCGCGATGGCCATGAACACCGGCGGCTCCTCGTCGCGCGAAAACGACAGCCGCACCTCCACCGGATAGGTACTGCCGTCGCTGCGCCGGTGGTTGGCCTTGTAGGTGATGTGTTCGGTCTCGCCGCCGCGCAGCCGCGCGAGATAGCTTTGCAGCATCGCTGGTTCGAGATCCGTGGCGATACTGGCCAGGCTCATGCGGGTGAGCTGGTCGGGCTTCAGGCTCAGGTTCTTGCGCGCGCCCTTGTTGACCTCGGTGAAGTAGAGCGACTGCGCGTCGAAGATGTAGACCTCCTCGCTGGCGCTGTCCAGGAGCCGCCCCAGGCGCTGCGCAAGACTTATGCTGCGCATCTGCTCGGTGATGTCACGGATGATGACGACCAAGCGATCCTCGCCATCGACGCGCATTGCATCCACCACCAGCTCGGCGGGGAAAGTCGTCGCATCCTTGCGCCAGCCTGCCAGCTTGGGCATGCGCGCGGCGCCACCCGGCATGTAGTCGATGAGCTTGAGGCCCGGCGTGTTCATGAACGGCACCGGCAGCAGGCGCGCGATGGTGATGCGCCGCATTTCCTCCGGGCTGTAGCCAAACATGCGTAGCGCGCGGGTGTTGGCGGTCTTCACCACACCGGCGGTATCGGTAGTGAGCACTGCCTCCAGCAGATGGTCGATCACATCCTCGGCGACGCGCGCCTGGTTGCGCAGCGCCTCGCGCTGGTGGATGCGGCCGGAGACATCCTGGAACAGCATGCGGGCACCGCCGCCCGCATCGGCGGGCAGCGCGCGCGCCTCCACCATCGCATCAGGGCCGCTGCCGCCCCGTGGCCGCAGCCGCAGCTCGGTGGCCGGCTGCGGCTGGCGCTCGCGCATGCAGCGTTCCGCCGGGCTGACGATGGGCGCACCGGCATCGTCGCGGGCGTGGAAGACGGTGTAGACCAGCTGGCCCACCGCGTCCTGCACGCTCCAGCCGGTGAGGCTGGCCGCGACCTCGTTGATCAGCCGCACGCGCAGCTCGGCGTCGATGTCGAGGAGGCCGATTTGCAAGGCGTCGAAGGCAGCTGGCAGTGGATCGGCTGGCGGGTTCCTGCCCGCCACGGCAGGCGGGGCCCGGCCTGCGCCGGGGGTAGAACCACTGCTGCGTTCCAGCAGGCCCGCTGGCACTCTCACCCCCGTCAGCGCGACACGCAGCAGCAGCAAGGTAGCAGCGCCAAACAGCAGCGCCAGTGTGCCGCCCACCCAGCCGGTGGTGCGCAGGCGATCCACCGCCTCGTCGCGCACCAGCCGCGCGCTGGTGCTGCCGATGGCGTATTCGAGCGAGCCGATGGTGCGGTCACCGTCACGCAGTGTCAGCAGGCCGGCCTCGCCGAAAACGGTATAGAGCCTGGCGCGCAGCCAGCGACGCAGGGCGGGTGTAAGCGCGGTGCTGCGGTTGAGCGCCTCGTAGCGACCGCGTGCGGCCAGCACCGAGCCCTCGGTATTGCGCACGGCCAAGTAGCGGAAGCCGTAATCCGCCTGCCGCAGCAGGGCCTGCAGGGTGTCTTCGATACGGCCCGCATCCTGGTCGGCCAGACCGATGACGAGGCGCTGCTGGGCTGATTCGAGCACGAAGTCACGGTCGATCTGGCCCTGCAGATCGCCAGCACTGACCAGCGCGCGGATCGACAGCGCCAGCGTGGCAAGCACGCAGAACGCCGCCAGCGCCGTGGCCAGTTTCAGCGCCTTGTCCTGTGATGCCTGAATGTGTTCCCAGATCCCCCGCATCGCCTCGTTCCCTGTGCGAATCCTGTGTGACCGGCTACTCCACCAGCTTAACCGGGCGGCGGCGGCTTGAGCTTGATTGCGCGGCTACTGCGCAAACACTTGCGGCTGTCGTGCGCCGGCGCTGGTCAGCCGCACTGTGGACTCGCCGACCGAGACAGCGGCCGACTCCAGTACCGGCACCAGCAGTTGCGGCGCGATGAGGGTCAGCGCACCTTGCAGATTGCTGGTGAGCTGTGCGGTGAGCGCGTCCACCGTCGGTTGCAACACGCTGGCGAGAGCCGGTGGCAGGCCTTGCACGCTGAGTTGCACGTCGCCCAGCGCCTCCGGCAGCCGCCCGGCGATGGCTGCCGCGGTTTCACCGCCGACCGAGGAGCGTGAACCATCGCAGCGCTCCTCGACATTGAACGGTGGACCCTGCATGCAGAACGTCTCGCTACTGCTATCCCCGACCCGCACCGGGGCAACGTAGGCGCTCACGGTCAGGGACTGCCCTGGAAATCCCACCGCCAGCGCGCCGAGACCAGCGCTGGTCAACAGCTCGGCGATGCCGACGCTGAGGATGGGTACCGGACCGACATCATCGAGCACAGTGGTCACATCCACATCCGCCCTGCCAAACGCCGCCGTGAAGCTGCCGGAGTCACCAATGGCAAACACCGCCTCCGCCCCCTGTGCGGTGACACTGACCACGTTCATGGCCTGCCCCAGACGCTGGCAGTCGACCGGCCGCACATCGCTGACGCGCGCGCGGCCGACCCTGGCCACCAGCGGCACTTCGATGGGCTGGCCATTAACGGGATTGACCAGCCGGATGCGCACCCGCACCAGGCCACTGCCGGTGCGGGCAGAATCCTCGCTGCTTTCGTTGACATCGAGAATCTGCGTCGAAGAGGTGCTGCTGCCGGTGCGGCTGCCCTGCGGGATGCTGACGCTGGCCGTGCTGTCGCACAGCGCCGGCAACAGCTGGGCGGTGGGCAGGTCGCGGACGGCCGGCAGCAGCTCGCACAGCGGCGGCAGCTCGATCACTTCACCTTCACTCAAGGCGCCGGTGATGGCATCCAGCACGCCGCCCACTGTCGTGGTCGCGCCGTCGTAGCTGCCCTGCGCCGGCAGGCCCAGCACCTCGGCGGGAATGACGTTGTCACCGGGGCGGCCTGCCGCAACCGCTGCGGCGTAGGCGCTGACCAGCTGTGCGGCGGCGGCATCGCCGCTGGCATTGAGCGCGGCTTCGAGCTGCGCAAGCAGGCCCAACACCGGCGTCGGCACGTCGACATCCGGCAGTTGATCCGTGAAGTCATTGGTATCGAAATCGAAATCCGCAACGCTGACCGTGGCATTTGCAGCCGAGGAAGACCCCGTGCTGCCCAGCCCTAAGCTGGCGCGCAGCACCGCGCCCTGCAATTCGGGCTTGATGCTGCCGCTGGCCTCGGCATCCAGCGGCTGACTGATCCCATATGAGGCACCCCACTGCGACTGTGCCGCCGCGCGCGCCGTCAGCGTGCGGCTCTGCTCGCCGGCGAACAGCGGCAGGATGCGCGCGGGGCTACTACGGCTGAGCGTCACCTGCACCGAGTTGCCGGCTTGATCCGGTGGCGCGGGCTGGAAAAACTGCAAGCCATCCTCACCAAAGCGGCGCAGGCCCAGACGGGTCAGCGTAGTCACGCCCGGCGGCAGGCGGTTGCGCCTGAGGCTGGCATCGACCTCGGCCGACACCTGTTCCAACCCGGCACTGCCGAGACACTGGCTTTGAACCCGCGCGCCATCTATGGCGGCGAGATCGGCCAGGCGTTGCAGATCGCGGTTGGCGTAATAGAGCCGCCCGATGTCGATGGCAAGCCCCACTGCCGACAGCAGGGTGACGAGCGAAACCGCCGCGAAGATCGCCGCGACGCCCCGCTGCGCATTGCGGGGCTTGAATCTATTTGCCCGACTCATCGCCCGAACCACCCGCAGACTGCCGCTTGAACTCGGCAGGGATCGGCTGCTTGAAGCTGTCGAGATAGCGCTGGTAGACGTTGTCGGCGATCTCGCCCGGCATCGGGCGCGGGCCGGTCGCGGCCTGGCTGCCGCTGTTCTGCAATTGCAGCCAGGCCTTGCTCTCGTCACCGAGCGGCTTCTGGGTATCGGCGGCCTGCACAGCCAGCGGCAACGACAGTGCGAGGGCGAGGCAAAGGGGGGTGAGAGGGTTCATGGCAGACCTCGATGGGTGTGGTGACTAGCCAGCGCGGAGACTTCGCGACCTTGAAACTCTGCGCCTGCGACTTGAGGCGCGCAAGCAAGGCCGCGTCCACCCCTGACCTTGCGGCCAGCTTTTGCGCCGCCGTGTCGTCGCCCTGCGCGAACAGCAGGATCAGCAGGTTGTTGCGCGCCGCGATGTGGTCTGGGGCCAGCTCACGGGCGGTGGAAAGTTCCACCCGCGCTTCGGCAAGGCGGCGCTGCTGCATCAGCGCAAAACCGTAATCGCTGCGAATGTCGGCATCGGTGGGTTTGAGCTTGACGGCCTCGCGGAACTCCTTGAGTGCGGCCGGGAGATTGACCGGGGCATAGAGCAAACCCAGTCCGTGCCGGGCTTTGCCCGCCAGCGGGCTGTCGAAGGCGCCGCGCAGCACGCTCTGGTAGAGCGCCTCGCTGGCCTTGTTCTGCTTCAGGCTGCGGCGGGCATCGGCTTCGAGCAGGCGCAGCTCCGGAGTATCGCCATAGCTGCGGCGGTCTTCCTGGATGTGGGCGATGGCGGCGTAGTACTGGCCCTGGCCAATCAGCCCGCGCACGGCATCGAGATAGAGCGCCGATTGGCTCGCCGCCGCCGGTTCGGTGGATTTCGGCCAGGGGATGCCCATTGCCGAGCAGCCGACGAGCGTGACTGCAGCCGCGATGAGCGGCAGGCCACGAAGGGCACCGGCGCGCCTGTTTGCGCAGCCGCAGGCCTTACTTGCCACCGGCCACATCCGCCATCGCCTTCAGGATCGACACCACCGCAGGCCCGGCGACGAAGATGAGCAGTGCCGGAAAAAAGAACAGGACCATCACCACCGTCATGCGGCCGGAGACGAGATTGACCCGCTCGCGCAGATCGAGGCCGCGACGCTCTTCGAGCACAGCCAGCGCCTCCAATAGCGGCTCGCGGATCTCGCCACCGTACTTGTCGACTTGGCGCAGCACGCCGAGCACGCCTTCGAGATCAGGCACGTCGAGCGCGGTGCCGAGACCTTTCAGCACATCGGCGATGTCGCCACCGGCTTCCAGCTGGCGCAGCACGCCCTCGAACTCCTGGCCCAGCTCCGGCAGCACGCCACGCCCCTCACGCACCAGGCTGGCAAATGCCTGCCGGGTCGAAAGCCCCGCCTCGAACAGCAGCACCAGCAAGTGGATGAACAGGGGCACCTCGCGCGCCATGCGCGCCCGCCGTGTGCCAGCGACGCTACGCAGTACCCAGATCGGAATGAGAAACCCGAATGCGAACAGCGCGAAGGTATACAGCGGCAACATCAGTGGCTTGATGCCCTCGCCGAAGGTCCACAGCACCAGCGCCAGCAGGCCGGCCAGCAGCAGCATGCCGCTGCGGAAGGCGTAGAACAAAAGCCGCGCCCGCGCGCCGCGCCAGCCCGCCTGCAGCAGCAGCCTGCCGGTTTCACCGTTCTCGTCCGACAGCCTTTCCAGTCGCTGGCCGCCGCGCGCAAAAACCTTCAACGCCTCGCCTTCGCTGGTGTCGGAGAACTCGTCACGGATAGTGGGATCGCCGATCACGCGGCGCTCCAGCACCCGCTCTTGCCGCGAGCGCATGGCCAGATGTGCGAGCAGGATCAGCGTCGCACCGGCCAGCAGCACCGCCGCACCGATGACGAGGGCGAACAAGGCGGCGCTCATGCGTGATCTCCAGGCATCGGGATCCCTGCAGAAGATCTTTTAATTTCGTGGCGATCAAGCATCGGGATCACCCGTCGAGTTCATCATTTTCCACAGAACGGCCACGCCCCCAATCTGCAAAAGTACCGAAGCAATCAGAAATATGCGGCCCGATGGATCGGCCCACATGCCTTCGTAGTAGCCCTTGTTCTTGGTGAAGATGTAGAGCGAGAGCGTCACCGGGATGATGGCGAGCACCAAGGCGGAGAATCGCGTTTCGGCAGTGAGCGCGCGCAGTTCGCGGGCGGCGGAATCGCGGCTGCGGATGGTGCTGATGAGGCTCTTGATGACGCCGCGCAGCGAGCCGCCGTACTTGCGATTGATGGCAGCTGCGAGCGCCATCACTTTCAAATCACGCAAGCGATGCACTTCACCGGCCTCGGCCAGCACGGCCTCGACCGGCGCACCGAGGCGCACCTGTCGGCCGATCGAGACGAACAGAGGACGGATCGGCTCCGGGCTGTCGCGGGCAGCCGCACCCAGCGATTCTTCCAGTGTGTTGCCGGCGGCGAGCACGCGCATCACGCTCTCCAGAAATACCGGCAGTTGTTCAACAATCTTGGCGCGGCGGCGCGCGGCATTGCGCGACAGCACACCGAACACGGCGGCGATGGCCAGCCCAATCGCCAGCATGCCCGCCAGCGCTCCCAGCACAATCAGCAGCAGCGGTGCGATGGCAGCTGCGATCAGCAGACCCCGTCCGACCCGCTCCGGCTCGATCTCGGTGCCGGAGCGGGTCAACAGGTCAGTGACGAAACGCAGCACCGGATTGGCGATGGGCTTGGCGCGGCTTAGCAAGTGCGCATCAGCATCCTCGCCCAGCACCCGTAGCCGCAGCGTCATTTCCTCCTTGCGGGTCTTGGCCTGCACTCGCAGCAACAGGAAGGCCGCCGCCGCCGCGAACAGCAGTGCGAAGACCAGCACCATGAGAATGCCGACGGTCATGCGGCGTCCCTCAAATCCTGCCTGAGGCCGGTCGCCGCGTCGTAGCGGAACAGATCGCGCAATTTCAGCTCACCGCCGCTCAAGCCCGCCACCTCGGTGATCGTCATCAGCCTGCGTGCGCCACTGGCGAGGCGCGCGACGTGCACGAACAAATGGATCGACGAGGCCAGCTGGCCCCGGAAAGTCAGCTCGCTGCCATTGAAGCCGGCGAAGCCCGCCAGCAGTTCGAGACGGCTGATGGCATCCCTGGTGGAATTGGCGTGCAGCGTGGTCATGCTGCCATCGTGGCCGGTGTTCATGGCCTGCAGCATGTCCAGCACCTCGTCGCCGCGCACTTCGCCGACGATGATGCGGTCTGGCCGCATGCGCAGGGCATTGCGCACCAGATCGCGGGCGCTGATGGCGCGCTGGCCTTCGAGGTTGGGCGGGCGTGTTTCGAGTCGCACGACATGACTGTTTTCGAGCCTGAGTTCTGCCGCATCCTCCACCGTGATGACGCGCTCGGCGTCCGGGATCCACTGGCTGATGAGATTGAGAAACGTGGTCTTGCCGCTGCCGGTGCCGCCGACGACGATCAGGTTGGTGCGCTGCTCGACCCGTTTTTTCAGGTAGTCGATTTCCGGCTGGCTGATGCTGTCGTAGCGCAGCAGGTCTTCAGCGCTCAGCGCCTTCGCGCGGAACTTGCGGATCGACAGGCAAGGCCCGTTGAGCGCGATGGGCGGGATGATGGCGTTGACGCGCGAGCCATCGGCGAGGCGCGCATCCACCATCGGTGTGGACTCGTCCACGCGCCGGCCAATCGGGGCCAGGATGCGCTGGATGACGCGGATGACGTGGCCATCGTCGGTGAAGCGCACGGGCGCGCTTTCGAGCAGACCGTTGCGTTCGACGAACACCGCGTTGGGGCCGTTGACGACGATGTCGTTCACCGTTGCGTCGTTGACGAGATGCTGGATCGGACCGAAGCCGGTCAGCTCGTGGCGGGCATCGGCGGCAAGGGCATCCGATTCTTTCTGGTTGACCGGCAGGCGGTTGTCGACGACGTAGCGCTTGACCTGCTCGCGCACGAAGCGGTCGAGCTTGTCGTCATCCCAGCTGCTGACATCGAGGCTGCGCTCCTCGATCTGCGCGATGAGAAAGCGGTGGAAGTTGGTCTTGAGCGTCTGGTACTGGTCGCTCAGGCGGAAGCGCAGCAGCGGATCGGCAGCGGCAACGGCGCTCATCGTGGTGGTCAACGGAACAGGCGGTTCAGCAGGCCATCGCTCTTGGCCTCGACGGCTTGGGTTTCGCCGGTGGCAAGCGTCAGGGCGAGGCGGCGCACGCCGTCGCAGTACGGATCCTTAGGGGCAATGGCAAACATCGACTCGCCGGAGTTCATCGCCTGGATGCGGCTGACCCCCTCCGAGCTGAGCGTGGCGATCAGCGGCAGATCGAACAGCTCGGCGAGATTCTGTGGCTCCAGCCCCAGACGCCTGCGGTAGTTGTCCACCACCAGTGCGGCGTTGTCGAGCGGGGTATCGTCGAGCCGCAGCGCGCGCAGCAGGTACTTGCTCTGACGCGATTTCAGGATCGACTGGTCGGTCAGCAGCAGCGTGCGTGTGCTCTGCGTGATGGCCGTGCGCAGCAGCGGCGTGCCGACCTGGCCATCGAGTGCCATCACGACGACGCTGAACAGACTCTTGAACACTTGCAGCAGGCGGCCAAAATCTTCCGCCGGGATGGCCGGACGCCCCAGGCCTTCTTCCGGCAGCGACAGCAGATGCAGACCGGAGCTGTGCTTCGTAAAGGCAGTATCGACCAGCGTGGCGTCGCAGCGATGCACGTCGTTGACGGCATCGAGCAGACTGTAGCTGGGCGAAACATTGAGGAAGATCGCGGCAGCGCCGGCCGGCATCGCAGTATCCATCAGCAGCACCCGCTCGGCCTTGCCGCGCGCGACGGTGGGTGGCTGACCGCCGCTGATGGCGGCACCAGTCCTTTGATTGCCTCGTTCGGCAAACGCCTGTGCCAGATGCACGGCGAGAAAGGCCACACTCTCATGCGGCTGCGCGCCCATCACGCTATAGACGCGTCCCTGGCCGCTGCCGGCGGCGGCGGCCACGCTGACCGCACCCAGGCGCCGCAACAGCTTGCCCACCTGCGCGGCCAGCTTGGTCTCATCGCGCTTGAGCACGAAGAAATCCCTTACGCCGGCACGCATCGCGGCCAGCACCGTGGCGGCACTCTCGCTGGAACCCATGCCCACCACCGGCAACTCCGGCAGACGGTCGGCAACCGCCTCGGCGAGTGCGGCGCGCTCGGGCGCGTTGTAGTCCTCGAATTCGCAGAACAGCAGATCGAATTTGGCACCCTGTTGCAGCCGGCGCAACAGGTCGGCGGCATCCTGCGGCTGCCCCAGCGTGAAGGCGACGCTACCGCCCAGTGCCGCTTCGAGCCACGGCAGGTAGGCCGCATCGTCCGCAATCACAAAGGCCTGCGACTTCGCACTCATAAGAGTTTTTCTGGTTCGTTGTGCGTAGGAAAACGATAGGGTTGCGATTACTTGCTGAAGCCGAACTGGCTCTGGTCGAACTTGCCGGTTTCTTCAAACATGACCTGGCCCATCGTCGGCCGATAGCCGTCCATGGCCGCACCCGGCAGCGGTGGGCGCGGCGTGTTGCGTGCTAGTGGCCGCACCAGACGCGGGGTCACCACCATCACCAGTTCCTTCTCGGTGCGGTTGACGTTGATGTTCTTGAAGAACGCGCCCAGCACCGGGATATCCGCCAGCCAAGGCACCTTGTTGGCATTGTTGATGAGACTGGAACTGACCAGCCCTGAAATCACGAAACTCTCGCCATCGCCAAGCTCCACCGTGGTGTCGGTGCGACGCACAGTCAGCGCAGGCACGGTGACGCCCGCCGTGGTGATGCCGGCGGAGAAATCGAGATCGCTGACTTCGGGTGCGACTTTCAAGCCAATGCGGTCACGCGACAGCACGGTGGGCGTGAGCGAGAGACGGATGCCGAACTCGCGATACTGGATGGTGATGCCGCCAGTGGTGCCGCCCTGGCTCACCGGCACCGGGAACTCGCCACCGGCCAGGAAGCTCGCGGTCTGGCCGCTCATGGCCGTCAGCGTCGGCTCGGCGTAGGTGCGGGCGAGGCCCTTCTGTTCGAGAAAACTCAGCACGCCAAGAATGCCCTGCGCAGGGTTGCCGATGACGAGGTTGAAGGCATTGGCGATGGGCAGATTGCTGCCTCCGGCAAAACCACCTGCACCGCCAAGACCACCCGGCGTCACACCTGCCAGCGAGCCGGGCGTGGTGAGGCCCGCAACGGTGTTGCCGGTGTTTTTCAGCACATTGAGACCGTACTGCTGCAAGGTACTGCGCTTGACCTCGACGATCTTCACCTCGGTCATCACCTGGGTTTCGAGGTCGATCTCGCTGCGGTCGGCGATCTTGGGTACAGCCGTGCTGCTGCCGGCGGCCTGCTGCGCCTGTGTCTGTGCATCGAGCCGAGCGCGGCGGTGCGCGAGCAGGCTGGGTGCCTTGCCACTCAGGCCCTCCTGTGCGTCGATACGCAGTTTGCCGAGATCGGGATCGGCGTTCTTCACCTTCAGCGGATCGCTGACTGGACCAACGCGCAGGCGGTACTCCGTCGGCGCATCGCGGGTGCCGGACTTGGGCCAGACCAGGAGGCTGGTGACGCCATTCTTCCTGCCGGTGATCAGCACCTCGCGGCGGTTGATGACCGTGACCTCCGCAATGGCCGGGTCGCCCACCGCCACACGGCCCACCGGCTGCGGCTGGCGCAGCAATTTATGCACGCCGGTTTCGATGCTGACCACGCGGTCGTCGGGTACGGGGGCGGCACTTGCCACCCCTGTGGCCAGTACGAACGCGAGCGCCGCAGAGGAGAGGAGGTGCTTCATTGCTCCACCTTTTGGATCGTGTTGCCTTGGATGACCTCCACCGTTTCGCGCGGCGGCGGCCCGGCTTTTTTCGACAGCGCCGGCGGCGGCTTGACGCGCGAGATTTCCCCGGCAGTCACTGCCTTGTCCGGCGTCTTGTAGCCCTCGTTTTCGATCTTCGCGGCCTCGGACAGTGGCAGACCGCCCACGGTGACTTCGCCGCTGGCCTCTTCTCCGGTGGCAGCCTGCTGGCCGCGCAGTGCGAGGCGCACCTCGCCAAGGCCCGCGCCCAGCACGACGCGGGTGGTTTCTTTTTCTGGCACTGCAAGCACGGCAGTGCGGAGGCGGCGCTTGGCCTCGGCACCGGCCTTGGTCTCCTCATCCTTCAGGCCCTGTGGGCGCTCGATGATGCGTTCCTCGTAAGCCAGCACGCGGGCGTTTTCCAGCAGCACGCGCGCCTGGGCATCGGCGACACCGGCGCCGTTACGGAGGTAGACGATGACATCGACGCTGTCGCCGGGCCTGACGAAGCCGCCCGCCGCAATGATCTCGTTGACCTCGATCGCCAGCGCCTGATGCCCGGCGGGGATGATCTTGGCCAGGATATTGCCCTCCTTGAAATAACGCTTGGTCACTGGCGCGCCGGCGTCGATGTCGACCAGCGGCACCCGTGCGGCCACGTCGTCGAGGCTGGCGAAATAGTCGGTGGGCGTGACTGCCACAGGCACCAGCGCGATGTCATCGCGGCCGATGCTCTTGTAGGCAGACAATGGTTTGAGTGCGACCACCGCCAGCGTCTGCGGTGCGGTGCGGGCGGCTTCGGTCGCGCGCGCGGCCTCGGCCTCGGCCTTGGCGGTGCGCGCGGCGTAGTTGCGGCTCATCGAAAATCCGACGCCCGCCAAGATGATGGTGAGCAACACCAGGATCACGGCGGCGACTTTGAGGGCGGTACTGCTCATGCGATCCTAAGCTCCCAATATTGGTGTGGATGGGCACTGGCTCGATCCACGCGCCAGATTGTTGCACGCATCCTTAGATGCGGGCGATGGCCTGCGCACGCAGCCGGTTGGGCAGTGGCGGGATGTTGCCCACCAGAGGCAGTTCCAGCGCCGGAAACAGACCGGGCACCTCGAACTCCAGAGTCACCCGCACCACATTCTGGCTGGTGTCGATGGTGTCGAAACTCACCTGCACCTTCTCGCCGCTGGCGCCAATGACGCGGGCACGCTGGTTGGCTGGCAGCCAGTTGAGTGACTGCACCGCCACCGCGCGCACCCGCTGCTCGATGCGGGTATTCAGCGTATCCCCTGGCTCCGGGCTGACAGCAACGGCCGCCTCGGCCGATTGCTGGGCGCTGTAGGTGATCGACTGCTGCAGGACGTAGATGTAGGAGTAGACGATGACGCCATAGACCAGCAGAAACAGGACGGGGAACACGAAGGCGAACTCCACCGCCGAGGCGCCTTTTTGGGCAAGCCTCGAAGTGACTATGGTGCTACGCACATTGCCCTTCATCACCACCCTCCTGCCTGCCACAGCAATACCGCCACGAAACCCGTCAGCAGCGTCCAGGCTGTTGGCAAACGCAGCGCACGAACGCTGGGCAACCCCGCCATCAAAACCATCAGCAGCGCCCCAAGCCCCATCAGCAAACCAGCGACCAGCAGCGCATAGACCACCAGCGGCCAGCCCAGCACCAGGCCCATCACTGCCGCGAGCTTGACATCGCCTGCGCCAAACCTGGACAGCGCATACCCGGGCAAGGTCAGCGCCAGCGCCAGCGCCAGTCCCAACAGACTGGGCAGCCAGCCGATACCGAGAATACCGGTGCCACGCCATGCCAATACGGCGACTGCAGGCAGCAGCAGGGCGAGCAGCAGCACGTTAGGCACCCGCCGCTGCTGCCAGTCGATGGCCGCAATCGCCAGCGCCCACAGGCATAGCAGGGCGGTGATCCACACCGCCATGCCCTGCTACGGTGCGCCGGTGTTTGCGTCAGTGACCTCGTCGGAAACGGTGGTGAACAGCGTATTCAGCCCGCCGCCCATGGTGCCGAGAATGACCACCACCGCCACCGCAATCAGGCCCACAATCAGGCCGTATTCCACCGCGCTGGTACCTTCCTCGTCCTTGAGGAAGTTCAGAATCTGCTTCAACATGATGTTCTCCTTGTCCGGAATGGCCCCGAATCCTTCGGAGCATGAGCGCATGGGCTTTTTCGCGCATGAACAGTATGCGTCGCCCTCGTTGGTAGTCAAAGACGCTCACGCGTCAAAAATCCGCCGCCGATCCGGCATTTTTCAGGCATTTGCATGACAACCTATGCGATTGGGGATGTGCAGGGCTGTTTTGAGCCGCTGCAAAGATTGCTCGATGCACTGCGCTTCGACCCGACCCGCGACACGCTCTGGTTTGCGGGTGATCTGGTCAATCGTGGGCCGGACTCGCTGCGCACCCTGCGCTATGTGATGTCGCTCGGCGAGCGGGCGGTCTCTGTGCTCGGCAACCACGATCTGCACCTGCTGGCGCGTGCGGCGGGTGGACGTCAGGGTCGCCAGGACACACTGGAGGCGCTGCTGGTCGCCCCCGACCGTGAGGCCCTGCTGCAATGGCTCAGGCTGCGTCCCCTGATGCATGAAGACAGTCATGACAATGCCCGCTGGGTGCTGAGCCATGCTGGCGTAGCACCCTGCTGGACGCTGGCGGAGGCGCGTGAGGCGGCGCGTCTTGTGGAATCGGCCTTGCGCGATGAGGGGCATGCTGCATTCTTTGCCCGGATGTATGGCGACGAGCCGCGTCTCTGGTCGTCGCCGCTCGACCCGGCCGAACATCTGCGTTTCGCCGTCAATGGCTTCACCCGGATGCGCTACTGCCTGCCCTCTGGCGCACTGGACTTTCATGCCAAGGGTGCGCCCGGGACACAGCCCGCACCCTTGCAGCCCTGGTTCGCCCTGCCGGATCGGGTCCCCATCGACGCCGAGATCATCTTTGGCCATTGGTCGACGCTGGGACGGACACATTGGCCGCAGCATCGGGTCTGGGGGCTGGACACTGGTGCGGTCTGGGGCGGGCGGCTGACCGCGCTCAATCTCCAGACGCGCGAGCTGACCTCGGTCGAATGCCCGGAATACCGGCGGGCCGATGGAGTGGCGGGGGACTAAAGCATCACTGCCAACAAAAAAGCCCGGCAATGTGCCGGGCTTTTTTGTTGCGCGCCTTAGTGGCGCGGCTTGCTGACGATCATTTTGCCTTCAAACCGCGACTAGTGCCGCGGTTTGAAGACCGGCTCTTCGCCCGGCGCCAGTTCTTTTGGCTTGAGGATGAAAGAGGCGATTGCGGGCAGCAGCAGCAGCGCGCCGAACATGTTGGCCATGAACATGAACACCAGGAGCTTGCCCATGTCGCGCTGGAATTGCAGGCCGGACCACAGCCAGGTCAGCACGCCAAAGCTGAGCGTGAGGCCAGTGAATGCCACCGCCTTGCCGGTTAGCTTGAGTGTCTTGTTGTACGCCGCCTGCCGCTTGAAACCCGCTGCCAGCGCATCGGCAAACGTCGCATAGATGTATATGCCGTAATCGACACCCACACCTGCTGCCAGTGCGACCACCGGCAGTGTCGCCGTCTTCATGCCGATGCCGAGCACCGCCATCACCGCGTAGGCCATCCAGCTCACCAGCGCCAGCGGCAGCATGATGGCGACGATGGACTGCCACTCGAAGAAGCTCAGGAACACGCAGATGATGATGCCGGCATAGACGATGTAGAGGATCGGCTTTTCGAGACGATGCACTTCCTCGTTGGTTGCCGCCATCACACCCACCTGCGCAGAGGCGAGTGCGAAATTGACCGGACAGAACTTGTCCATGCCTGCCAATGTGGCCTTGGTGGTGTCGATCTCGGCGTTGAGCTTCTTGATGCCCTCGTCGTTGTTGATCGCCTCGTCGCCGATGCCGGGGTTCTTCTTCTTCAGGCGCTCGGTGTATTTCTGCAGGGCGACGCGAGCATTGCCGACATCGCGGCGGGCATCGGCCTTCTTCGAGCAGTACTCCGGATTGACGTCCGTGTTGGTCTCGTAGAACTCGGCGCTGTTTTCGGTGTTGTAGCGGCCCACTTCCTGCACGATGCGTTCGAGCGTCGAGGCCTTGTGGTCCTTGGTGAAGATGAACACCGCCATCGCCGAGCAGTTGGAGTTCAGCAGCCCCGATGAGGTCGGGATCGGCGTGATCGCCTGCACCATCGTGAACTGGTTCTGCGGCAGCACCTTGAACTTGGGTGCGGCCTCCGAGAACGCCATGTTCACCTGCCGCGAAGCCCAGGGCAGCGAGATGGTGGACTGGATGCCTTCGGTGTTGTCCATGCGCCAGCCGAAGCGGTCGATCTGCTCCATCACCGAGTACTTCACGCAGGCTTCGGGATCAGTTTCGGCGATGACTTTCATCACGTCGGTGCCGATGGCGAAGTTGGCGGTGACGGCGGCAGTGTCCTTGTTGTAGCGCGAGTCGGGCAAGAGCTCCGGCACGCCGGCCTGGCTGTCGCCCACTTGCAGCTCCTTGCCTTTCCACAGGCTCCAGCCCAGCAAGAGGCCGCCGATGAGGATGGCAATGATCGCAGGCTTCATCAGCACCATGTTGCTGAGCAGCTTCCACAGCGGGTCGAAGATGGCGTCGCGCTGCTCTTGCTTCCTCGCAAACTCCTTGGGGTCGCCGACGTCGATCCAGGTCAGCATGATCGGCATCATGATCTTGTTGGTGATGACGATGGCGAACATGCCCAGGCAGGCGTTGAGCGACATCTCGCGGATGATGTCGATCGGGATCAGGCCGATCAGCGCGAAGCCCACCACGCCGGTCAGGATCGCCATGGTTCCGTAGATCGCCAGTCGCCGCCAGGTTTCCACCGAGGCATCGAAACTGTTGCGGCCGTTGTTGGCGATTTCGCCCACCCAGCTATTGCAGTACTGCACGCCGTGGGAGACCGAGATCGAGAGGATCAGGAACGGCACCAGGATGGCGAAAGGATCAAGCCCCTTGCCGAACAGCTTGAGCAGGCCGAACTCCCAAATCACCGCCGTGATCGACGACACCAGCGGCAGCAGCGCCAGTTTGAAGCTGCCGAGATAGGCCCACAGCAATATCTGTGTCATCACCAGCGTCAGCAGGAAGAAGCCCACCACCGGCACCAGCTCTTCGATGATGTCACCCACCACCTTGGCAAAGCCAAGGATGTGGACATCGACATCCGGGTTGTATTGCGGGTTGTCGACCATCTCGAAGGACATCTGCGACTTCTTGATGCTGAACACCAGCTCGTTATCCTGCCCTTCGGGCTTGAACTTGTAGGTGATGGGTTTGCCCTTGTCGACCACGGCGGCGAGACCGGTCGGCTGGCCGAAACGCTCCCACACCTGGGTCCCGGCCTTGACGCAGGTTTCCTGCGGCGCGGGTGGCGGCGTTGCAGCGGCAGGCTGCTCACCCTCGGCCGCCACCACGTCCGGTGTCTGGCAGACATCGGTGTTGAGTTTGTAGATGTATTTCTTGGGGCTGACGAAGCGGCCGCGCACCTTGTCTTCGAGAATCTCGGCGACGGCGGCGTAGTCGAGCTTCTCGCCCGACACCGGATCGACCTCCAGCAGCTCGCTGAAGATCATCGCGCCGGTCTGGTCCTTGGTGGTGAAGCGGCCGACATGCCCACCCTTCTGGGTGTTGCCTTTCACCAGCGCGAACATCTCCGCGTTCGGTGCATATTCGGCGGGGATGACGTTGCCACCCTTGAAGCCACCCTCCACCACTTCGACAAAGCGCACATCGGGCGTGAACAGCGAAGACACGCGCGAGCGGTCGACACCGGGCAGGAAGAACACCTCATCGGTGGCCTGTTTCAGCGAGGCCAGAAACGCACCGTTGTAGATCTCGCCCTTGCCGGGTTTCTGGATCAGCGCCACCAGCACATTGTTGGCGCCGCCGAAGTCGGCCTGATACTGCTTAAGCACCTGCATGTAGGGATGATCGAGCGGAATCGACTTGTCATAGCCCGCATCCGGCTTGATCTTGGAGGCCACGGCCCCGAAGAAAATCGTCAGCAGCACCAGGATCGTCATCGTCAGCCTTGGCTTGGCGTAGATGATCGGCTCGATGGCGCGGAGGATTTTGGTGGACGTGCTCATTGTTTGTGCGTCACCCATGGTGCGACTCTCCCAATCTGTAGTGCTTGCTTGCCGCTTGAAGGCGCGGCTGTCTTATCTATGGCTTGGTCGGCGGATCAGAGCTTGAGGCTCTGCACGCCTTGTTCGCCCACCACCAGCAGGCCACCGGCGAAAGGCGCTGCAGAGGAGAAGCTGCCGGTCACATCCTTGTCCAGTTCGCGGCCCAGGGCATCCTTGCCGCGCACTTTCACGCGCAGCTTGGTCGCGTTGTCGGAAGCGTCCAGCTTGAGCACCGCGCCAGCCAGGCCGACCAGTGCCACGCCGCCATCCGGCAATGCAGTCGCCCCGAAAAAAGACGCGACCGTGTTGGTTTGCACCTGCACCCACGGGCCTTTGACGACATCCGTGGTCTTGTAGACGTTGCCGCGCAGGCCATACACCACAGCACCAGCCTCGCCAAGCGGCAGGGCGCCGTAATACGAGCCATCGTAGGGCGAAGCGAGTTTGGTCCAGGTCGCACCCCCATCGGTGCTCAGGCCCAGCATGCCTTGCTCGCCCACGGCCAGCACACTGCCGTTGGCGAGTTTGTTGACGCCGTTGAAATGGAGTTCGTCGGCGCGGATTTCCGGCGCCTCGGCCATTGCCCAGGTGGTGCCGCCATCGCTGGTCTTGTACAGCAGGCCGTAAGCCCCAAAGGCCAGCACATTGCTGGCATCGAGTGCGATCACATCGAGAAAGGGTTTTTCGAGTTCGGGCGCGAAATTCTGCATCGCCCAGCTCTTGCCGCCGTCCTTGGTGGCGAGGATGACGGCATCGTGGCCAACGATCCAGCCGTTCATTTCATCGGCAAAGCTGACGGCTGTAAGCGGCGAGCGCACCGGCACCTGCACCTGCGCCCAGTCGGCACCATTGTTGGAGACGATCACCGTGCCGCGATCACCCACCGCGATCAGGTGCTTGCCGGTGTTGACCACATCCAGCATCAGGCCCTTGGAGGTCAGTGCGAGGATTTCGGAAGGCCGTGGCTTGATCGGCGCAGCAGGAGCGGCGGCGGGGGCCTCGGCGGCGCGTTCTTCCGCCGGGGCGGTTTCTTCCGCCGGGGCTGCTTCTTCGGTGGGTGCTGCCTCGCCCTCCTGCGCAGAAAGCCAAGGGCTGATGCCCGCCAGGGCCAGCAGCGCGGCGGCGGCCGTGAGCGTCTTCAACTGCGGATTCTTCATATGGATGTCACCTTGCCTGATGGACTCAGCCTGATGTTGTTTTAAGCCGCCGCGTGCGCGCCGGTCTCCTCTTCGTCAGCTTGTGCTGACCCTGCCTGCAGGATGTTACACGCTCGCCCTTCAATTGCGAACGCGCCGCCTTAGTCTTTTTGGGCGAGCTGGATCAGGCTCGCAAAGCGGCCGCTGACGCCATCTCTGCGGTGCGAGAAAAAAGCCGCACTGTCGGTCAACGTGCAAAGCCCACCGCCGTATATCGCCAATACGCCGCAGCGCCTGAGCCTTGCCCTTGCCAGCGCGAACAGGTCGGCCCGCCAGCGATCACCGTCCGGGACGAAGGCATCGGCATCCTCCGGTGCTTGTGCAACGAAGACGGCGCGCACCTCGTCGCCCACCTGAAACGCCAGCGGGCCAATGGCGGGGCCGAGCCAGGCCATGAGCTGTGCAGGCTTGGCGGGCAGTGCATGGATCGTCGCCTCCAGCACGCCCGCCGCCAGCCCACGCCAGCCGGCATGGGCGGCGGCGACGCAGCTGCCATCGCGGTCGGTGAACAGCACCGGCAGGCAGTCGGCAGTCAGCACCGCGCAGGGCAGTTCGGGAGTCATCGTCCAGCAGGCATCGGCGACGGCCACGACACCGGCCATCACCACGTCGCAGCCATGCACCTGATCGAGCCAGGCAGGCGCGCAGGCAAGACCCGCTGCGGCACTGAAACGACGGCGATTTTCAGCAACCGCCGCCGCATCGTCACCGACATGGCTGCCGAGATTGAGGCTGGCATAGCTGCCACGACTGACACCCCCTTCGCGGGTGGAGACCAGTGCCTGCACATGGGCTGGCGCGGGCCAATCCGGCAGCAGCAGTTTCATGCCAGCAGCGTGCGCTCCTGCCGCAGCACGCTCAGCAGGCCATCGAAATCCGCAGGTCGCGGCGCGGTGAATGCCAGCGGCGCAGCAGTGACCGGATGCGAAAAACTCAAGGCCGCCGCGTGCAGCGCCTGCCGGCGGAACGCGCCCACCGCCTGACGCAGCGCCGCACTCGCACCACGTGCGCGCAACACGTCGCCGCCATATACGGCATCCCCTGCCACCGGGTATTTGAGGTGCGCGAGATGCACGCGGATCTGGTGCGTGCGCCCCGTCTCCAGCTGCACCCGCAGCAGGGTGTGCCAGTCGAAGCGTTCGGCAACCCGATAGTGCGTTACTGCCTCGCGGCCACCCATGACGACGGCCATTTTCACGCGGTCGCGCGGGTGTCTCGCAATCGGCTCATTCACCGTGCCGCCGGATACCAGCAGGCCGTTGACCAGCGCGTCGTATTCCCGATGCACTGTGCGCGAGGCCATCATCGCCGACAGGTGTGTGTGCGCCGCCGCCGAGAGGGCGACCACCATCAGGCCGGTGGTGTCCTTGTCGAGTCGATGCACCAGACCGGCACGAGGAATCTCCGCCGTGTGCGGCCAGTGATGCAGCAGTGCGTTTTGCAGGGTGCCGTCGGGGATGCCGGCACCGGGATGCACGGTGAGCCCCGCAGGCTTGTTGATGACCACCAGATGACGGTCCGCGAACACGACGTCGAGTGCTAAGTCTTGCGGCTTCAAAGTCACTTCGACGGCAGCTTCCGCAACTAGTCCCAGCACATCGCCCTGCCGCACCGGCTGGCGTGGCAACAGGCACACCGCCCCGTTCAGGCTGACGCGTCCTTCTTCGATCCAGCTCTTGATGCGCGAGCGCGAGTGGGCATCGAACAACTGCGCCGCGGCGGCATCCAGACGCAGGCCATCGAACTCTGGCGGCACCTCGGCAGTCAGAGGTGCTTCGGAGTCCAGGTCGGCGACAGGGGCTGGGCTATACTGGCTTTTCAACTTCTGCATGGCGTGTGAGCGATGACTGTGTCCTTGACTTCAAGACTGGGCGTGGCCCTGTTGGTGACGGTGGCGGCCCTTTCTGGCGGACTCTCCGCTTGCAGCAGCAACGATAAAAAAGAGCCGGGCTATCGACCGAAAAACCCCTTTGCCAAGGGAGACCGCAATACGCCCTCCGGCAACAAGCCCGCTGTCACCGAGCAGGAACTCAAGGCCGAAGCCGACACATTGTACCGCGTGGCCCGTGGCGCCCTGGAATCCTCCGACTTCACCGAAGCGACACTGCGCTACGACCTCTTGGCCGAGCGCTATCCGTTTACCGAATACGCGACGCAAGGCGAGCTGGAAAAAATCTACGTGCTCAACCGCGACTACAAACCGGATGAGGCGCTCACCGCCGCCGACCGCTTTTTGCGGGAGCACCCGCGCCACCCGCGCGCCGACTACGTGCAGTACCTGAAAGGCGTGATCCAGTCCGAGCGCGACAAGGGCCTGGCCGACGAGCTGCCGATGGACCCGAGCAGGAAAGACGTGGGCAACCTGCGCAAGGCCTATGACGAGTTCTCGCTGCTGATCCAGAAATATCCCAGCTCGCGCTACAACGAAGATGCCCGCGCGCGGATGATGGATTTGCGCAACCGCATCGCCAGCAACGAGATGCATGTCGTCGATTTCTACACCCGCCGTGGCGCCTGGCTCGCCGCTGCCAAGCGTGCCGAGCAGGTGATTGCGCAGTATCCCGGCGCACCCGCCACGATGAAGGCACTCAAGACCCTGGCCCGAAGCTACACCGAGCTGGGCCTGAAGCAGGAAGCCGAAGATGCCAATCGCACCCTGGCCGCGCAGAAAGGGCAGATGACACTGGCGGTAGCGCCGCTCAAGACAGCTGGGACTGCCCCCGCGTCGACCGGGCAGCCGAAGGGAGTTTTCTCGCGTATCGCCGGGATGTTTTCCGGACTCGACCGCAGTGACAAGGAGCCACTGGAACTGGTGATTCCCTCCAGCCAACCAGCTGTCGCGCCAGCCGCCGCCGCCCCGGAGGATGCGAATGCCACACCCGCTGCGGAAGCCAAACCTGCGGCGAACGCCGAACCCGGCAAGAAGAGCATGCGCCTCATCCTTGAATCCAACACTGGCGAAGGCGAGGCACCAAAGCCTGCGAGCAGCGAGCCAGCCTCACCGCCACCCAGCGAAAAACCCGCAACGACACCCTGATCAGCAAGCGATCATCGCTGTGCATCATTCCCGCAGCGACTAGACGTCACCATACAGCGCTGTCAACGGATATCGCCGCTCGCGCCCAAACGCGCAACGCGTCACTTTCGGCCCTGGTGGGGCCTGTCGGCGCTTGTATTCACTGCGGCGCACCAGCCCCGCGACACGACGCACCGTGGCCTCCTCGAAACCGGCGGCAACGATCTCGGCGATGGAGCGGGAGTCCTCCACGTAGGCCTCGAGAATCGCGTCGAGGATTTCGTACGGCGGCAGCGAATCCTGGTCAGTCTGGTTTTCGCGCAGCTCGGCTGAAGGTGCACGGATGATGACGCGTTCCGGAATCACCAGCGAGATCGTGTTGCGGTAGCGCGCCAGGCGGTAGACGAGTGTCTTGTAGACATCCTTGATGGGTGCAAAGCCGCCGCACATGTCGCCATAGAGCGTGGCATAACCCACCGCCATCTCGCTCTTGTTGCCGGTGGTGAGCACGATGTGTCCAAACTTGTTCGACAGCGCCATCAGCAGCACGCCGCGTGAGCGCGATTGCAGGTTTTCTTCCGTGATGTCGATTCTCTTGCCCGCAAAAGTTTCGGCCAAAGTGGCGCTGAACGCGGTAAAGGCAGGCTCTATGGGCAGCGTGGTGTAGCGGATGCCGAGCGCCTCGGCCTCGAGACGCGCATCGTCGTTGCTCATGTCGAGCGTGTAGCGGCTGGGCATGGAGACGCCCCAGACCTTGTCGGCCCCGAGCGCATCGGCGGCGATGGTGGCGACCAGTGCGGAGTCGATGCCACCGCTCAAACCAATCAAGACACCGGGAAAACCATTGCGGGTCACGTAGTCGCGGGTGGCGACGACGAGTGCGGCATAAGTCTCCTCCTCGTCACCCAGCAAGGTCGCGGTTTCGCCCTCGAAGCGGCCGTTTCTCATCGTCACCGCATACACGCCCTCCTCGAACTGCGGCGCGGCAAAAGCAACGGAGCCATCAGAGCGCAGCACCTGCGAGTTGCCATCGAACACCACCTCGTCCTGGCCGCCGACGCAGTTGACGTAGACGATCGGCAAGCCGGTTTCGGCGACGCGCGCATCCAGCACACGCTCGCGCTCGCTGCGCTTGCCACGGTTCCAGGGCGAGGCATTGATGTTGAGCAGGAGCTCCGCACCGGCATCGCGCGCCTGCGAGGCGGGCTGCGAGAACCAGGCGTCCTCGCAGATGGTGAGCCCGATCAGCTTGCCCTTCAGCTCGAACACGCAGGGCGAGAAGCCGGGCTTGAAGTGGCGGCGTTCATCGAACACGCCGTAGTTGGGGAGCTGCTGCTTGCGGTAACGCGCGACGACGCTGCCATCACGGATCACATACGCCGCGTTGTAGAGCGCGCCATCGACGCGACCCAGCTCGTACTCGGGCAGGCCGACCACCAGCGTGATGCCATGCACCTCGGCCAGCAGACGCTGAATGCCCTCCTCGATCAATTTTGGCAGGCCCGAGCGCAGCAGCAGGTCATCCGGCGGATAGCCGATCAGCGACAGCTCCGAGCAGGCGACGAGATCGGCCTTCAGCCCGTCGCGCGCCTTGAGGGCGGCGGCGATGATCTTGCCGACATTGCCTTCGACGTCGCCGACCCAGAGATTGAGCTGGGCGAGGGCCAGGGTGAGGGTTTTCGTCATGCGCGCACTCTAAATAAAAAAGCCCGCCGGTGGCGGGCTTTTGGTTGCAGCCGATTTACTTCATCAGCGACAGCATCGCAGCGCCCAGGTCGGCCGGACTGCGCACCGTCTTCACACCCGCCGCTTCGAGCGCCGCGAACTTCTCGTCCGCCGTGCCCTTGCCGCCGCTGACGATGGCCCCCGCATGGCCCATGCGCTTGCCCGGAGGCGCAGTGACGCCCGCGATGTAGGCGACGACCGGCTTCTTGACGCTTTTCTTGATGTAGGCAGCCGCTTCTTCTTCCGAAGCACCGCCGATCTCGCCGACCATGATGATGCCTTCGGTAGCGGGGTCGGCCTCGAACATGCGGATCACGTCGATGAAGCCCATGCCGCGCACGGGGTCGCCGCCGATACCGACGCAGGTCGACTGGCCAAGGCCATTGGCGGTGGTCTGGTGCACGGTTTCATAGGTGAGCGTGCCCGAGCGCGACACCACGCCGATGCGGCCCGGCTTGTGGATGTGGCCGGGCATGATGCCGATCTTGCACTCGCCCGGGGTGATGATGCCGGGGCAGTTGGGGCCGATCAGCAGGGCATCCGGGTAGTCGGCGAGCAGGGTCGCCTTGACCTTGACCATGTCGTTGACCGGAATGCCCTCGGTGATGCAGACGATGATCTTGATGCCGGCATCGGCGGCTTCGAGGATCGCTTCTGCCGCGCCGGGAGCCGGCACGTAGATCATGCTGGCATCGGCACCCGTGGCCTTCACGGCATCGTGCGCGGTGTTGAACACCGGCAGGTTCAGATGCTTGCCGCCGCCCTTGCCGGGCGACACGCCACCAACCATCTGGGTGCCGTAGGCGATGCACTGTTCGGAGTGGAAGGTGCCCTGCTTGCCGGTGAAGCCCTGGCAGATGAGCTTGGTTTTCTTGTTGACGAGAATGCTCATGGTTTTTCCTTAGCCGCCCTTGGCGAGTTTGACGACGGTCTTGGCCGCTTCGGTGAGGTCGGAAACCGGCGTGATTTTCAGCCCGCTCTTTTCGAGCAGCTCTCGGCCCTTTTCCATGTTGGTACCTTGCAGGCGGGCGACGACGGGGATTTTGAGGCCGACCTGCTTGGTGGCCTCGATGATGCCTTCCGCAATCAGGTCGCAGCGGACGATGCCGCCGAAGATATTGACGAAGATCGCCTTTACGTCCGGTGCGGAAGTGATCAGCTTGAAGGCGTTGGTGACGCGCTCGGTGGTGGCACCGCCGCCGACGTCGAGGAAGTTGGCCGGCGCACCGCCATGCAGCTTGACGATGTCCATGGTCGCCATGGCGAGACCCGCACCGTTGACCATGCAGCCGATGTTGCCGTCGAGCGAGACGTAGTTGAGGTCGAACTGCTGGGCGACGCGCTCGCGCTCGTCCTCCTGTGCCAGGTCACGCTGCTCGGCAATCGCCTTCTGCCGGAACAGGGCGTTGTCGTCGAAGTTGAGCTTGCCATCGAGGGTGAAGATGTTGCCCTCCTTGGTGACGATCATGGGGTTGATCTCGACCATCGAGGCATCGCACTCGATCAGCACCTTGTAGACGCCCATCAGCGTCTTGGTGAACTGCTCGGATTGCTCCTTGGTCAAGTCCATGAAGAAGGCGAGTTCACGGCACTGAAACGGCTGCAAGCCGGCGGCTGGATGCACGGTGATGGTTTTGATGCGCTCCGGGTGATGTTCGGCGACTTCTTCGATGTCCATGCCGCCATCCGGACTGGCCATGAAGATGATGCGTTCGAGCGAGCGATCCACCAGTGCGGACACGTACAGCTCGCGGGCGATGGCACTGGGTTTTTCCACCCAGACACTGTTGATGGGCAGACCCTTGGCATCGGTCTGCTTGGTGACCAGCTTCTGGCCGATCATCTTGCGCGCAGCGTCTTCCACCGCATCGAAGCCCTCGACCAGCTTGACGCCGCCAGCCTTGCCACGGCCACCGGCATGCACCTGCGCCTTGACGACGAACTTGTCGCCGCCGAGCTCTTTCGCCATTGCCCGCGCCTGCTCGGCGCTGGTCGCAAGGCGGCCTTCGGGCACCGCGATGCCGTAACGGGCGAAGAGGGCCTTCGCCTGGTATTCGTGAAGATTCATGGATGCTCCGGGGCTTTGTGTTGCTTCAAGGGTGACGCTTTTTGGACTTCGCATCTAAAGCAAAGTGGCGCGATTCTCGCCTATGCGACCGTCTCGCCGCAAAAGCCCGGCCCGGCCTGCGGGGTAGACTTTCACCCTCCATCAAGTCAAGGCGCCGGTGCATGTTGACCAAGCTGATTGTTTTCGCCGTGCTCGCCATCATCGCCTGGCGGCTGTGGCAGGGCGTCATCGTCAAACGTGGCCCGCCGCCACCCGGGGGCTTCACGCCAGACCCCGAGCAACTGGTGCGCTGCGATCGCTGCGGCGTACGGGTGCCGGCCAGCGAGATCGCCTCCATCCGCCGCAATTGCAAGCAGTGCGTCGAGGCCAATGGCAGTCGCTAAAACCAAACCCTCGCTGGTCGCAGACGACTGGCGTCTGCTGCAATCGCTGGGGCTGTACCGGCTACTGCTGGTGACGCTGCTGGTGACCTTGCAGGAAAGCGGAGCGATCGCTCAGCTGTTCGAACAGGTGCTGTCCGATCTTTTTTTCGGCGCCTGCCGCGCGTATGCCTTGCTGGCATTGCCATTGGTGCTGATGACGCTGTATCGGCGGCCGGGCCTCGTCACCCAGGTCATCGTCAATTTTCTGGTGGATGCGGTGGCCATCGTCATCCTGGTGTACGCCAGCGGCGGCGTCAGTGCCGGTTTGGGAATGCTGCTGGTGCCCTCGGTAGTTGGCACCGGGCTGCTGCTGTCGATGCGGCTCGGCCTGCTGGCGGCGGCGATCGGCACCCTGGCCATGTTCGGGCAGGAGATCGCTAGGCAGTTCCCGTTTCTCTACTCACCTTCGGACTTCACCGCCACCGGTGTGCTGGGTGTGATGTTCTTCGTCACCGCCACTGCCGCCAGCGCCGTGGCCCGCCGCGCCCGCACCAGCGAGGCGCTGGCGCGGCAGGTGGGCAGCGAGTACGCCGACCTGTCGCGCCTCAACGAGGTGGTGCTGGACACCATGCAGACCGGCGTGGTGGTGGTAGACGCAAAAAACCAGATCCGCGCGCTGAACCCCGCCGCCCTCCAGCTGCTGGAGGCTGGCAGCGAGCGGACGCTGGCACTGGTGTCGCCCGGCGTGGCGGCTGCCCTCGCGCGCTGGCGCGAGGGCAGTGCGACGCCCGAGCCGCCGATCGCGCCCGCGCAGCCCGGCGGCAGCGAACTGCTCGCCCGCTTCCGGCGCCTGGATTCGGATGCTGAGGCGTCGGTGCTGGTGCTGCTGGAAGACGCCGCGCGCATCCGCGACCAGGCGCAGCAGATCAAGCTCGCCGCCCTGGGGCGCTTGAGTGCCAGCATCGCGCACGAGATCCGCAACCCGCTCTCCGCCATCACCCACGCGGGGCAACTGTTGGCGGAATCGCCCGCACTCGAAGCGCAGGACCGCAAGCTGATCGACATCGTCCAGCGCCACGGCGCGCGCATCAACACCATCGTCAAGGACGTGCTCGATCTCTCGCGCGGTGCCGCCAACCCGCAGGTGTTCGTGCTGCTGCCCTGGCTGCAGCAGATGGCCGTGCAGTACCGCGAAGCCCATCCTGAGCGGCAACCGGTGATCGACTGCGCACCAGGCCTGTCGGTGCGCTTCGACCCGCATCATCTGCAACAGGTGCTGTTCAATCTGCTCGACAACGCTTGGCTGCATGGTGCCCGCACTGACCGCCCATTGACCGTGCGGGTGGTCGCGCGCCCGCTCTACCAGCAGGGCGGCGCGCTGGAAGTGATTGACGATGGTCCAGGCGTGCCGCCGGAAGCCCTTGAACAATTGTTCGAGCCCTTCTTCACCACCGAGGCACAGGGCACGGGCCTGGGGCTTTATCTGGCGCGCGAGCTGTGTGCCTACAATCAGGCCAAACTCGGCCACCGCGTTGGCGAACCCGCCGGTTCGGTGTTCCGCATCACCTTCGTTGCACCCATCGCCCCTGCCCCAGCCTGATGCCTACCGCCCTGATCGTCGATGACGAAGCCGACATCCGCGAGCTGGTGGAGCTGACGCTGATGCGCATGGGCTTGAAAACCGCTGCCGCCAGCACCGTCGGCGAGGCGCGCGCGCAGCTCGACGCGCAGGCCTTCGACTTCTGCATCACCGACATGCGGCTGCCCGATGGCCGCGGTCTCGAACTGGTGCGGGCCTATCACGAAAAGCTGCCGATCGCAGTCATCACCGCCTACGGCAGCGCCGAGATGGCGGTAGAAAGCCTCAAGGCCGGCGCCTTCGATTTCGTCAGCAAGCCGGTAGACTTGAGCGTACTGCGCAAGCTGGTTGATACCGCGCTGAAACTCAAGCCGCCGCTAGCGGCAGGCCAGACGCTGGCTTCGGCTGCACCGGCCGCGCGTACTGCCGCCTCCGGCACACACGCCGCTGCACCCGATGACGGCGGCCTGCTCGGCAATGCCGCAGGCGTGCAGCAGCTGCGCGCACTCATCGAACGCCTCGCCCGCAACCAGGCGCCGGTACACATCACCGGCGAATCCGGCACCGGCAAGGAACTCACCGCGCGGCTGATCCACTCGCGCAGCCCGCGTGCACCCGCCCCATTCGTGCCCGTCAACTGCGGCGCGATCCCCACCGAGCTGATGGAAAGCGAGTTCTTCGGCCACAAGAAAGGCAGCTTCACCGGCGCGGTGAAGGACAAGGTTGGCCTCTTCCAGGCCGCAGAAGGCGGCACGCTGTTTCTCGATGAAGTCGCCGACCTGCCGCTGCACATGCAGGTGAAACTGCTGCGCGCGGTGCAGGAACGCGCCGTGCGCCCGGTGGGCGGTGATGCCGAGCTGGCGGTGAACGTGCGCATCATTTCCGCCACCCACAAGAACCTCAATGCGCTGGTGGCTCAGGGTGCATTCCGGCAAGACCTCTACTACCGCCTCAATGTCATCGAGGTGCGCACCCCGCCGCTGCGCGAGCGGCGCGAGGACATCCCCCTACTCGCCGGCGCCATCCTCGCCCGGCTCTCGCCCGACAATGGGCTGGACACCCCGCCCAAACTGCACCGCACGGCGATGGATGCGCTGGTCGCCTACGACTTCCCCGGCAACGTCCGCGAACTGGAAAACACGCTGGAACGCGCGCTCGCGCTCTGCGATGGCGAGCAGATCATGGCCGACGACTTGCAGCTCCGCCCCTGTGCGCTGGCCGTGAGCGAAGACGTTGCACCCGCTGCGCCGCGTGCCCTGCCCGTCGGCAGCGCCCCGCTCGACAGCCACGTGGAAGAGCTGGAAAAGCAGGCCATCCGCGATGCGCTCGACAAGACCCGCTGGAACAAGACCAAGGCCGCCGAGCTGCTGGGCATGAGCTTTCGCTCGCTGCGCTATCGCATCAAGAAGCTGGGCATCGAATAGCGCGCGCTCACAAAGCCAGCACCAGCCTGATGCCCTCATCCACCTTTTGCAGGCCGGACGCAGGCAGCATTTTCACCTTGCCTGTCAACAGACTCCGATCCACCGTCAGCAACTGCGAAACGTTGACGACCGAAGGCTTGGGCAGGCCGGATTCCGCCTTGCCAATCCGCACGTTGCCGGGGAAATGCGCCAACCCCAGGTTCGAGGTGATGACCGCCACCACCACGGTGGCAATGCGACTCTCGTTGAAGGGGTTGGCCTGCACCACCAGCACCGGCCGCTTCAGCCCCGGCCCGGAGCCGACGGGGTCAGTCAGGTCGGCCCACCAGACCTCACCACGTCTCACGACTCAGCACCTTGAACTGGGCCGAAGCCAGCGCAGGATCAAGCCCGGTGGCCTCACGGTCGCACACCGCATTGATGCGCTGGGTGATGTGGTGCGCGCTGTGCGTGCGAACGAACCCCGCCAGAGCCTCCGCGTAAAGCTGACTGCGCGATTTGTTGAGCGCGGAGGCGAGCACTTCTGCCTCGCGGAAAATCGGGTCGGGGACGGAGATGGCTACTTTCATGGCGGCAAGGTATCACTGCGGTATGACCGCTTCAACACAAAACACGAAACGAAATCTGGGCTAGGGTGGCCACGCTTCGCTTTGCCCAGCGCTTACTGCCGCTCAATGGTGTGAAGAAGCCCTGAGTAGAACTGAAGCAATATCCCCTTGAGCTGTCGCAAGCCATAGCTCTCACCTTTGTATGTCACATATAAATCTGGAGCGGTTGAAGTAAAGGAGTATTGATACCAGCCCTTAATTTCCGGTTCGACACCTATGCTTTCAATTTCCCCTTTATCCGACCAGTGAAAATGCTTCGAAGCATTCGCGGTATGACGGCAAATCGAAAGGGCGTTCTCAATGTGTCGCCCTACACCGTTTTCAGGTTAGGCAGACACGAGGTATCAGATATCCATTCCGCAGAAGCTCGCGGCAGATGCCAACGCCTATTATTTTCTCTATTTAGCAGGCAAAATGAATCGACGGCTTTATCTGGCTGATAAAACTTCTCCGCCCATTCAGCCAAAACGGCAGCCGTAACAACAAAATTAAAAACATCATTGGGGTGCGGACTATGCCCTAGCTTCTCCGCATCAAATTGCAACTTCTCGAGCAATTGGCGTGGATGGGTTAAACCATAAGAGAGTGTTTTGATCGACTTTCGCATTACTTTTACTTCGTAGAAATTGATGACCGATAGGTTGTGCTGCGCTACCCGCCCTAATTTTCTCTAATCAATAACGCGCGCAATTCACTAATAAGTCTCTGGTCTTGGGCTTTATGTTCATCTATTAGCTTGTCCTCGTATTCCCGCCAGAGTTGCTTGTGCAATTCGTAAAGAGTGCTGTGCGACTGCGGCTCTGCCCACGCCTCGACAAACCACTTAATGTCGGTTGCGCTTAACAGTTCCAACTCCTTGTAACCAAGTTCGGAGTAACTGTAGGAGAGTGCTTTTAGAACAGCGCCAGGAACTGCTTGAATGACATTGAAGCCCGGGGCTTTCAGCCTTTGTGAAAACGGGATGCTGAAAGAACTGATAGCTGCCAACCAGTACAGCAAAGTCAGGTGATCCTCAATCGATTCACTATTCTTTCTGCGCTCTCTGATTAGAGCTCGCACGGCAATGGCCGCCTCACGGAACGCGGCCGGCAATGGCAAATTATTGATGGCTAAACGTAGCCGCTCGACTGGCGCACCACGCAGGCCCTTGATCTCGTCAGCCCAGAACTCTCCAGACTCAATTGCTACTCTGTGTTGCTGCCAGAACTGAGTCGAAAATGTCTTGGTATCTATAAAAGTTTCGGTTTTGTGCCAAGGCTGAGTCATATCGAACCTGAAGGGCAAAGCCAGTCCGCAGGGAGGGTTGGCGCAGCGTAACCCGCCGTTTGACCTCAGCGCACCAGCACCACGACGAGCACACCCGCCAACGCCAGCGCGCCGCCTGCAAGCTGCCGCCGCGTCACCCGCTCCCGCAGCAACCAAGCCGCAAGACCAACGATGAAAATTGCAGCCAGCTCGTTGATGACGGCGGCAATCGAGGCATCGGCGTACTTGTAGCCGGCGAGCCAGAACAGTAGGGCGACGTAGCTGCCCATCAGGGAGCCCGCGATGATCGCGCCCCAGTGCTGCACACCGCGATAGACGGCGGCGAGGCTGCGCCACTGCCGGCGCACGGTGACGATCCCCACCATCAAGCCGACGCCTGCCGCAACGCGCAGGAACACCACCCAGAGAAAGTCCTCAGTCTCCAAAACCGGCTTGACCATCACCACGCCTGCGGCCATCGCCGCCACCGAGACGACCCCCAGCAGAGCACCCTTGCGCAGCACCGCACGGTCGAGCGGATCGGCGGTGCGGGTGTAGGTGACCAGCACGATGCCCGCCAGCGTGAGCGCGACGCCGGCCAGTTGCAGCAGGCTCAGGCGCTCGCCGAGAAAGAGCGCTGCGAGCAGGATGACCGAAGGCGAATAGAAGGTGCCGACCACGCCCATGCGTGCCGCGCCGATGGCGTTGAGCGCCTTGAAGTAGAGCGTGTCGGCCACCGCGATGCCGAGCGCGCCGGAGATCAGCGTGACCGCGAGCGGCCCGGCGGCAATGCCCGGCCAGCGCCAGGAGCCGAGCGCCAGAAGCGTCAAGCCGAGTGCAGCGGCACAGAGCAGGTTCTTGACGAAGTTGAGCGCGAACGGCGGCAGGCTTTCGCCCGACTTCTTGAACAGGATCACCGCCACTGCCCAGCACACCGTGCAGGCGAGCGAGTACAGCTCGCCTGCGCCCATCACCATCAGGCTTTCTGCGCGAGGCCGATCAGCCGGGTGGTGGAATAGCCCCGGTGAAACTCGAGCGCGAGTACTTCGCCGCCGGCGGCGGTCACCGCCTCATAGCCGGCGATGTCCTGCGGCCGGTAATCGCCGCCCTTCACCAGCTTGTGCGGCAGCACGCGCCCGATGAGGCGCGCGGGGGTGTCCTCGCTGAAAGCCACACAGAAATCGACGCAGCGCAGGGCGGCAAGCACAGCCATGCGGTCGACGCAGTTGTTGAGCGGGCGCGTGGGGCCCTTGAGGCGCTTCACTGAAGCGTCGGTGTTGACGGCGACGATCAGCACATCGCCCAGCGCCCGCGCGGCTTCGAGATAGCGCACGTGCCCGGTATGCAGGATGTCGAAGCAGCCATTGGTCATCACCACGGTCTTGCCGAGAGCTTTAAGCGCCTCGATGTGTGTGACCAGCGTGTCTTCGTCGAGCACCGAACCATCGGTGATGTGGCCGAGGGCCGTCATCAGTTCCGCAGGGGAGACGGTTGCAGCACCCAGCTTGCCGATGGTGATGCCGGCGGCGGCGTTGGCAAGGCGGCAGGCATCGGCGAGCGACGAACCCGCCGCCAGCGCCGCACCGAGCGTGGCGATCACCGTATCGCCCGCGCCGGTGACGTCGAACACTTCGCGTGCGGCAGTCGGCAGGTGCAGCGGGGCGCGGCCGGGTTCGATCAGCGTCATGCCGCGTTCGCTGCGGGTGACCAGCAGCGCAGTGAGATTCAGCTGTGCGCGCAGGGCTTCGGCCTTTGCGATGAGATCGGCATCGTCGGCGCATTTGCCGACTACCGCCTCGAACTCCGAAAGATTTGGCGTGAGCAGTGTCGCGCCCGCATACGGCGACCAGTCGGTGCCTTTGGGGTCGATCAGCACTGGCTTGCCTGCTGCGCGCGCGGTAGAAATAAGCGTCGCCACATCAGCCAGCGTGCCCTTGCCGTAGTCGGAGAGGATCACCGCGTCGGTGTCTGCGAGTGCCGTCGTGAAGCGCGCGATGAAGGCGGTGCGATCAAAGACACCGGCGGTGTCGAGACGCTCCTCGAAATCCATGCGCAGCAACTGCTGGTTGCGCGACATGACGCGCAGCTTGGCGATGGTGGGCGCACGGCCTTGCAGCAGTTGCGGCGTGATGGCGGCGGCCTTCAGTGCCTGGGCCAACAGCGCGCCATCGGCATCGTCACCCACCACGCCGAGTGCGATGGTCTGCACACCGAGTGCGGCGAGGTTGAGTGCGACGTTGGCGGCACCACCGGCGCGGGATTGATCGCGCGCGATCTTCACCACCGGCACCGGCGCTTCCGGCGAGATGCGTGCAGTGCTGCCGGACCAGTAGCGGTCCAGCATTACGTCGCCCGCCACCAAGACGCGGGCCTTGGCGAAGGCGGGCAGGATCATGCGATCACAAAGCTCTGGTTAAACGAGCGTGAGCCACTGCGGATATTTGTCGCTCTCACCTTTCACCAGCGCGAGATAGTCCTTCTGCAACTTCTCGGTGATGGGGCCCCGCTTGCCGGGGCCGACCAGCTTGTTGTCGCACTCGCGGATGGGCGTGACCTCGGCAGCGGTGCCGGTGAAGAAAGCCTCGTCGCAGACGTAGAGCGCATCGCGGGTGATGCGCTTCTCCTTTACCTCGTAGCCACGGTCGGCGGCGAGCTGAATCAGCGTCTTGCGGGTGATGCCGTCGAGGCAGCTGTTGAGGTCGGGCGTGACGATCTCGCCGTCCTGGATGATGAAGATGTTCTCGGCCGAACCTTCGGCGATGTGGCCTTGGGTATCGAGCATGATGGCTTCGTCGTAGCCGTCCTTCATCACCTCGTTGAGCGCCATCATCGAGTTGATGTAGTTGGCGTTGGCCTTCGCGCGGCACATGATCGAGTTGACGTGGTGCCGCGTGAAGCTCGATGTCTTCGTGCGGATGCCGCGCTCCATCGCCTCAGGGCCGAGGTAGGCGCCCCAGGGCCAGGCCGCGATCATCATGTGCACCTTGAGGTTGTCGGCGCGCAGGCCCATGCCCTCGGCCCCGTAATAGACCATCGGGCGGATGTAGCACTCGCGCAGCTTGTTGGCCTTCACCACTTCGCAGATCGCAGCGTTCACCTGCTCGGGCGTGAACGGGATCTTCATGCCCAGGATCTTCGCGGAGTTGAACAGGCGTTTGGTGTGGTCCTCAAGCCGGAACACCGCAGTGCCACGCGGGGTCATGTAGGCGCGGATACCCTCGAAACAGCCGACGCCGTAGTGCAGCGTGTGGGTGAGGACATGGGTCGTCGCCTCCCGCCACGGCTTGAGGTCGCCGTCCATCCAGATAAAACCATCGCGGTCGGCCATGCTGCTCATCGTTGCTGCTCCGTCAAAAAGCGCGTCGCCGCGCGGGCTGAAAGGCCGCTATTGTAAGGAACATGCCTGCTCCTTTGCCGCCGCCGAAACGCATCCTGCTGATCCGCCTCTCGGCCTTTGGCGATGTGGTGATTGCCACCGGCCTGCTGCAGGGCCTCAAACGCGCGTATCCCGATGCCGAGATCGACTGGCTGGTACAGCCCGAGTTTGCCCCACTGCTGCAGGGCCAGCCCGCGATTGCGGACGTCATTGTCTGGGAGCGCAGGCAGTGGGGCACCTGGTGGCGCGGCCTGCACTGGTTGATGCTGTGGCAGGCGATTTCCAGCTTTTCGGCAAGACTCAGGGCACGCGATTACGACTGGGTGATTGACGCTCAGGGCTTGTTCAAGAGCCGCGCGCTGGCACGGCTGGCAGGTGGACGGATGCGCATCGGCTATGACTCGAAAGAACCCGGCAAGCACTGGCTGCATCAGATAGTTCAGCGATTTCCAGAAGCCCATTCGCAGCGCCGCTTCATCGGCGACGAGCATGCGCCGATGCTGCATGCGCTCGCTGGCGCGGGCGACTGCATTCCCTGTCTCGATCTGGCCGCTGCGGCGCAGGCGGCGCCCTATCTGGTCGCAGCCCCCTTCACCACCCGTCCGCAAAAACACTGGCCGGAAGCCCACTGGATTGCGCTGCTGAAAAGCCTTGCAGTGGACGGCCATCGCGTGCTGATTCTCGGCGGCCCTGCCGATGCCGGCGCTGCCGCACGGCTGGTGGTCGCCACGGGCGGCAGCGTCATCGAAAACCATGCGGGCAAAACCAGCCTGCTGGGCGCGGCAGAGCTGATCGCTGGCGCAACTGCCGTCATCGGCGTCGATACCGGCCTCACCCATCTGGGCTTTGCTTTGCAACGTCCCACAATCGCCTTGTTCGGCTCCACACGACCTTATGCGGCAGCACGCGGGACAGACTCCCTGGTGCTGTTCCGTGACCTCGCTTGCGCGCCCTGCGGCCGCCATCCCAGCTGCGCGGGAAGGTTCGACTGCCTGCGGCAACTCACACCGCAGACGGTGCTTGCCGCCTTGAAGCAACTGCCCACCCCACTGCGAGGCGTGCAGGTTAGGATTGCGACATGACTAACCTGCCTGCCCGCTCCAGCCGCCGACCGGCAGCGACCCTGGTGTACGACCAGCCGATCGATCTGAATGCGGTCAACGACTCCCACGCTTTCATGCTCAAGATGATCGCGCCGGGCAGCCGGGTGCTGGAATACGGCTGCGCCACGGGGCGAATGACGGAAATCATGCGCCGGATGAAGTGCAGCGTCACCGGCATCGAGATCAATCCTGAAGCCGCCAAGTTGGCACGCGCCCATGCGCTTGCCGTGCACGTCATCGACCTCGATGCCGAACGCGTCTCCCAGCGGCTGGCCGGGCAGACTTTCGACGTGCTGGTGTTTGGTGACGTGTTGGAACATCTGCGTGACCCGGCTACGGTTTTGAGGGATGCCCTCAAGCTCCTGGCGCCGGACGGCAGTGTGGTGGTTTCGGTGCCGAACATGGCGCACGCCGATGTCCGCCTGGCCTTGCTCGAAGGCCAAGTGAACTATGCGGACTGGGGACTGCTGGATCGCACCCATCTGCGCTGGTTCACCCGCGACAGCCTCGAACGCTTTCTCTCCGACGCCGGGCTGGAAGTGACCGAATGGCGACGCACGGTACGCGCAGTCACCGAAAGCGAAGTCGCCTACGACCGCGAGGCCGTGCCCAAGGCGCTGCTGCAATGGCTTGCCCGGCAACCGGAAGTGACGACCTACCAGTTCGTCGTGCAGGCTCGTCGGCGACGCGCGACGGCACCTGCTCTTGCCGGTCAAACGCACAGCGCAAATTGGGCCGATCTGAAAGGGCTGGCAGTCTGACCAACACCAGCAGCAGTCGCGCGGTTTGCTATCGGGTGTTGATCTGGGGCACCGGCGTCCGTGCAGATTGGGTGGCATCTCCGGCTTTTCCACCCAGCGCCATGTCGATCTCGCGCGCCGAATAACCCCGCTCGCTTGCGCACAGCAGCATCAGGCGTTCAAGTGCATGGGCGAGAGTGCCATCGAGCTGGCCCGCTTCATGCTCGAAATCGCCGACAGCCAGTTTCATTTCGTGCAGGGTGCGCAAGGCATCGACCCTGAACCAGAACATCGAGCCCGCCGAAAACTCGAAAGCATAGGTGCCGATATGCCGCTCGAGTCTCATCTTGGTGAGCAGCTTGTCGAGCCAGACGGTGTTGTCGATGTGCAGGTCGGGTACCGCCAGGTTGTGGATGGATTTGGCAGGTGCGAGCACGCCGGTCTTGGGCTCGTTGTCGAAAATCTGTTTGATACTGCCAACCGCGTCGGCACCGCCCAGCAATGTGTCCAGCAACTGGTCGCGCCAGAAATTACCGTCTTCACGATGCTCTGATTTCTTGGTGTGCAGCTTGCAGGCGATTTCGTAGTCGAAGAACACCAGCCACTCCAGCACGCGCAGGAACGGCTGGATGTCGCGGCCACGGTTTTCGATCTTGACAATGTAGACGTTCGGCAGCGCGCCGGCAATCTCCTCCAGCACATTGATCGACACGTCGTTGCGCACCGAGACGAAGAAATCGGCACCGGAAATCGTCGAAAAATACTTCTGCACCAGATCCGGCAGCAGATCCTGGTAATAGAGGTGCAGCAGGATGGCGACCTTGCTGGTTTTCCTGAAACGGCCGTTGATTTCCGCGATCAGGGCATCGGCCTCCTCGTCGAGATAACTGCGCGCCAGCACGTTGGCGGTGGCGTTCAAATTGGCATAGCCATAGCGCCGGTCAGGTTCCAGGCAGGCACCCTCGCCCCATTCGTTCCAGGCGTTGATGAAGATCAGGCGCTCCTTTGGCGGCCGGCGCAAGGTCACCGTCAGGGCATCGTCGAGCCAGCCGGCGTAAGCCGCTGGGCTATCGTTGACGAAGCTGTTGGCGGCAGCCAGCTTGCGCGCGCAGTTGTCCCACGACGGCATCACCGTCTTGTGGCACAGGTAGTCCGCAGGGTCGACCTTGCCCATGCGCCCGGCCATCTCGGCGAAATCGAAAATCTGTCCCTTGAAATCGGGGTTGATGATCTCGTGCTTGTAGGTGATCGGCAGTGACTGTATCTGGTGCGGCGGAAACTCGACTGCTGCATCGAAGCCGAACAGCTTGGGATTGCCCACGTCGAACGACAGCGCGGCGACAAGGTAAAGATCGTCGAAGCCGTGCTCCCTGGCCCTTGCGCGCCAGCGCGCTGCCGTCGCCGCGATGTCAGGGAACAAGGTGGCGCGGTAGACGATAAGCACCGGTTTGCCATCGACGCAGATGTAGCGCGCATCCTTGAAGGCTGGCATCAGGTCTTCGATGAAGGCCAAGTCATCCTCGGGTGAATGGCTCTGCGGCATGAGAATCTCATGCTCGGAACCATCCCAGCGCCGCGACCAGTTCTCGTTGGCCCAGCACAGGCAGAAGTTGATGTCGAGCGTGGGGTCGGCGAGAAACTGCTGGACGGGTTTTTCCAGCAGGCGACGACCGTTGAACCAGTAATGGTGGAAGCAGAAACCGTCGATGCCGTAGTCCTTGGCAAGCTCCACCTGCTGGCGCATGACCTCCGGCACCCGGAGGTCATAAAACCCCAGATCGCCCGGCAGCCGAGGCTGGTAGTGGCCAGTGAACTGTGGCACCGCGCGCGTGACGTTGCTCCACTCCGTGAAGCCTTTGCCCCACCAGAGATCGTTTTCGGCAATTGGGTGGAACTGCGGCAGGTAGAAGGCGATCGCACGCACGCCCAAGTGCTCTGAATGCAGCCTCTCGGCCCTGCGCTTGATGTAGCCGCTCTTGAGTGAGGGCTTCAGCTGCGAGGCCTCGAAAATCGCCAGTGCGTAGCGTTTGAAATGCTCGTTGTAAACCACAGGCTTGGGCACCGCAGCCTGCGTGGTCAGCCACCGGAACTTGTTGTAGCGCTTGAGGACACTCTTTTTGAATGTGTTGAGGCGCCGGCGCAGGTAAGCCGAAAACTTGCCCAGCGTGTGTTCAATCATTTTGCTGTTCGCCACATGCTTTCCCTGACCACTCCCTTGATTCGAACATTGATGCTTCCACCACCCTGTTGAGCGGCCCTATGCAACTGGGCTTTAGCTGTTGTGCGGCAAGTTTACTTGCTGGAGCCAAAGGCCACTAGCTTTCCATCTGCTCGGCCACATGCGCGACGATGGCTTCGAGCGGCAAGCCGTAGAGCCCTCCCTCGCATGGAGTGGATACCCCAAAACTGCGATGTCCAGGGCCAAAGGGCATCCATTCAGCAGAGGCGTTCTTGAACAGGAAACACGCGGCACTTGGCGTGTTCAGCGCCGCCGCCAGGTGCAGCGGGCCGGAGTCGGGCCCGATGTGCAGCAAAGCGCCCTGGATAACGGCGGCGAGCTGTGGCAGGTCGAGCGTGCCGCAGAAATGCTTCACACCCAAGGCATCGAGCATCGGCAGCAGGGCAGCGAAACGGCTGGTTTCCCGTTGTGAAGGGCCACAGCTGAGCACCATCGGACAATCCGGCAGCCGCTGTCGCAGCAAAGTCAGCAGTTCGATCACGGTTGAGGGTGGCAGGCAGCGGATGTCTTCCGAGGCAAAGGGGCTGAGGTGCAGATAGCGGGTGGGCAAGCGCAGTGCTGTGAGATCAATCCCGCCCAGATCCAGCCCGAAGCGCACTTTGGCGTCGAGCTGCAAGACGGGCTGGAAGGCGCTGAGCTTCTGCCAGAACATCGGCTCGGCACCCCAGGGTTGGTCGATGAGCTGATCGTGCAGCAGCGGCCAGAGGCGTTTCGACTGATTGCGGTTGAGCCGTCCCAGTCGGTGGCCGCCGCCGCTGAAGGCGGTGAGCAGGGTGGCACGGTCGCTGGCACCGGGGTTGATGACCAGGTCATAGCGCGCCTCACGCAACTGCCCACACAGCTTGAGCAGGCCACGCACGCCGCGATGCTGCTTTGGTTCCATCGCCAGCACCTGGTCGATGGCGGGCACCCGCTGCATCAGCGTCACATGCGGCGCCCGCACCAGCACATCCAGCCGCGCCTGCGGATAACGCGCACGCACTGCCTGGATGAGCGGCAGGGTGTGGATGAGATCGCCCAGGTACAGCGTCTCGATGACCAGAATGCGCTGCGGCGATGTCAGCAGGTGGGTGGTTTCCGTCTTCATTTCAGGCCAAACAGTTTCAGGGGCGACGATACCGCCTGCGCGCGCGCCAGTTGCAACGGCGCAGTGAGCACGGCAACGATGCGCGCGGCGCGGCGGATGACCTTGCCCCGGTCGAGCAGCAGCAGGCTGAGCAGCATCGACAAAGTGTTTGACAGCAACAGCGCCGCAGCGCGCAGCACGGTCAACGCCAGCGGCTCGCCCATCTTGCGTCGCAGGTAGAGCTTGGAGGTGATGTAGCTGTAGTGGCGGGTGAACAGCGTCTTTGCGGTGGGTGTGGAGGAGCGTTTCAGCGCATGGCAGGCCAGGGCGGCGGGCTCCAGAATGACCGCGCGCCGGTTGGCGCGGGCGCGCAGGCAGAGATCTTCGTCCTCCCAGTACAGGAAAAACCAGGGATCGAAGCCACCAACCTCTTGGAACCATTGCACCCGCACCATCAGCGCGGCGCCGCTGACAAACTCGCAGCACAGCGCGCCTTCAGGTGCGCTGTGCTCTGCCTGCGGACGACCGCCGCTGTGCATGAAGCCGCGATGGTTTTCCTGCTCGCGGCCATCGGGATAAGTGAGCCTGGGCACCGCCAGCAGTGCATCCGGATAGTGCATGAGACATTGCACGAGACAGCCCATTGCGGGGGCGTCGATCTCGCAGTCCGGATTCAGCAGCAGCGCAAACGGCGTGTCGCAAGCCGCCAGGGCCAGATTGTGGCCGCGCCCGAAGCCTAAGTTCTCGGTGCAGCGGAACAGCTTCGCCTGTGGCAGATGGACGGCGATCCAGTCCGCAGAGCCGTCACTGCTGGCATTGTCGACCAGGCATAAGTGCGGCAGGCCGGCAAAAAAATCCTGCCGCTCTTTCAGCAGTTGCAGACTGTTGTAGAGCACCACCGAGACCGTGATTTCAGCCTGCAATGTCGACATATCGGGGACAGACCTCAACCCAGTCATGGTGGCGTGCTGCCTAGCGGCACAGCAGCGCCCAGATTCTGCTGCCAGAGTCCCTTCACCAGCACACGCTGGGTTGCAAAGGCATCCTGCGGCGCATCGGTCGGCTCGCCGCGCAGCATCGCGGCGTGGCGCCAGGCGCGGTATTCGCGCTGGATGTCGAGCAGGGCATAGGCTGTGGTGGCAGGCCAGCAGCCGGCTTTTTCCAAGGCTTCGAGCTGCCGCCAGACATCGGTGTGCGCGATGACGGTGGGGTGCTCGGCGGCATGGCTCAGTACCGCGTGCTGCACCAGAAACTCCACATCCACCAGCCCACCCAGGCCCTGCTTCAAGTCCCAGCGGCCTTCGGCGGGCTTGTCGAGATGGGCGCGCATCTTTTCGCGCATGTCTCGGATCTCGGTCGTCAGCTTTTCAGGGTCGCGCTCGCGGGTCAGCACCTGATGGCGCAGTGACTGGAACAGCGTCTCCATCCGCCCAGAACCCACCACCACCCGCGCGCGGGTCAGCGCCTGATGCTCCCAGGTCCAGGCGCTTTGCATCTGGTACTCGGCAAAGGCGCCAGTGGACACCACCGGCAGCCCGGAGTTGCCGTTCGGCCGCAGCTCGATATCGACCTCGTAGACGCGGCCCAGATGCGTCTGCGTGGTCAACAGATGCATCACCCGCTGGGCCAGCCGCGACATCCAGCTGGATTGCGCCAGCGCCTTCTCTCCGCCCTGGCTGTCTACATCCGGCGGATCGGCATCGTGCAGGAACACCAGGTCAATGTCAGAGCCGTAGCCCATCTCCAGCGCGCCGAGCTTGCCGTAGCCGATCACCGCGAACTCGGCCGGGTTGCCGTCGGCGCGGTGGCAGCTGCCATAGCGCGCTTTGAGGTCACGCTCGGCAAAGCGCACGGCGGCTTCCACCGCCGCCTCGGCAAGCCAGGTGAGGCGGTCGCTGACCTTGGGCAGCGGCAGTGCGTGGACGATGTCGGCTGCGGCGATGCGCAGGGTGCATTCGCGCACGGTGCGGCGCAGCAGATCCATGGCGCCCTCGGTATCGCTGACGGCGAGTGCGGCCATGCGCGGCAGCAGGCCCTCGCGCAGCGCGGCACGATCCGGAGGGCTGTAGAGCGTGCGCGAATCCAGCAGCTGGTCGAGCAGTATCGGGTGCCGCGCCAGCTCCTCCGCCAGCCAGGGACTGGCCGCGCACAGGCGCAGCAGCTGCTGGCGGGCATTGGCGGATTCGCGCAGCAGGGTGAGATAGGTACTGCGGCCGATCACCGACTCCACCACCATCAGCGCTCGCGCCAGCGCCACGGCAGGCTGCCTGGCACCGCCCGCGTCGGCGGTCTCGTCAGCCAGCTTGCGGTAGCTGGACAGTGCCGCTGCGTCCAGAAGCGCAGGCGGATCGGCTTGCAGCTGCAACGCAGCGTCGGCGAGTTCCGGGATCAGGGCCGCGAGCCGCGCCAGCGCCGAGGGCGTGGCATTGCGGCAGCGGCTGCCGCGCCGCAGCGTGACGATGGCCTGCACCGCCGCTGCGGCGCTCTCGCCATAACCGGCTTGGGCAAAGGCGGCGATGAGGGCGGCATCGGCCGTCTCCGCCTCGTCGCGCCACAGCGCCGCCGCTGTGGTGGCGACCGGGGTGGTGGCGACCGGATCAGGCTCCGCAAACACGTTCTGGAATACGCCCGCCACCAGTGCGCGGTTGACCCGCAGCACACCGGAAAACACCGCATAGCTGGCAAAGCCGAGGGCGGTAGCTAGCGCCTCGCGGCGTTCCGGCGTGCTGGGCAGCGCGTGGGTTTGCTCGTCGCCCCAGATCTGCACGGCATTTTCGGTGCGGCGCAGTAGGCGATAGGCGGTCAGCAGCAAGGCCGCCGTTTCCGGCGGCAGGTGGTCGTTCTCGACCAGGCGTTCCAGCGTCGTCGCCCAGCGGTTGCCGCGCAGCTGCGGCACTTGGCCACCGCGCACCAGCTGAAAGCTCTGAACGATGAACTCGCACTCTCGGATACCGCCTTCACCGATCTTGAGATCGTCGGCCGAGACCCGGCGGACAGCAGCATCCTCGGCGATCTTGCGCTTCAACTCGCGCAGCGCGGTGATGGCGTTGAAATCGAGGTAGCGGCGGTAGACGAAGGGCGTGAGCTGTTGCAGAAGCGCCTCACCCGCCGCGATATCGCCCGCCACCGGCCTTGCCTTGATGAGTGCGTAGCGCTCCCAGTCGCGGCCATGATTTTGGTAGTACTCGACCATCGCCTCACTGCTGATCGCCACCGGCCCGGCGCTGCCGAAGGGGCGCAGCATCAAGTCCACCCGGAACACGAAACCGTGCTCGCTGCGATCCGCCAAGAGCTTGACGAAAGCCTGCACCAGCTTGGTGAAGTACTCGGCATTGCCGATGCGCGTCAGGCCATCGGTTTCGCCCGGCTGGGTGTAGGCAATGATGAGGTCGATGTCGCTGGAAAAGTTCAGCTCGCGACCGCCCAGCTTGCCCATACCGATGATGATGGGCCTCGATGGCAGGCCGTCCGGCCCGCGCGGTGTGCCGAAACGGGGGCTGAGTTGGGCACTCGCGGCCTTCAACGCGGCCTCGCAGGCGAGATCGGCGAAGCGGCTCAGGTCAGCCAGAGTGTCTTCGACACTCGCCAGCCCGGCCATGTCGTGCACCGCGATGCGCGCCCACTCGAAAGCCCGTGCCAGCCGCAGCTCGCGCGCCACATCGCCGCCCGGTTTGATCGAGGTGGCTGGCAAGTCCGCCAGTGTTTGCAGGGCGATGCCCTCCCGCAGCGCAAAGCCTTGCAGGAAGGGACCGCAGGCAGCGAGCCAGGTGGGTTTAAGGTCATCAGCCATGCCGCGCAGTATGCCCGGCGGCAGGCCGCTGGATGCTTAGTCCTTGGACAGTCTGCCCAAGGTTTTCGCCATCCCCGCCTCGTCCGGCGACGAGATCAGCAGCGCCACCTTGCTACGGATACCGAGGCTGCGGGTGAGCGCATCCATCACAGGGTCGCCATTGGACAGAAATTTTTCGCCCGCTTGCAGCTTGCGGATCAGCCGGATGCAGAACGCCGCCGAGACCAGGTGGGCGTGGATGCGGCCCTTGAGGTCGGCGCTGAAGCGCACCACCACTTCCAGCGTGGTGAGCAGTGCTGCCAGCGCCTCGCAATCCTTGCAGTGCCAGACAGCAGCGATCAGCAGGGCCTGTTCGTGCGGCCATTGCGCTTCGAGCAGGCTGTGCAGCGGCCGGGTGCCGCTGCCTGCTGCCACGACACTGTCGTGGCAGAGGTCAAAGACCACCCTGCCCTCGTCATCGACATGGCGGAACCGCACGTCCGGCAGCTGCTGCCAGGTCGGACGCGGCAGGTTGAGGGATTGTCGCTGCACGGTCTGCACGAACAGCTGGCCCTCTGCCGTAAGGGGCAGGGTCTGGGTGGATTGCAACAATGCCTGGAGTGTCATGCAGGGCCTGTGAGGTGGAGCCGGGCCATTGTATGCAAGCTCGCCGGGTACCCTTGCGTGGTGCCCGGCGGCCCGTCTCCATCTGCTCTACGCCGCCCCGTTGATGGCCACGCTATGAGCCGCACTGGGGGGACGCTATCAGCTGGACATCGGGCCACTGGGCTTCGTCGTCGATACGGTGACGCTGCAACTGCATTAGCAGGATGCCCTGGTCGCGGTGGGGCCGAAACCCGTACGTCTGCTCACCCCCTTGGTACACAACGCGGGCGAGTTGGTGAGCAAACACGAGATTATGGAAACCGTCTGGGCCGGGCGGGTGGTCAGCGAGTCGGTGATTGCTCGCTGCATCAACAAGTTGCGGCAGGCTTTGGGGGATCGCGGGCAGACCGCGATTCTCACTGTGCATGGCTACGGCTACAGGCTGACCGCACCCGTGCTGCATCTGCCGCCAGATCGCCCCGCCCCCACCCCATCGCGCGCTGTCGCCCTGACGTTACAGGCAGACAACACCCTTCCACGGCGCCCTCATTGGCGGCTGCTGTGGCCGCTGCATGCACATGCCAGCGTCTGGCTTGGCCAGCATGACAAGACCGGCGAGGCACGCGCTTTCAAGTTTGCCCTTAAACCAGAGGCCGTTGAGGGTTTGAAACGCGAGCTGACGCTGCGCCGCGTCCTGCACAAGGCGCTGGGCCTGCGACCTGATTTTCTGCGCCTCTACGACTACAACCTCGAAACCGCACCGTATTTCCTTGAGCTGGAGTACTGCCCGCTGGGCAGCCTTGCTGACTGGCTGCCCACACAGGGCGGCGCCGCCGGTCTGACGCTGACCCAAAGTCTGGAGCTGGTCGCACAGGCGGCGGAAAGTCTCGCCGCTGCCCATGCCATTGGCGTCGTGCATCAGGATGTGAAGCCTGAAAACCTGCTGCTTGCCCAAGAGCCAGAGGCAGCCCTCCGCCTAGTCTGGGCCGATTTCGGCAGTGGCCAGATCGATGCCGCCACCCTCGACACTGGCGGGTGACGCGACTCGAGGGCCTGCCGCCTGCCAGCGGCACTGGCGGCACCCTGCCCTACTTGGCGCCGGAGCGTCTCGCGGGCCTGCCTGCCAGCGTGAAAAGCGATATCTATTCGCTGGGCGTGCTGCTGTACCAGCTGGTGGTGAGCGACTTGAGCCGCCCGCTGGCACCGGGCTGGGAACGCGCGGTGGACGACCCGCTGCTGCGGGCCGATATCGCCGCCTGTGCGGATACCGATCCCCAGCACCGGCTCGGCGATGCCGCCGAACTCGCCCGCCGCCTGCGCACCCTGCCTGAGCGTCGTTTTGCGGCGCAGCAGCAGACCGAGGCCATCGCGCGCGAACAACGGTTGCACACGCTGCGCAGCAGGCGCCAGCGGCGCCGCATGCTGCAAGTGGGCCTCGCGGCCAGCGTGATGGTGGCAGCCGCGCTGGCTTGGCACGATTTCTTGCTGCGCCGCGAGCAGCAACGCACCGAGACCGCACTGGCCTCGGCCGAATCGCCCAACGACTTCCTGTCAGAGGACATTCTCGCGGCGGCAGACCCTGACAAGGCGGCGGCAGCGAGGTGACGGTCGCCGCCGCACTCGAACGCGCTGCGGCGAGCATCGACACCAAGTTCCCCACCCTGCCGCTGGTGCGCGCCTCGCTGCTTTCGACCGGGCGATGCCTGTCGCGCGCTCAATCTCTACCCGCAGGCGATGGCGGCGCACGCACGCGGCATCGTGGCCGCAAGGCTGGCCGAGGGGCCGCTGTCGGTGCAGGCTGCCGATATGGAGATCGCGCTGGCGATGTCGCTGATCGAGCTGGATCAGAGCGCCGAGACCGTCACCCGCCTCAAGTCGCTGATCGCCGCTTTTGCCGCGCACCCTGAACGCGGCGGGCAGGTGATCCACGCCAGCGCCCGTCACACCTTGGGCTGGGCCTTGCTGGAACTGGGGCAGGATCAGGATTCCGAATCCGAATTGCGCGCGGCACTGAGGCTGATCGGTACGCCATCGGGCGAACGGGAGCACTACATCTGGCTCGACACCCGCTGGCATCTGGCCGAAACCCTGCTGAGCATCGGCGATCTGCACGAAGCCGCCGAGCATATCGAGGCGGTCTACCAAAGCTTCCAGGACGATGCCACCGGGGGCAAGACGCATCTCGGCTAGGTCAACATCACCCGCGCCAAGCTCTACATCGAGATGGGCCGCTGGCCTGAAGCCGATACGGCCATCCGGGAGATGGATGCGATCGCCGCCAGGCTGCCGTCGCAGCACCGCATCGGTCTTTTGGCGCGTTATGCGCGTGCCCGCTGGCATCTGGCACAACAGCAGTTTGGCGAGGCGGAGGTGGTGTTGGCCTCGCTGCTGCCTGACATGGCCACCACAGTCGACAGAGACCATGGCTGGACACTGATTGGTCAGGAGATGCAGGTCAGCGCGTTGCTGGGACGCAGCACTGGTAGAGCATCAGCCTTGACACTGGCGAGACAGCTGCTGCGGCAGTCGAGCGGGGCCAATCCCGGCGATGCCCACCGCTTGCGGGCGACTCTGCTGCTGGCCAGGACCGAGCTGGCCAACGGCAGGCTTCAGCCCGAAACCCTGCCTGCCTTGCAGTCCGCCATCAGGCCGCAAGCCAGCGTCAGCAACCCGAAGATGGCCTGATGCTCGAGCTGTTGCTCACCCGGGCGGCGGTGCTGGAATCGCTGGGCAAGATGGAGGCCCGTGCCGACAACGACGCCGCAGAGCGCCTGATGGCCTCATTGGTGAAACGTGGCAGGCGGACGCAAGAATCCTGAGCAATCTCCTGCGGCTGCCCCAAAAAAAACAAGGCACCCGAAGGTGCCTTGTTGGTGAAGCAGGTTGCGTGTAACCGGGTTTGACAGTCGTCGCCTGGACGGCGACGTTCCTGTCAGGACGATACTTAGAAGTCGCCCATGCCACCCATGCCACCACCACCGCCCGGAGGCATCATCGGCTCATCCTTCTTCGGCATTTCAGCGATCATCGCCTCCGTGGTGAGCAGGAGACCGGCGACAGAAGCTGCATTCTGCAGCGCCAGGCGGGTGACCTTGGCCGGGTCGAGAATGCCCAGCTCCAGCATGTCGCCGTAGCTGCCATCGGCGGCGTTGTAGCCGAAGGCACCCTTGCCTTCCATGACCTTGTTCAGCACGACCGAAGGCTCGGCGCCCGAGTTCTTGACGATCTGGCGCAGCGGTTCAGCCAGCGCGCGACGCAGGATGTTGATGCCGATGGTCTGGTCGTCGTTGGAGCCTTTCAGCTTTTCGAGCACGAGGCCCGCACGCACCAGCGCCACACCGCCGCCGGCGACAATGCCTTCTTCCACCGCAGCGCGCGTGGCGTGCAGGGCGTCTTCGACGCGGGCCTTCTTTTCCTTCATCGCCACTTCGGTTGCAGCACCGACCTTAATGACGGCGACACCGCCGGAGAGCTTGGCCAGACGCTCCTGCAGCTTCTCCTTGTCGTAGTCGCTGGTCGAGGACTCGACCTGGGACTTGATCTCGGAGATGCGCGCGTCGATCTTCGTCTTCTCGCCGGCACCGTCGATGATGGTGGTGTTTTCCTTGTCGAGGATGACTTTCTTGGCGTTGCCGAGATCTTCGACGACCACTTTATCCAGGCTCATGCCCAGCTCTTCGCTGATCACGGTGCCGCCGGTGAGGGTGGCGATGTCCTTCAGCATTTCCTTGCGGCGGTCGCCAAAGCCGGGGGCCTTGACGGCCGCGACCTTGAGGATGCCGCGCAGGTTGTTGACGACGAGGGTGGCAAGGGCTTCGCCGTCCACGTCTTCAGCGACGATGAGCAGCGGACGGCCGGACTTGGCCACGCCTTCGAGCACGGGGAGCAGATCGCGGATGTTCGAGATCTTCTTCTCGGTGATCAGGATCACCGGGTTCTCGAGCACCACCTGCTGGGCCTGCGCGTTGTTGATGAAGTAGGGCGAGAGGTAGCCGCGGTCGAACTGCATGCCTTCGACGACGTCCAGTTCGTTCTCGAGGCCCTTGCCCTCTTCGACGGTGATGACACCTTCGGTGCCGACCTTGCCCATCGCCTTGGCGATGATCTCGCCAACGGCCTCGTCAGCGTTGGCCGAGACGGTGCCGACCTGCGCGATGGCCTTGGTGTCGTTGCTCGGCACCTTGCGGGCGATCTTCTTGAGTTCGGCAGTGACGGCCTCGACGGCCTTGTCGATGCCGCGCTTGATGTCCATCGGGTCAACACCGGCGGTGACCGACTTCAGGCCCTCGTTGACGATGGCCTGGGCCAGCACGGTGGCGGTGGTGGTGCCGTCGCCGGCGGCGTCGTTGGTTTTCGACGCGACTTCCTTGACCAGCTGTGCGCCCATGTTCTCGAACTTGTCGCGCAGCTCGATTTCCTTGGCGACGCTGACGCCGTCCTTGGTGACGGTGGGTGCGCCATAGCTCTTGTCGAGAATGACGTTGCGGCCCTTGGGGCCGAGGGTGACGCGCACCGCGTTGGCGAGGATGTTGACGCCGGCCACCATGCGGGTGCGGGCGTCGTCGCCGAATTTGACTTCTTTAGCTGCCATTTGAAACTCCTATTTGCTTGTTGTCATCCCCCGCGAAAGCGGGAATCCAGTTGTTTGTTTGTCCGAGAGCAGAACTGGATCCCCGCTTTCGCGGGGATGACCAGCCTGCGACTGGTCACTTGGTGAACACGGCCATGATGTCGTCTTCACGCATCACGACGTATTCCTTGCCTTCGATTTTCACTTCCGAGCCGGAGTACTTGCCGAACAGCACGGTGTCGCCGACTTTCACGTCCATGGCGTGCACCTTGCCGTCATCGCCGCGCTTGCCCGTACCGACGGCGAGAATCTCGCCACGCACGGGTTTTTCAGCGGCCTGGTCAGGGATGATGATGCCGCCGGCGGACTTCTTTTCTTCTTCGAGACGCTTGACGATCACGCGATCGTGCAGGGGACGCAGGTTCATGGATGCTCCTGTGGAGTGTGGTTGGGAAACTTGGGTTTTCGGGCTTGCCAGGGCGGGGGTGCGGGTGTTGTTAGCACTCTCTGCGCTAGGCTGCTAATTGTTGCGGACGATCTGAGCGCTTTCAAGGGGGCTATTCAGGTTTACTGCAAACCCATCAAGAAAGCCCCCGAGGCTTTGGGCATCGGGGCTGGGCTTCAGCAGCTTGTCAGGCTGGCAAAGCACGCTTGACCCGTGGACGACGCAGCGCCGCAGCAACGCCATCGACATGGCCTGCGCCATCATCCTGGATGCGCACCATCAGCGCTCTCGTTGAAGTTGGCACCGGGACTTCCTGGCAGTGCGTAGCCGTACAGCTCACATAGGCATCGGGACTGAAGCCTGGTGGGCTGAAATCGCCAGTTGCGCAACGCCACCGAGGGCCAGCTTGGTCGCCGGCCCGCCGGTCTTTGCCCCATTGCCGCCGATGCGCCCCTTGAAGAAGCCCCCTTCGTAGCGATAGCCGGTCAGGGCGCCGTCGGCTGGCACTACCTTTGGTCACCACCGCTGCCTTGGGTTGAAGGCACGCTCGAAGGGATGCTGGAGTTTCCGCTGCCGTGCTGAGTCGTCAGACGGCAGCGGCTCCCCGTTCATGAGCCCGATATCGTCGCGTTGTCGATTTTCAGCGACTTGATCTCGTTGGTGGTGTTGCCTGACACCGATTTCACCTCGATGCCATGGGTTTTTGCCACCCAGGAGACTGTCGTGCCCGTGGTGGTCTGGCCGGATGCCGTGCTCGTGTCCTCGTACTGGAACTTGCAGGAATTGAACGTGCCGGCCGGCACCGTGACCGACTCCTGGCCCAGGTAAGTGGTCTTGCGCGTGGTCATCGTCGAGAACGGGCCGAAGGCAAAACCCGAAGCCGTTCCGCTGACCGTCACCGTATAACTCTGGTTGAAATTGTCGGCGGGATTCAGGTCGAAGCGGAACAGTATCCCCGGCTCGATGCTGGTGGTCTGGTTGACACTGCCCTGCGAAGTTGAGGACTGCGACTCGACACCGATCGCCGTGAACCGCTTGGCGGCGGTATCGATCTGGGTGTGGGTGTTGCCGCTGGAGGTCGAATTGGCGCTGGCCTGCGAAGAAGTTAAATCCGTCGTGTAGCTGGTGCGGGTGCTGTTCTTGCCATTGAAGGTCCCGGCTCCCTGAATGGTGTAGGTGCCGGTCAAGGTCGAACTGCTGGTGGGATTCGTGGTACGCGATTCGTAGACCGATTCCACCTTAGTGCCCGTGGTGTTCTGCTTGGCGCTGAAGCAGTCCGTCGC